>JANJXJ010000181.1 GCA_024709105.1 Lentimicrobium sp. | reverse complement strand
AGCCTCCCGTTTTCGCGGAATGCTTATCTGTCAGGGTGGCCGGACTCGAAAGTTGATTCAGAAAAAAAAGCCTTGTAAGTTATTGTCTTACAAGGCTTCTGATTCATTGTGGTCGGGGTGGCCGGTTTGAACCGACCCCCGCCGATGGCGGGGCCAAACCAAGCATACTAATTTGAATCAGAAGAGATTAGTTTTTTAAAAGCTTCACCACCTTTGTAAGCTTTGATTTGTTTTTCCCTTTTCTTTCCTTCAGACTTGGATTCAAGGGTTTCCGTATACACAATAACAAGAGGCCTTCTGTCCCTGGTAGATTTTACCCATCCCTCATTATGCTCAAAAATTCTTCTTTCTAAATCAGCAGTTTCGCCAATATAGAACCTGTTATCTTTCAGACTTTTAAGAATGTAAACAAAGTGAGCCATAAAATAAACTTAAAAAAAGAGCCTCCCGTTTTCGCGGAATGCTTATCTGTCAGGGTGGCCGGACTCGAAAGTTGATTCAGAAAAAAAAGCCTTGTAAGTTATTGTCTTACAAGGCTTCTGATTTATTGTAGTCGGGGTGGCCGGACTCGAACCGACGACCTCTTGGTCCCAAACCAAGCATACTACCAACTGTACTACACCCCGGTTCAATAAAAATTAAAGAGGATTCTTCATCCTCTTTGCGGTGAAGGGGGGATTCGAACCCCCGGTACCGTTTCCAGTACGACAGTTTAGCAAACTGTTGGTTTAAGCCACTCACCCACCTCACCAAATGGGAGTGCAAAAGTACAAAGAGATTTTTTAATCACAAATTTTATTTTTGATTTAAGCAAAATATTTTTAACCCGCTGCCTTTCCTGTTTTAAGCCATAGATTATTTGTATTGAATTTCTCATTCTGGCTTATCTGTTTTACTGCTCTCCGTATTGTCTTTTCTTACTTTCTTTTTCATTCACTTTGGTACAATTGTTGGTTTGTGCTGAATCAAAACAAATACCCCGTTTATATGAAAACTTTTTTATCACGGCCATTCTTCTTATTGCTCCTGCCGGTAATTTTGGCCTCATGCAGCACCGCATCGCATCAGATGCAGATTTTAAAACCTGCCGATATTACTCTTCCTGCTGAAATAAAACAAGTAGGGGTTGTTAACCGCTCGCTTCCTGCCAAAGGTGAAGGTGTGAAAAATTTTCTGGAAGGGCTGGTGACCGGCGAATCCATTGGAGCTGATCGTGATGCTTCCAATGAAAGTTTACGCGGACTGGCATCAGGATTAAATAATAATCCCCGTTTTACTGCTGTTGTGGTTGAAGGTGTTGAACTCAGGGGAACTGGCACACGGCATTGGCCCGAATTTCTCGACTGGAAGCAGGTTGATGAACTGTGCGAAAGATTCAGGGTGGATGCTATTGTTGCTCTGGAGACCTTTGATTCTGATGTTTCTCTTAAAACCAGCTCTGCCGACGTTGAACGTGTAATTGATAAAAAGAAAGTTATAGTTAAGGAATACTACGCCGATCTGGATATGAATGTACGTTCGGGATGGACCATATATTACCCAAAGCAAAGGCAGGTGGTAGATCGTAATTCGTTCAATGATAATATGTCATGGGGAGAAAGTGGCGATAGCCCTGATGAAGTACTGGGTAAGCTTCCTTCCAAAAGAATGGCACTTAATGAATCGGGTTATTATTCTGGTCAGCAATATGCCCGGCGGATTTCTCCAACATGGGTTTACGAAACGCGCAGTTATTACAGAAAAGCCAACGATGAGTTTAAAGAAGCATCGCGAATGGTGAAACGTGGCAACTGGAACGAAGCCATTGCAATCTGGAAAAAATATACCCTGAGCCAGGATGCAAAAATTGCTTCCCGTGCTTGTTACAACATGGCTTTGGCCAGCGAAGTTGATGGAAATCTTAGCATTGCTGAAGAATGGGCCAATCGCGCCTGGCAGCAGCATGGACTTAAGAAGGGGAGAAGATATGCTGATCTCCTGCGCTTCAGAATGCAGGAAGAAGACAGGCTGAATATTCAAATGCAATAATCAGCGTTAAGAAATTGTTAAACATCAGGCCTGACCCTAATGGCGGTCGGGCCTGTTTTGTTATTGTTTATTTTTGCAACCCGATAATCCACAGGAATTTGACTGCCTTTAACCATCCGCAATTCACGAAAAAGTACATCAGGCTGATTCTGGCTGCTGTAGCCATTGTTTTTGTTGCAGCACTTTATGTGCTTATGCAGCAATCTCTGCCCAAATATGCTGCAAGGGTTCCGTATCTTTTACTGCTCTTTGTACTTGATTTACTGGTACTTGGATTTTTAAGCCCATTGTGGAAAAACTATCCGGGGATGGTAAAGACGGCCATTCAAATATTTTGGTGGCTGCCCCTGGCCATTATGCTGTTTTTTCTTTTCGGATCGGTGGTTGTCCCAATGACAGAAATGCCAAAATCTTTAAGAATTTACCTTCCGGGGATGGCATTGGTGTTTTTTATTTCAAAATTTTTTCTTTTTCTGCCGTTGCTGCCTGCATTTATTCTATGGTTGCTGCAGCACTTTACATCATCTTCTTTTCGGAAAATTAAGCTGGAAAGAGGAATCAATCTCTTTAAAAAAATGGGAATTTTTCTTGGAAGCCTCGCTTTGGCTGGTTTACTGGTCGGAAGCACAGTTTGGGTTTATAAATTCAGATTGCACAAAATCAGTCTTTCTATCAAGGCATTGCCTCACTCGCTGGAGGGCCTGCGCATAGTTCAGATTTCAGATATTCACCTGGGCAGCTGGATTTCAGCAAAATCATTGCAAAGGGCAGTAAATCAAATAAATGAGCTGAATCCTGATGTGATTGTTTTTACCGGCGATATGGTAAATTACAGTACTCTGGAAGTAAGAGGATTTGAATCAACTTTGGCACAGTTAAAGGCAAAGTATGGTGTTTATGCAATTCTCGGCAATCATGACTATGGTGATTATGTAAGTTGGAAGTCTCCCGGCGAAAAGGAGCAAAACCTTCAGCAGCTTGTGGATTTTTACGAAAATATTGGTTGGAAATTGTTAAGAAATTCAGTTGACAGCCTAAATGTGGGAGATGCTTCCCTGTTGATTGCCGGTGTGGAAAACTGGAGTGCAACGGCCCGGTTTAGAAAATATGGAGATATGGATAAAACCATGTCAGGCGCTAAAACCGGTGATGTAAACATTTTATTATCGCATGACCCAACTCACTGGGAAACCGAAGTATTCAGCCGCTTCCCTGAGTTTGACCTTACCCTTTCAGGTCATACCCATGGCATGCAAATGGGAATTGAAGCATTTGGGTTTAAGTGGAGCCCGGCACGCTATCTCTACGAAAATTGGGCAGGATTAACCTATGAGACAACCTCAACGGGCAAGAAAAGTTATCTGTATGTGAACCGGGGGCTTGGACACATTGCTTATCCCGGCAGGGTAGGGATTCTGCCCGAAATCACTCTGATTACCCTGGAAAAAGCCAGATAATCTTATCCGCAAAATCACCTAATCTTCCTATAGTTTAAACCACTGATTAACACGGTCAGAGATCTGGCAGTTGTCACTTACATGCCTGAACTCGTTGGTGTGTTTGTTGTAAGCATAGTCTTCCTGCCAGATTTTATGGTTTTTGCTGATGTCTTCCAATGCCTGGAGTACTGTTTGCAATTCGGCATTGGTCATGGTGGGATGCAGCGATAACCTTACCCAGCCCGGCTTCTTCGAGAGGTCGCCATGATTAATCAACTCAGTGATTGACCTGGAATGTTCATAGCTTACATCCAGCAAATAGTGGCCATAGGTTCCGGCACAGGCACAACCGCCCCGTACCTGTATTCCATAGCGGTCGCTGAGCAGCTTTACAACCAGATTGTAATGAATATCAGTAAAGTAGAAAGAGATCACGCCTAAGCGATGTCTTTGTTCGTTGGCTAGTATTTTTAATCCCTGAATGTTGTCCATTCCCGAAAAGGCGATTTTCAGAAGTTCTTCTTCGCGCCTCATCATGTTCTCAACACCCATTTTTTCCTTTAGTTCAATGCTAAGGGCTGTTCTTATTGCCTGCATAAAACCCGGAGTTCCGCCATCTTCGCGCGATTCAATATCATCAACATATTTATATTCGCCCCAGGGATTGGTCCAGTCAACGGTGCCTCCGCCCGGCTGGTCGGGGGTGCGGCTGTGATACATTTTTCTGTCGAATACCAAAACACCGGAAGAACCCGGACCACCCAAAAACTTATGCGGTGAAAACAAAACGGCATCCAGTTTTTCCAATGGATCTTCAGGATGCATGTTAATATGAGCGTAGGGCGCAGAAGCTGCAAAATCAACAAAACAAACACCGCCAAACTCATGCATCAGTCTGGCAAGTTTGTGATAAGGAGTATTTATGCCGGTTACATTCGAACAGGCTGTGAAAGCGCCGATTTTTAATGGCCTGTCCTTGTATTTTTCGAGCTGCTTTCTGAGCTCTTCCGGATCAACCAATAAATCTTTGTCGGGAGCCAGAACCACCACATCGGTCATGGTCTCAAACCAGGACGTATGGTTGCTGTGATGTTCCATATGGGTTACAAAAACAACCGGTCGCTCTTTTTCCTTAAAACACCTGCTGTCAGTGAGTTGTCCACACATTTTCAGACCCATCATCCTTTGGAACTTCACTATTACACCGGTCATTCCAAAGCCGGAAGTGATAATTACATCATCGGGGCCTGCATTAACATGTTTTTTTATTCTTTTGTGGGCTTCGTGATAGGCACGTGTCATCGAAGATCCGGTTTCACTGGTTTCGGTATGGGTGTTGGCAATAAATGGCCCGATTTCATAGGAAAGAATATCCTCAATGGGTTTGTACAACCTGCCGCTGGCAATCCAGTCGGCATAAATAAGTTTCTGATTCCCGTAAGGAGTCGGATATATAAGGTCGTGACCTATTGTGTTTATTCTGAATGGTTCAAAGTAACTTTCCATACAGCGCTTAGTGTTAAAACCAATGGCTGCAAATGTCTGTATTTTTTTGATTGATAAACAAGTCTGTACTCTTAAAGTGAAAATTTAAAAAGTATTGAGACTGAATTTCATCAAAAATATTAACAGTAAGGCAAAAAACCGGAAGTGTTTCTGCTATTCCCCACCCTGTGCGATCTGCATCTTTTCAATTTCTATGCTGCCTCCTTCGGCATAAATTCCAATCCAGTTGTTGTCTTCGCGGTACCAGCGATCCTGAATACTAACTCTTACCAAAAAGTCGCCATGCTCATCGGTTGTGATGCTCCTTAGCACGATCCCGCCGTTTTTCTGCGATCCTTTGCCATAATTTACATAGACTTTGGGGTCGGTTTCGCTGGTTTTTCTTGCTTTTATTGAGATATAATTGTTTTTGCGCAACCTGAACTCAATGGGAGTAAAATTGAATTTTTTCTCTGTATCTGTTTCAACAGATGTCGGGGATACAACCAGGTCAACCATGGTATGGTCTTCCAGGTATTTTCTGATTTTTCTGATCATGTCGGCCGGATAACTTTCATCGGGTTTGGCAAGTGATGCTTCGGTGTAGGCATCAATGGCCTGATCGAAAACCTTGGCCTGGTATAAGCGGTCAGCATTCAGGATAATTTTGTTGTAGGCCTCCATTTGATTACGGGCTCTTTCCTGCAGAATATTTCTGATAGCCAGAATCCTGTCTTTGGGATGGTTTTCCAGTGGCTTTATGGCAGTTGCGGTTTCATAAAACCTGACAGCCGAATTGTAGTCTTTTTCCTGAAAAAGAGCATCTGCTTTTTCTAAGGCTTCGTAATAATCTTTATCAGCCAGGCGTTTTTGTTCTTCAAGTATTGAATTGATTTCAGCAATTCTGCGTGTTGGGTGCTCTGCTTGTGGCTTAAAATTCAATGCTTGCTTATAATGGCCAAGAGCATTATCGTATTCTTTGGATGTAAAGGCTGCATCAGCTGCTGCAATAGATTCAGCAAAGCCGGCACTGGCTGTGCGTTCAGCTTCTCTTTCTTTGTTAATTTGTTCAATCTGCGTGGCTGGATAGGTTTCGGCGGGTTTTAACTTCAGCGCTTGTTTAAATGCAGCTTCCGATTCGTCCCATAAACGCATATTGAATTTTTCATCTCCCAGTTTAACAGCCGTTTCAAACTGTTGCGATGTAAGCTCAATTTCGCCAAGAATCCTTCCGATTTCAGCTTTTCTTGAAAGCGCATGTTCCGATGAAGGATTTACAGTCAATGCGATTTCATAATTAGAAAGTGCTTCGCTGTATTTGGTTTTTGCGAAAAAATCATCTGCCTTAACTATCGCCTGTCTGTATTCTTCTTCTCTTTGCAGTTGTGATGCTTTCAGGGCATTAATCTTTTCGATTTGTTCCGAAGGATAATTCTCTCCGGCAATCAAACTGATGGCTTCATTGTAATTTTTTAAGGCTTCATCAAGCAGCCCGGCTTCAAAGTTTTTATCACCCGCAGCTATGGTTGCATTATACTTGTTTCTAAGTTCAGCAAGTGCATCTAAATTTTTGCGTGCCAGTTCAATTTGAGTTGCCGGATATTTTTCTGCAGGTTTTAGCTTCAGCGCGTTTTCATAGGCAGTTATGGCTTGCTGATAGCTCTTGTTCTTAAAAGCCTCGTCGCCGTTGCCCAGATATTTTAAATAGTTTTCTTCAGCTGATTTCAGCTCCTCCTGAATCTGCCTGATGCGGGCAATCTGTTCATTCGGGTAGTTTTCTTCAGGGATAATCTGTCCGGCTTTCTGGTAAGAACTTAAAGCAGCATCAAATTGTGATTTTTCAAAAAGTTGATCAGCTTCTTTAATACTAATTGTATAGTCGTTGCGACGTTTTTGCTCTTCTTCCAGCGTTTTGTCTATCAAGGCTATTCGGTCTGCCGGATGTTTTTCCCCGGGCTTCAGTTCAAGAGCCTGTTGATAACTTGATTTTGCAAGACTGAGTTCCTTGGCCAAAAACTTATCGTCGCCTTCTTTAACCAACGAAACATACTGATCTTCTTTTGATTGCAATTCCAGTTTCTTTCTTTGTATTATTTCAATCTGATCTGCCGGGTATTTGCTTCCTGGTTTCAGAGAAATTGCCCTGCGGTAAGCTTCTTCAGATTTTACTAAGTTGTTTTCCGAAAAATAGGTGTCGCCTTCTGTAACTGCTGCATTGAAGTCGGCTTCATTTTTTTGGGCCTGAGCTAATTTCGTATCTATTTCTGCAATGCGGCCCTTAGGGTAATCTTCGTTTGGCTTTAATCCCGACGCTTTCTGATATTCAGCTTTAGCTTCTGCTAAACTATTGGCCGAGAATAAATTATCTCCTGATGATATTGCAAGCTGATATGCATTTTCGAGTGTCTTCTGGTCTTCAAACAGTTTATTTATCTGAGCAATCTGCTCTGCAGGCCATTTTTCTTCAGGTTTTATACTTCTGGCTTCGTTGTAGGCACTCAGGGCTTCTTTATAGTTCTTCTCCCCAAAGAGCTTATCAGCCAGAACAATGGCATCGTTATAATTTTTATTTCGTTCAGCTTCTTTAATGGCCAGCAGTTGCTGAGCCGTTTCTTCGATCCTTTGTTTGGGATACGATTCGCTGGGTTTTAAATCATTGGCTTTCTGATACTCAGTTTTGGCTTCAGAATATTTTTTTTCTGCAAAAAGTTTGTCGGCTTCTGCAAGTACCTTATTGTAATTTTCATCCAATTGTTTTCTTTGCGCAAGAATTTCATCAATTCTGTTTATTCTTTCAGCAGGATGTTTTTCGCCAGGCATTAATGAAGCAGCATTCTGATAACCACTTCGGGCGGTTTCAAAATCTCCGGAGTCAAAAAGTTTGTCGGCTGCAGCTATTGCAGCATTGTATTTTTCCTGATTCCCTTTAAGTTGTGCCATTCCTTCGGCTACCCTCTCAAGCATACTTTTGGGATAGTTCTCTGCCGGCTTAATTTTTAATGCCTGTTCGTATTTTAACCTGGCAGTAGTAAAATCGCGGTTCATGTAAGCTTCATCTGCTTCAGCCAGAGTAGTTTCGTATGATTGTTTTAATGCTTCAGCCGCAGCTTCTTTTCTGTCAATTTCCTGAATTCTTACTTGCGGATATGTTTCTGAAGGCAAAACTTCGGAAGCTGAAACATAAACCGGCCTGGCATCTTTAAGCCTTCCTTCGTTATAAAGCTTGTCGGCATCGGCAATAAGTCGTGTATATTGTTTAAATGCTTCTTTATATGCCTGAGCTGCCCGTTCTGCTTCAATAAGTTTATCTCTGGCTGGTTTATCCTCAGGTTTTATATTGGTTGCAATCGAAAACTGATCGCGTGCTTCGTCATATTTTCCTGCCTGAAACAAACGATTGCCATTGTCGAATGCTGATTTGAACCTGGCTTCATCTTCAGGATCAATGTAAAATTTACGAATCTGGGTTAGTTTGTCTTTGGGATATTTAGCACCTGGATCTATTGCCAGAGCCTTCTGGTATTCAGCCTTGGCTTTGGCATATTCTCCTGCCTTGAAAAAATCCTCACCTTTTAAAATGGCTTCTTCAAATTGCTGAAGCCTCGCCGGATCAAGCGATTGAGTATATGCAGAGGTAGCAATCGTTAACAGAAAGATTGAAAGAATAATGCTGAAACAAAACTTAAAGTTTAATCCGGAGAATTTCATTGGTAACAATTTTGTGGTTCTGACTGCTTTATGCAGATTTTTTACTTGTGTTCGACAATTACCCTGCAATAAAGGAGTGCTGAAATCCATTTTTCTGACTATTATTATCATACAATTTGTGTATGAAAATAAATTAGCAATTGATCAGGTTCATTTCACTGATTTTTATCTGCTTCTCTTTCAAACCTGATTATATTTAAACAAAGGTGTCAGGTGAAGAAATTTAGAAACCGAAATTAAATCAATGAAAATGATGCTTTTCAGGCACAACAAAAATAACGCAGGAAAACGAATTTTATTAAAAGAAGTTTATTCTGCTGATTTTATTGTTGTAATTTTTCCATCACGCATATAAAACCTTCGGTCCGACATTTCGGCAAGTTCTTCATTGTGAGTCACTATAACAATAGTTTGCCCGAAGCTGTCGCGCAATTCAAAAAAGAGCTTGTGAAGTTGTGTTGCATTTTCCGAATCAAGATTTCCGGAGGGCTCATCGGCCATAATCACAGCTGGCTTGTTGATCAAAGCCCGGGCCACAGCCACTCTCTGTTGTTCACCTCCTGATAGTTCAGAAGGTTTATGCGATGCCCTGTCGCTTATTTTCAGGAATTCCATCAGTTTAATTGCACGTTTTTCTGCTTCCTTTTTACCAATGCCGGCAATAAATGCTGGAATACAAACATTTTCAAGTGCTGTAAACTCAGGCAAAAGGTGGTGAAACTGAAAAACAAAACCAATCTTCTGATTACGGAATTCGGCCAGTTTGTTATCGGCCAGTTTGCCCAGAGATACCTGATCTATCCATACTTCACCCGAATCAGCCTGATCCAGTGTGCTCAATATGTGTAAAAGTGTTGATTTTCCAGCTCCTGATGCCCCTGTGATTGATACAATCTCTCCACGGTCAATCTGCAACGATACCCCTTTAAGCACCTTCAATTGCCCGTAGGACTTTACAATATTCTCAGCCTTTATCATCTGACAGCATCATTTTAATCACTGGCAAAGTTAAGGGTTTTACAAATGGTAAAAATGTAACTGTTAACAACAGACACAATTTAAGAAATAAAGAATCTGTAGGTTGAAAGTTTGGCTTTACCGAAGAAGCAAATACATTGAGAGAAATAATAGATGCTATATCGCTGATAAACAGAGTTTTTCAGATATTTCTATGGCAGTCCGCCGGGCAAAACAAATCTTCCTGAATATGATTTAATTATCATATCAGTCTATAATCCGTGATGAAAAAGTTTAGTCAAGAACAAAATCTTCTTCGTAAACTTCAACTTCAAGATCTGCGCCAACCAATTCGGCAAGCCATTTGTAACCATTCTTTACAACAAGTCTGATTTTGGTGTATCCCATAATGGGAAATTTTAATGTAGCTAACATGGTGATGAGTATTTAGTGTAACAAGTCTTTTAGGTTAATTAGCTTTTCCTTATAATGTAACTCGTTATTTTCAAAAAAGTTGCGTAAAAAGTAAAATTTTAACAAAAATTTATTATTTTGTGAATAAGTTCTTTAAATCTTATTAAACCATTGCTTTTTCTATTGCTGCAGAGAAGAAAATTTTGAGTGTGTTTTTAACACTAACTGAATATTTTACATTCATGATTAAATATTTTATGCACAACTTTGATTTTATAAAATCCTTAATTTGCTGAATATCAGTTGTTGTTAAGATTTGTGAACCCGAATTCAGGGAATGGTATTGCCTGATTATGCAAGGACAAGAACTTTTGCATAGGTTTGGTCCGATAAGAAAGCTACATTTAAAAAGTACGGAATCAGCCCGGTAAACCGATGCAATACACCGAAAAAATTGTCTGGCATTCAATTGCCTGAATTATTTTATTCTCGCTTAAATACTCTTTTTATATCTTGATAATCAAGATGATACAGCGCTTTTAAACTAATCAGGTTGGTTTGAGGTGCATTAAACATCGCGTTGAGGTTATCTGCAAAATGAATATCGTATTGGTTGTTGTATTGCTGAATGTTGTTCTTCCACACCAGGCTGAGCATACTTCCGGGGGCAAATTCCCAGGCGATATTCAGGTCAATACTAAAATAATTGAAGTTGTAATGGTGTTGATACGGATATTCTGAAAAACTTTGAAGATACCCGTTTTCAAGCAAAGTATAATAATCAGTATATTCTGCTTTTTGCCAGAAATGCCTCAATGCCAGTCCGGTAGATATCTTTTTACTGATCATGTAATTACCTGTGAATGTATTTTCGAGGGTGTAAATATCTCTTCGGCCGAAATAAATACCCTCTGCATTCTGGTAAACATATCCCAGATTATTTGGATTAAAACCTATACCGGTTTCGTGTTTAATGAGCAACTTGTTGCTGATTCTGAGTATCGGTCCGAAATCTGTCCAGTATGATTCAATCTTGTCAAAATCTTTGGTATAGGTAATCTTTCCGTCAATGGCCAATCTTTTTCTGTAATCGCTTGATAAACCAGCGTTTACACTGTAATAACCGGGCATGATGTAGTATCGGCCTGCTCTGCGGGGTTCATAAAAGTCATATCGTTCGAAAGGCGAAACCGTTGCTCCCCACCAAATGGTTAAATAATTTTTAAAGGTGGTATTTCCACTATAGGTAAATTTGGTTGAGATATTCTTTTTTGTATCAGGTGTAATCAGCTGATCCCAGGCAATGCTTTGTTTAAAATTAAGAAAAATGCCAAATGGTTCATATACTCTGTAGCTCAGGTAGATGCCCCGGTTCAGTTGGTTGCGGGTGCGGTTTATCCCTATGTCATTAATATTGAAATATTTATCAAGCGAACTCTGGTACAGGCTGAATTGAAATTTTCCCCTGCTCTTCATAAAGAACAAGCCATAATTATAGCCGGCTTTGGATTCTGCAATAGGATAATGGGAATCATCTCCTGCACTGAACCATTTTGAAACTGCCAGATTGGCTCCCAATTGATAAGTTTTGGTTTTATTTCCAACAACACCACCAACTCCGGTAACGTTTGAGTCATCCCAGCCTCCCGGCCTTGAAACATTGGTGTTGATTACATAAACTGATGAATTATTTGGCAATGCCTGGTCAAGTACAACAATATTATAGTTTGTTAAAGGGTCAATGGTGACTTCGCGTTTGCGGCCTGTAATGCTATCGGTTATGGTGGCTTTGGTGTCTCCGGTCAACGCATTGAAAAAACCAATCCCCAGCCCTCCTGAAGTTCTTCCGGAAAGTTTTGTCGCATTCAGTAGCTTGGCATTTAATGGGTTATCACTTACCCATTCGTTTTGGTTTACGGAATCTTTTACACTATTCGCGAGCAGGGGAGTTCTGCCTATTCGGCGTGAATAGAAAAGATCGCCCTTTTGGAACAAATCGGTTCCTTCATTAAAGAAGCTTCGGTTCTCATCATAAATAAGTTCCAGTGCGGTAAGGTTGTTTTCAACCTCATCGGATTTAACCTGACTAAAATCAGGCAATAAAATCATATCGAGCGTAAAGCTCTCATTGATACCATACTTAATGTCCATTCCTCCATTAAATGAAGATGACCATGGATTTTCCCTGAAAACAGGATCGCTGTTATGCTGGTAATTGGCCGAAACATAAGGAGTAAGAGACAAGCGCAAAGGTGGTTTAATATTGTCGAGCCCCGTAATTTTTCCCCAGTAAACCAGCGAATTACCTGCACCTTTTTCCTCAAGAGCCCAATGGTACTCTTCTCTGAAACGCCTGACTTTTCGCAAAATCTGCATTCCCCAGTCCTGAGTATCTTTTTTCGGGAATCTGAGAGCTGAATAAGGTATTTTTATCTCAGCAACCCAACCTGTACTGGATATCTTTGCTGAACTGTACCAAACAGCATTATATGTTTCATCTTGTTCTCGTCCGTCACCCTGGATGCCAGAAGCTGAAACGAAAAAATAGTAAGAGTCCTGTTGATTATTATATGTGTCGAAACCTATGGCAAAGTAATCTGCATTCAAGTCAAAATTATCGCGCACGCCCAATTGTGCTGAAATACTATCTGGTGATGAATCGGTCATATCAGCTGCAATATAAATGGCATCATCATCATATTGGATATAAACACTGGTTTCAAAACGCGGAGAAATACCTGAGACTGGCTCATATTGGGTAAAATCATTGAGATAGGTAGCATTTTCCCATTCTCCTGCTGACAAAATTCCATCAATTTTTGGTGCAGAAACAGACCTTACAGCTTTTGCAGCTTTAACACTTCCTGATTGGGAATTGGCAAATTTTGGGAAAAATATTCCCCAAAGGGTTATGAAAATAATATGTAATAAGAAACTTCTCATCTAATTTTCAGGAGATTGGGCTTGTTTTACGTAAGATTATAAAGGTATTTTCATGGATTACTCCCGTGAATAAAAAAAATTCTAAATTTGCTGAACTCACAGGCTGTATTATTGTTTACAGGCTGATAAGTTGCGCAAATATAACAGATTTCAGTAAAACGACTGTTTTTTTGTGATCAATTCAATGAATCAAATTTTAATGATCTTTAAATTTTACTTATGAACCTTCACGAATTTCAGGCCAAACAGATACTTCGTTCATATGGAGTTCCTGTGCCGGTAGGCATTGTTGCAGAAACAGCCGAGCAAGCTGTAAAGGCTGCTGAAGAAATACAACAAATTACAAATTCTGAAAAATGGGCTGTAAAAGCTCAGATTCATGCCGGTGGCCGTGGTAAGGGCGGTGGTGTAAAAATTGCGCAGTCTTTGCATGAAGTTTGGGAAAAATCGTCGCAAATTCTTGGAATGATGCTCATTACTCCTCAAACCAAAGCCGAGGGGAAACTCGTAAGCAAGGTTTTAATTGAGCAGAATATTTTCTATCCGGGTGAATCTCAGCCGCAGGAATTTTACATGAGTCTTCTCCTTAACCGTGCAACCGGACGAGTTATGGTGATGTACTCAACCGAAGGAGGTATGGATATTGAAGAGGTAGCTGAAAAAACTCCTCATCTTATTTTTGTTGAAGAAATTGATCCAAAAGTTGGCCTTCAGGATTTTCAGTGCAGAAAAATTGCGTACAATTTGAAACTTGATGGAGCAGCCCATAAGAATATGCAGAAGTTTGTAAAAGGACTCTACAATGCATACATGGGAAGCGATGCTGCAATGCTTGAAATAAATCCGGTTTTCAAAACATCTGACAATCTGATAATGGCTGCTGACTGCAAGATGCGGCTTGATCAGAACGCTTTGTACCGCCATCCTGATATTCAGGCCATGCGCGACCTCACAGAAGAAGACCCTGCCGAAGTTGAAGCTGGCGAACATAATCTGAACTATGTTAAGTTAAGTGGAAATGTTGGCTGTATGGTTAATGGAGCCGGATTGGCAATGGCTACTATGGATATTATCAAGCTTTCGGGAGGTGATCCGGCCAATTTTCTTGATGTTGGAGGAACCGCCAATGCCGAGCGTGTTGAGAAAGCTTTCCGTATCATAATGAAAGATCCCAATGTTAAAGTTATTCTGGTGAATATCTTTGGCGGTATTGTTCGTTGCGACCGCGTTGCACAGGGAATTGTTGATGCATACAGAAATATAGGTGATATTGATATGCCTATTATTGTCAGGCTACAGGGAACCAATGCCGAAGAAGCCAAGGTGCTGATAGAACAATCTGGTCTTAAAGTATACTCTGCAGTACTTCTGCAGGAAGCCGCTGAATTGGTTACACAAGTATTGTCAAACTAATTACTTGTTCCGGTGTAATTGAAAGCTCCTCTGGCAGGGGCTTTTTTTATGACTTTATAATAAAATAGCCGGGCAAAATACGGCCCGGCTATACACCAAAACACTATGAAAACAACTTATTTTGCGTATTCGGCTACGATGTCTTTTACTCCGTCGGGAGCAACACGTCCGTAAACCTTTTCACCAACAAGTACTACCGGAGCGAGTCCGCAGGCGCCAACACAGCGCAGACATGCGAGTGAAAATTTTCCATCAGGTGTTGTTTCTCCTACATTAATGTTGAGTAAGCGTTTGAATTCATCAATCACTTTTTCTGCACCCCTTACATAACAGGCAGTTCCAAGGCAAATTGAAACCGGATGTTCGCCTTTGGGAAGCATGGTAAAGAATGAATAGAAAGACACCACGCCGTATACATGTGCTACCGATACGTTGAGTTCTTTGGCGATTACTTCCTGCACTTCTGCCGGAAGATATCCAAATATGCCCTGCGCTTTGTGAAGCACATTAATCAGTTCTCCTTTTTCGTTGTTAAACGATTTGCAAACGGCTTTTAACTCATCGAGTTTGTTTGCAGATATTTTTATGTTTGCCATGATTAAAAGTTCTTTGAAATTGATTAATCTGATTTTAGCCCATCAGCCCTGTTACTCAATAAAAGTTTCGTTGCTTTTATCAAAATAATGGGTGTGAAGCAGATGATGCGATTTTTCACTCAAAGGCTTTCCAAGGAACTCTTCATACAACTTCACAATGTATGGATTTTCGTGCGACTTGCGAATGGTTTTTCCGGCATCTTCAACATAAATAGCTTTCTGACGAGCCTTAATTACGCTGGAATCTCCATGGTGCAGGGGCTGTCCGCCGCCACCAATACATCCACCGGGGCAAGCCATAATTTCAATGGCATGGAATTCAGATTTTCCATCTTTGATGTCCTGAAGCAATTTGCGGGCATTCCCTAATCCGTGAGCAATACCAATGTTGATGGGTAGTCCGTCGAAATCAATGGTTGCCTTGCGAATGTAGTCCATTCCTCTCAGCTCTTCAAAGTCAACTTTGGCAAGTTTCTTTCCGGTGTGTACTTCATAAGCAGTACGAACAGCGGCTTCAATTACTCCGCCTGTAGTTCCGAAAATAACAGCTGCACCGGTTGATTCTCCCAGAGGATTGTCAAAGTCTTCATCCGGAAGCGCATTGAAATCTATGTTCGATTGCTTGATCAGATGAGCCAGCTCGCGGGTTGAAATTGAGAAATCAACATCAGGGTTTCCATTGGTTGCAAACTCATCGCGCTGACATTCGTATTTTTTCGCAAGACAAGGCATAATACTTACCACCACCATATTCTCGCGGTTGATGCCAATCTTCTCGGCAAAGTAAGTTTTTGCAATGGCACCAAACATTTGCTGCGGGCTTCTTGCTGTTGATGGAATATCCATCATATCTGGAAACTGATGCTCAAAGAAGTTTACCCAGCCGGGGCAGCATGAAGTAAGGATAGGCAGTGGAACATTTTTATCACCATTCAAATGACGGGTTAACCTGTCAAGTAATTCAGTGCCTTCTTCCATAATGGTAAGGTCGGCAGCAAAATCGGTGTCAAATACATAGTTAAACCCAAGCCTGCGTAATGCTGCAGCAAGTTTTCCGGTAACGAGAGTGCCTGCTTCCATGCCAAATTCTTCGCCCAGCGCTGCTCTTACTGCAGGTGCTGTTTGTACTACCACTGTTTTGGTTGGGTCGGCCAAAGCTCTGATAACAGAATTGGTATGATCTACTTCGGTCAATGCACCAGTAGGACAAACTGCAACACACTGTCCGCAATATGTGCACACACTGTGGTCGAGGTTCATTTCAAACGCAGGAGCCACTACCGACATGAAACCGCGGTTAACAGCCGAGAGTACTCCAACAGTCTGAACTTCGTTGCACATCATTTCGCAGCGGCGGCACATAATACATTTGTCAACATCGCGAATAATGGCAGGGGAGGTGTCTTCACGATAGTGTGATTGCTCACCTTCGTAATGCAGTTTGCGAATGCCGAATTCCTGAGCCATGGTTTGTAATTCACAATTTCCGTTTTTGGCGCAGATAAGGCAGTCGGTCGGGTGATCAGAAAGAATGAGCTCGAGAACAGTCTTCCTTGCATTTAAAACCTTGATATTATGAGTGTTTACTACCATACCTTCGGTACACTCGGTAACACATGCAGGAGCAAGATTGCGGCGGCCTTCAACCTCCACAACACAAATGCGGCATCCGGCAGGTTTATTTTCAATATTCAGGTCGTGCAGGTGCAGGTAGCACAAGGTAGGAATGTGAATACCGGCTTCCCTGGCTGCTTTAAGAATTGTGGTGCCTTTGGCTACCTCAATTGCTTTATTATCTATAGTTAGTTTGATTGTTTCCATTGTTCTTCAGGGGTATTATTTGATAAACACAGCGTTGAATTTGCACTTTTCAAGACAAGCGCCGCACTTGATACAGGTGGCCTGATCAATAATGTGAACTCCTTTGCGCTCTCCTGAAATGGCATTAACAGGGCAATTTCTTGCACATGCGGTACATCCAACGCAGTTTTCAGGTTCAATAATGTACTGAAGCAGTGCTTTACACTGTCCTGAACGGCATTTTTTATCATGTACGTGTTCCAGATACTCTTCCATGAAATTGTCCATGGTTGACAAAACCGGGTTGGGTGATGTCTGGCCAAGTCCGCAAAGGGCAGTATCTTTAATTACATGGCTAAGATTTCTCAGGCTGTCAATGTCCTCGCGGGTTCCTTTGCCTTGTGTGAGTTTATCAAGAATTTCATACAACCTTTTGTTACCGATGCGGCAGGGAGCACATTTTCCGCATGATTCCTCAACAGTGAAATCCAGATAGAATTTCGCCATGGAAACCATACAATCGTCTTCATCCATTACAATCATACCGCCCGAACCCATCATAGATCCGCTGGCTACCAGATTGTCGTAGTCAATGGGTGTATCAAGATGTTTCTCGGTGAGGCATCCTCCTGATGGTCCTCCGGTTTGAACAGCTTTAAACTTCTTGCCATCCTTTATTCCGCCGCCGATTTCGTAGATTACTTCCCTTAGGGTAGTTCCCATGGGGACTTCAATCAAACCAACATTGTTGATTTTTCCGGCCAGAGCAAATACTTTGGTTCCTTTTGATTTTTCAGTTCCGATACTGGCAAACCATTCAGCTCCCTGATTAATAATTACCGGAACATTGGCAAAAGTTTCAACATTGTTAACATTGGTTGGTTTGCCATAGTATCCTGATACCGATGGGAATGGTGGCTTAACTGTAGGCTCGCCCCTCAGGCCTTCCATGGAGTGAATCAGCGCAGTTTCTTCACCGCAGACAAATGCTCCGGCTCCATAGCGCAGTTCAATGTCAAAATTGAATCCTGTACCCAGTATATCACTGCCAAGCAAGCCATATTCTCTGGCTTGTTTTATGGCAATTTTTAGCCTGTCAATTGCTAATGGGTATTCAGCCCTGATGTATACCAATCCGAAGGCGGCACCAATGCAATATCCGCAAATAGCCATTGCTTCTATTACTGAATGGGGGTCTCCTTCAAGGATGGAACGATCCATAAATGCGCCCGGGTCACCTTCATCAGCATTACAAACTACATATTTTTCATCAGAAACTGATTTACTGGTAATCTCCCATTTAAGCCCGGCTGAAAAACCTCCGCCTCCACGTCCGCGAAGACCTGATTTTTTCATTTCTTCGATTACCTGCTGAGGAGTCATTTCGGTGAGGCACTTGGCAAGAGCTTCATACCCATCGCGGGCAATGTATTCATCAATATTTTCCGGATCAATAAATCCGCAGTTACGCAAGGCAATCCTGAGTTGCTTTTTGTAGAAACCCATATGCTTTGAATCGGCAATGGTTTCTTTGTTTTCAGGATCAACATAAAGAAGGCGGGTTACTTTACGGCCTTTAACAATATGTTCTTCAATAATTTCGCGGGCATCTGCCGGAGTTACCTGAGTATAAAAGGTATTGTCGGGCATAATTTTGACAATGGGGCCTTTTTCACAAAAGCCAAAACATCCGGTGGCAATTACCTGTACTTCGCCATCGAGTCCCTTGTCGCTAACAATGGTTTTAAGATTATCGAGAAGCATATCGCTTTCCGATGCATGACAGCCTGTGCCGCCACAAACCAGTATGTGCATTTTAAATTTTGACATTCCCGCTCCTCCTTATTTCTTTTCAATGGTTTGGTAGTTCACCGGAATAATACCTTCAACCAGTTCACCGTTCTTTACATATTTTTCAATAATGTCATCTGCTTTTTTGGCATCTACATAGCCGAAAACTACAGGTTCCTGCCCCGGAAGTGTAACTTCAACGGTTGGCTCTGCAAAACAATAGCCCATGCAGCCGGTTTGAGTAACCACAGCCTGTATGTTTCTTTTATCGAACTCATCAATAAAAAAATCCATCACCTGTTTGGCTCCTGAAGCAATTCCGCAGGTTGCCATTGCAACCTTAACCTGTACCAGGCTTTCGGGATTGTTGCTCTTTTCTCTCAGGCTCATTTTAACCTGCAGATCTTCCTTGATCTTGCGCAGGTCAGCCAGCGATTTTACTTGTCCCATGTTTTAATGTTGTTTTTGTTTGTGTGTTGATTTGTTATCCTGAAATCTTGATTTCTTTCAAATTTTCTTCAATCATTTCGCGCAGAAACCTGATTACAGGCGCTTCTGCTATTGACATATCTTCAAGCATCTGGTTCACCTCAACAGTGTCAAAAATATATGAACCAGTATCGGTGCTGTGTTTGTAAACAAACCTTATCTGTGGGTTCGCTGCTGCCAGCAATACTATGGTTCCTGCTATATCTCCGAGCGGCTGCCTGTCGAGATGGCTGAGCCCGAATGTTGCTCTTACTTCAGTTCCCTTTCCTTCTGCCGAATCCAGCATCAGGCTTCCTCCGGTTGAATTGGCGTGTTGTTTCAGCAAGGGTAATCCCAAACCTACTTTTCGGGTTGTACGGCTGGTTACGTAAGGGTCAGTTACCTTATCAATCATGTCAGCCGGTATTCCTTTTCCGTTGTCTCTGATGGTCAGAGCAAACAGGTCAGTTCTTTCCGATTCAAATATCTCAACTGTAATCTCTGAAGCGCCTGCTGATACGGAGTTCTGAGCAATATCCATGATGTGCATGGCAAAGTCCTTCATCATAATATTACCCTCCTTCCGTTTTCATTTAGCAAGGCCAACCTGAACTCAGCAATAGTGGCTTCTTCCATAACCAATGTTGTGAAACTTTCTCCGATAGTCTCCGGATGATGTGCATCAGAATTTCTTACAAAAGTTTTGCCTCTAAGATAAGGATATTTTTTGAGAAATTCTTCTGTTTCAACATGCTTGCTTAATTCAAAGGCATCTGCTCTGAGATCGGGTGGGATAAAACCAAGCTGGCTGATCAGGCTGTATTTTGGCCTGTTAACGTGAGCAGGAATAAATATTCCCCCCAGCTTGTGAATTTCGGCTTCCAACTGATCTATACTCTGATTTAAACCTGAAATAAGCAACCGGGGTTCCTCGAATACAATATTCTCCTCTTCATCAACAACAACCTGATAACCAAATATATCCGGATTGTTCATGATTTCAGGCAGATGATTGTCGAGATAATCCTGAAATGCTTTAAGTATGTCAAAATTTTCAAAGAACGCCAGGCAATGAACTTCTTCTTTTGTAGTGACTTCCGCTCCGCAAAAAACTGTAATGCCTGATTTTACAGCTTCATTTACAACAGCCTGACATTGTCTGGTACTGTTGTGGTCGGTAATTCCAATTATGTCAATACCTTTTTCCAGGGCCTGCTGTATTATGTTGCGTGGACTCATCTCCAGACTGCCACATGGCGATAACACAGTGTGTATATGAAGGTCGGCCCTGAACTCCTTCATTGGTTTTATTTATTTGCCGTTGAGCAAGTTAAACAGTTTTCCGTTAACCTCAAAAGTTTCATCGTTTGTTCCCAACACAGGGATATTTTCTTCGTTACTTTGTGCTTCCATATCGGCATCTGGTAAGAATCCTTTTACCAGTATTACAGCAGCCAAATCTTTTAATGAAGCAATGGCCATAACGTTTTTATGCGTTTGAAGGGTAATCCAGATGTTTCCGGCTTGTGCACTTCCCATCACATCACTAAGTAAATCAGAGGAGTAGCCTCCATTTACTTCATTGTCTAAACCATTTCCCCCACAAATGACAGTGAGGTTGAGTTTTTCGGCGATTTCTTTTACTTTCATATTAAATTCCTTTTAAATCCCGGTATTTGTTGGTTTTACCAAAGCCCCAGATATCTTGCATGATTTGTATACTTTCATCAAGACTGAGCTCGCCCCTTTGTTCAAGTATCTTTTGTATAAAAATGCAGTTCTTTATGGTGGCCTCTCCCTGTGCAATATCCTGAGCCAGAGCCTGACAACTGGGAGCACCGCATATTCCGCAATCTACCATAGGCAACAATTGCATGATGCGGTTTACCTTTTCCATTTTTTTCATGGCTTCAGCCATGTTTTCGTCGAGTTTCATCATTGACCTGGGCTTAATTTCGCCAATTTCAATGTGCTGCATCAGATACTCTTTGTTTTCAATAATTTTTGGAGTTGCATCCGGATGTTGGACATCAAGATTGGGATGATAATCCTCAGCGTGGTTTCTGAGCCTTTCAGCAGTAAGAAAGCGATTGCTGATGGTCAGAACACCTCCGGCACAGCTTTCGTCACAGGCTCTTAATTCAAGGAAGTCAATATCACTTACTTCTTCATTTTCAAGCCTTTCAAGAAAGTCAATCACGTTTTTTATTTCATCAATCGCCAGTGAACGTCCTTTAACATACGGTGCCTCTCCATTGGTTAGAGACCAGCAGGTAGCTTTTTTTGACATCATCCCTTCAACCGGAAGTGTGCAAAGCTGATTATTTTTCTGCTTAACCTGCCGGTAAACCTTGTTAAACAGGATATCCATGTTTATCACTCCGGTTATGGCAGACGATTTCTCTCCAACCGGATCTTTAATGGCAGCTATCTTTGCCGCACACGGGGTTACATAAAAGATTCCAGTTTCTTCTTCCGGAATGCCTTTTGATGTTAATTCCTTGCGGATGTGAAGAGCTGAAATATCCAGAGGTGGTTTGAGCAACATGATGTTTTCAACCAAAGAAGGAAATTTAACCTGGATTAATCTGACGATGGCCGGGCAAAATGAAGATATCAGTGGTTTCTTTTCAGGATGCTTTGCAGCCACTTCATTAATAGCTTCAGCAAGAACTTCTACACCGTTTTCAACCTCATAAACGTGAGTGAACCCGATGTCCATAATTACACTGTAGATCTGGCGCAGTGAGATGTCTTCAGGGAATTGACCTGTAAATACAGCAGGTACGAGTGCTACGCGGTATTTGTAGTCAAAGATGTAGTTGAAATCATCGTGGTCAATAATTATCGCACTTACAGGGCATACCCTGAAGCATTCACCGCAATCAACACAACGGTCACCATAAAGGACAGATTTCCCGTTTTTAACTCTGATGGCCTCGGTAGGGCACACGTTCATGCAATGGGAGCAACCTATACAAAGGTCCTCCCTGATCTTTAATGCATGATGAAAGTTGCTGTGCTCCATCTTTTTTAGGTTTAGCTGTTTAAATAGGTGGTCATTTCAACAGTTGTTCCTTTGCCAACTTCAGATGTTACCAATAATCTGTCGGTGTTGTTTTTCATGTTCGGAAGTCCCATTCCGGCTCCAAAACCCATCTCCCTCACTTCGGGTGATGCGGTTGAGTATCCCTGCTGCATTGCAAGTTCAATATCGGGAATACCCGGGCCTTCATCAACCAGTTTAATCTCAATTTTTTCGGTGTCAATGTCAATGTAAATGGTGCCGCTGAATGCGTGTGCAACTATATTCACTTCGGCTTCATACAGCGCAACTACAACTCTTTTTACAATTCTGGGGTCAACATTCAATTGTTTCAGAATCTTTTTGAGCTGGCTCGATGCTGTACCTGCCTTAGAAAAATTGCCACCTTCTACATTAAACTCAAAGTGCATAATTCGTATTTTAATAAACCGGTTTTAAACCGTTTTGAAACAGGATTCCGCTTGTCTTGAAAAGGGAGTAGTCACACTCAATCAGTATTATATCATTCTCAGCGGCCAGTCGGATCATTTCATCGGTTGCCCTTTTTTTTCTTACAAAGATTATCTTGCCTATGTCTGACATCTCGGCCGTGCGGATGGCCTGCAGATTGGCAAGTCCTGTAATCAGCATAACGTTGTCCATTTCAACGGTAAGCACATCACTCATAAGGTCAGAAGCAAATGCATATTCAACTTCCGATTCCAAAAGTGCTTCTCCCGAAACAACCTTCGCGTCAAGCAATTTAACAACCTCTTTTATCGTCATTTTCTTTAACTTTAAGCACCCGGGGGTGCGGGGTCACAAACATTTTCCAAATGGTGCTGCAAAATTACAACTTGATTGTGACTTAAACAAGTTATTTGTTAATAAATTCACACTGTTAATAAAATAACAATGAATTTATTTCGATTCCAAATAAGGGCCGCTGTGTGGTGATTTATTTTCTGATAATGTGTTTATTACATTTAATGTTAAAAAGCAGGGAGGACAGCTTTTGCCATCCTCCCAAATTAATTTCAGAAATGATTAGTATCTCTTTCTGGGTTTGTAATGGGTGTGCAGCAGGTCATGAGATTTATGACCTAATGGCTCTCCCAGGAAGTGTTTGTAGATTTCTGTTACCTCTGGATTTTCGTGAGATTTCCTGATGGGCATCTCCTCGTCTTCACTGTAGATAGCTTCAGCTCTTTTCTTGCGGATTTCGGGTGAAGTAGGAATTGGTTGGCCTCCGCCACCCAAACATCCTCCGGGGCAGCCCATGATTTCAATAAAGTGGTAGGCTGCCTCTCCCGATTTCACTTTTTCCATCAAAGCTCTGGCGTTGGCCAAACCGTGGGCAATGGCAACATTCAAATCAACTCCTTCCAGGAATGACCATTCCTGTTTTACATTCTTGATCTTTATGCTGGCTTCCTTGATTCCTTCCATGCCTCGTACTGGCTTGATATTCAGATTGGTGAAAGGTACTTCGCGGCCTGTTACAATTTCATAGGCTGTACGAAGTGCTGCTTCCATTACTCCTCCGGTAGCACCAAAAATTACTGCTGCACCGGTTGACTCGCCCAGTATACTGTCGTAATGCTCATCTTCAAGTTTGTCGAAATCAATACCTGCCTGTTTGATCATCATGGCCAGCTCACGGGTGGTAAGTACAAAGTCCACATCCTGATATCCACTGTCGCGCATCTCCGGACGTTCGCACTCAAACTTTTTAGCTGTACAAGGCATAATTGATACTACAATCATATCCTGAGCCTTGATGTTGATTTTGTCAGCGTAATATGTTTTGGCTACAGCACCAAACATTTGCTGAGGTGATTTGCATGTTGACAAATTGTCGAGCAAATCCGGATACATATGTTCCTGGAATTTAATCCATCCCGGCGAGCAGGAGGTCATCATAGGAAGCACAACCGAAGGATCTTTATCCACCAACGCTTTTTTAAGCCGGGTGAGTAACTCGGTGCCTTCTTCCATAATGGTAAGGTCAGCTGTGAAGTCAGTATCAAGTACTTTGTTGAATCCCAGTTTCTTAAGTGCTGAAACCATCTTGCCGGTAACTCTGTTTCCAATAGGAATACCCAAATCTTCACCTAAAGCTATCCTGGTAGCAGGAGCGGTTTGAACTACAACAAATTTTGATGGGTTGTAAATTGCATTCCATACTTCCTCAATGTAATTGCGCTCGGTAAGTGCTCCTGTTGGACAACGGTTGATGCATTGCCCGCAGTTGGTGCATACTACCTCGTGCATGGGTTTATTCAGGAATGTTGAGATTTTTTGATGATCTCCTTTGTTAACAACTGCCAGTGCACTTACGCCTTGCAATTCTGCACATGTTCTTACGCAACGCTGGCAGCGGATACATTTACTGTCATCCTTAACAATGGAAGGAGAAGAGATATCCTGAATCTTTGATTCCGGTCTTACCAGATCGAGGAACACGTGGTCTCCGATTCGGTATTCACTGGCCAGATCCTGTAATTCGCAATGTCCGTTTTTAAAGCATTTTGTGCAATCTGCATTGTGCTCAGCCAGAAGCAGTTCAACAATGTGCTTGCGCGATACTCTTACTTTCTCGCTGTTGGTCAAAACTTCCATGCCTTCCGAAACCGGGGTTGCACACGCTGCAGCAAGCAGCCTTGCACCTTTGACTTCAACTACGCAAACGCGGCAGTTTCCGGCAACAGTCAGGTCGGGGTGGTGACAAAGGGTGGGTATTCTGAAATTTAATTTTCTTGCAGCCTCAAGAATTGTAGTGCCCTCTTCCACCGCGATGGGCATGTTGTTTATCTTAAGGTTAACCATGTATTTACTCATTTTTCGCTTGCTTTTAAGTGAGTTTTAAATTCTTTCGAAGAGAAATTAACTTTGCTCTTACACGAATTAATAAATAATCTCTTCCCTGAAATTGTCCACAATTGAATTGAACGGATTTCCAACTGACTGACCAAGACCGCATTTAGCAGCTATTTTCATGGTAGCAGTTAGTTTTTTCAGGTCTTCGAGATATGCAGGCGGGCGCTCACCGCGTTTAACTGCCTCTATGCCCTTGAGCAATTGCTGGCAGCCAACCCGGCAAGGGGTGCATTGTCCGCACGATTCTTCGGTAAAGAACTCCAGATAGTCGTGCAGTACATTATACATGGATCTTGAACTATTGAATATCATCATTGATCCTCCGGTAGGAATACCTTCAAATCCTATAATGGTGTCGTTGAATTTTTTGCGGGGCACACAATGCCCGGAGGCGCCTCCAACCTGAATCGCTTTTGCATCTCCGTCGCCGAATTCATTAACAAATTCGTGTAATGGCATGCCAAGTTCAAGTTCGTAAATGCCTGGCTTAGGTGTATCTCCCGAAACTGAGAATACCTTTGATCCTCTTGAGTCGTTGGTGCCCAGTGCTTTAAATTTTTCAGGGCCCATATGACAGATCATTGTGGTGTAAACCAAAGTTTCAACATTGTTGATTACTGTTGGCTTACTGTTATATCCTGCAACAGTAGGGTAGGGGGGCTTGTTGCGGGGTTCTCCGCGTTTGCCTTCCATCGACTCGAAAAGGGCGCTTTCTTCTCCGCAAACATAGGCGCCTGATCCGGACTTAAGATATACAGTAAAATCAAAATTGCGCTCCTTCAGCTGGGAATTGAAGATGTCAAGCTTTCTTTGTAAGGTTTTTAACAGGAAATTATATTCCCCCCTCAAATAAATGTAGCCTTCTTTTGCTCCAACCACATAACCGCAGATGGCTATTCCGGTAAAAATCTTTTCAGGTACCCGGTCAAGTATCTCACGGTCTTTGAATGTTCCTGGTTCACCTTCATCGGCATTGCAAATGACATATTTTACATCCGAATCTTCGTTTCTGGTGAATTTC
The DNA here is from genome assembly GCA_024709105.1 of Lentimicrobium sp. GTDB lineage: Bacteria > Bacteroidota > Bacteroidia > Bacteroidales > Lentimicrobiaceae > Lentimicrobium. Next base: position 9,322 of record JANJXJ010000181.1, on the reverse strand, counting down.
CATTTTAAACCTGTTGGAAATCCTGCTCCACCGCGGCCTTTAAGTCCGCTGTCAATAAGGTCGAGTATGATTTCATCTGCTGCTCTTTTCAGGGTTTTGTCAAGTACGTCTATGGGAGTAACTTTTTCATCAACCTCGAAAATAATATCAACTTTCTTAAGATTGTTTTCCATTTGGGTAGTTTTTTTGTTTGTGACCATTTGGTTTAGTGAGTCGTTTTGGCGTACTCTTCAACTATTTCCAGTGCTTTTTGCGGGGTCAGATCAGGATATACCTCATCATTGATAAGCATAACGGGTCCTTTATGGCACCACCCCAGGCAATTGGCTGTAAGAAGTGTAAATTTCTTGTCGTGAGTGGTTTCTCCCACTTTTATTTTCAGCGCATTGCTCAGGACATTTACTATTTCATCTTTTCCCTTCATGTGGCAGGTAATCGTTTTACATACCCTGATAATGTTCTTTCCGCGCGGAACAGTGTCAAGAAATGTGTAAAAAGATGCGGTTCCGTAAACATCTGCAGCAGCCAGATCGAGCTCTTTGGCTACAAATAGCATGGCCTCTTCCGACAGGTAATGTTCCTGCTGAACAATTCCCTGTAAAACCGGCATAAGACTGTTGCGTGTCCGGCCGTTTTTTTCTACCAGTTCCTTTACTAGTACTTCTGTTGTTGACATGTAATCCTCCAACTTTAGTTTGATAAAATACTGTTTGTGATTAGTGAATTGAGTGTGACTTGTGAATTGATTAACAATTCGACTCAAAAATATAAATTCTTTTGTGAATTAATTAACAATAGACAACTTTTTTCACGTTTTTCCCTTAATTTATAACTATTCTAAATTCCATGCAACTCATCTTTGTTCATGAATTAATATCCTGATGATTTGGTTATCTTTGCACGAAATGGAAAATTTCAGGTATTTTTTGCATCTGGCCTACAACGGGACATCATTTCACGGCTGGCAATTACAGCCAAATGCAATTACTGTTCAGGAAGTTATTGAAAAGGATTTGTCTAAATTATTGGGAGGCAATGTTTTAATTACTGGGGCAGGACGGACAGATACCGGGGTTCATGCCAGAAATTATTTTGCACATTTCGATCTCCCGAAACTACTGAACGCTCAGGAACTGCAACAACTGGTTTATAAACTGAACCGGATGCTGCCTCCGGATATTTCAGTGTACGAAGCTTTTCGGGTGAAGGATGATGTTCATGCAAGATTCTCTGCACTTAGCCGAACTTACCATTATTACATTTCAAGAACCAAAAATCCTTTCAACTATAATTTTGCATGGAATTATGTCGGAAATCTTGATGTCCCGGCAATGGAAGCTGCTGCAGAAATAATTAAAATGTATTCTGATTTCACTGCTTTTGCCAAAACCGGATCTGAGACCGGAAATAATTTGTGTACAATATTTGAATCTCATTTCATTCAGGATGATAACCTGTTAATTTACCGGGTATCGGCAAACCGCTTTTTACGGAATATGGTGCGAGCAATTATGGGCACCCTCCTTGAGGTTGGGAAGGGAAGAATGAACATAAGTCATCTGCATGAGCTGATAAAGGAAGGTACCCGGTCTGATGCCGGCGAATCGGTTCCTGCAAGAGGTTTGTTTCTGGAAAATATTTCCTATCCGACAGATATAAGATTTTAATTACCTGTCATTAAGTATTTGCAATATTCTGGATTCAAGTTTTTCGGAGGTTAGTCCGAATTTATCCAGCAATTCTTCAGGATTTCCTGATTCTCCGAAGCAGTCGGGGATACCAATTATATGAACAGGAACTGGATGTGATTGTACCACTGTTTCAGCTACGGCACTTCCCAATCCCCCTGTAACCTGATGTTCTTCAATGGTTACAATAAGACCTGTTTGTTTAGCAGCATCTATAATTGCTTGTTTATCAATAGGTTTTATGGTATGAATGTTGACAACTTTCAAATCCATTCCTTTCTCTGACAGTGCATAAGCAGCTTCTAAAGCAGGAAAAACCATGTGGCCGGTAGCAATAATAGTAGCATCTTTACCTTCTTTCATGGTTTGAGCCTTACCTATCTCTAATAATTGGTCCTCATCAGTAAAATCAGGGACTGGTTCACGTCCATAACGTATATACACCGGCCCTAAACAATCTGAAATAGCTTTTTCTGTAAGAATTTTGGCTTGTGTAGCATCGCAGGGTGATAGTACCATCATATTGGGCAGACACCGCATTACGGCAATATCTTCCAAAGCCTGATGTGTTGCTCCATCGGGGCCAACCGATATTCCAGCATGAGCTCCGCCTATAATAACATGAAGGTTATTATAACATATTGATACTCTGATTTGGTCAGTAGTTCTTAAAGCCGAAAAAACTGCATAAGTCGAAAAAACAGGAATCTTTCTCATTAAGGCCAGGCCGGCAGCAACTCCTGCAGCATTTTGTTCTGCTATCCCCAACGAGATAAAACGTTGAGGAAAAGCATCAGCAAAATAATTCATTCCCACCGAAGTGGTAATATCTGAACCAAGAGCTATCAGGTTATCTGATTTTTTGCCCGCTTCCAAAACTCCCAGCCCAAAACCTGTTCGTGTAGGAATTAATGATTTGTAATGCAGACTCATAGGTTTGGTTGATTTAACTCTGCCTTGTAGCTTTCTTCGAGCTGGCATAAAAAATCGGCAATTTCATTCTGACCTGGTACTTTACCATGCCACCTGCTGTCATTTTCAATAGTCTTTATCCCTTTGCCCATTATTGTTCTTGCAAGGATTACAGTGGGTTTTTTACTACTCTTTTTTGCGGATTCAAATGAAACAATCAATTCATTGAAATTATGTCCGTTACATTCAATAACATTCCAGCCAAATGACTCCCATTTATTTCTTAGAGGTTCAAGATTCATGACATCAGAAGTTTTTCCATCAATCTGAAGTCCATTTTTATCAACAATGGCAATCAGGTTATCAAGCTTATGATGAGCAGCAGCCATAGCAGCTTCCCACACTTGTCCCTCCTGTAATTCTCCGTCACCCATTAAGGTGTGTATAGTTATTTTTTGAGAGTCAATTTTTGCTGCGAGTGCCATACCTAGTGCAATGCTTAAACCTTGTCCAAGTGATCCTGACGATGTTTCAATTCCTGGCAAGCCTTTATCTTTGGCAGGATGCCCCTGCAGCCTTGACCCAACTTTTCTAAGAGAGTACAATTCTTCAATTTCAAAATATCCGGCATGTGCAAGGGTTGCATACAAAACGGGAGCAAGATGACCTGCCGACAGTATTACGCGGTCGCGATCAGGCCAGTCTGGATTATTTGGCTGATGATTAAGCGTATTAAAATAGAGTGTTGTGCAGATATCAGCAAGGCTGAGCGACCCTCCAAGATGTCCTGATCCAGCCTTGCACAGCATTCTTACTACCGAATTTCTGATCAGGAAACTCAACTTTAAAAGCGTCTCAGCATCACTGATCTTTTGCATTTAAATTATAGTTTTAAAAAAATAAAAACCCATGATAAATGACACTGCGAGTTTCATTACTGTACCGGCTATAAATCCGAGGAAGGAACCCAGTCCTGAGCGAAGTGCTTTTTGCATTTCTTTGCCTGCAATCAGTTCGCCCGCAACAGCTCCTATAAATGGCCCGATTATAAGCCCAAACGGAGGGAAGAAAAACAGTCCTATGATCAGCCCAATAGTTGAGCCCCAAACTCCACTCCGGCTACCACCGAATTTTTGGGTACCCCAGATCGGAACATAATAGTCAAGCAAAGTAACAGCTATGGTAAGCAATAACCAGATAACCATAAATCTGTAGGTGAATGGTTCATTCATGGTTAATTGCAGTACAACCAAAGCCGCGTAGGATAGGGGAGGGCCTGGAATAAAGGGAAGAATACAGCCTACTATTCCTGCAATGGTGAGTAATACACCCAGAGTAATCCAAATCCATTCCATAACTTATTTGGTTTTAGGAGTGAGGTTAAATAATATTTTCATCTGCGGGTTCCCGGGATTCTCAACTATCGCCAGGATGGAGTTTTCGGGCTTTTTAATATAGGTAATCCTTTTGGGAAATTCATTCTCTGTATTTTCAAAAACAAGACTATCGAACGATGAGTTGACCATGGTGAAACGGGTTTCGGTGTTGCCGGTAAAAACAATGTAGTTCCAGACATCGTCAACTTTTCTTATACTAAGATTTTCATGAAACCCGGTATCAGCGCCATTAACAGAATAGCCCTCACCATTAAGCAGAGAATCACCTGAAATTTGCCAGGATTCGAAAAAATTCTTCTCTGAATCAGTATAATCTCCGGCTATCCATTCTAGCGGGAACTTTTCGTTCGTTTTAAAAGAACTTTCGTTACACGATAAAATGAAAAGTGACGATACAAACAAAAGTAACAGCTGTTTTGACTTCATATACGATCCTGATTTGACTGTAAATTTACAAAATCTGCAATAATAGTAATACCAAATTTAATTGTGCTCTATAGTTTTGTCAACCGAATTTCACAGTTATAAACAACAAATCTTATAAAATGGGTGTTATTTTATTGAAATAATCTCCAATTGCTTTGAAATGAAATTTCCAAATTTTGCAATATTTTGTTTGTTGTCAGCATCAACGCTTATAATTCTCAGCAATTGCACACATCAAACTCAAACAACCATAACAATGCAAAAAAGTGACAAAAAGGTAACAGAAAAGATTTTTAAGTCTGATGAGGAGTGGAAAGATATTCTCACTCCTGAACAGTACAGGGTATTAAGAGAAAAAGGGACTGAAAGACCCGGCACCGGCTTGTATGATCAGTTTTTTGTGAAAGGTAAATACTATTGCGCTGGCTGCGGATTGGAGCTTTTTGAGTCGGGCTCAAAATTTGATGCCGGATGTGGATGGCCCAGTTTTAGTGTTCCATCAGATAAAACTGCAATAGGAGAAAACCTTGACATGAGTTATGGCATGGTAAGAACAGAAGTGGTGTGTTCAAGGTGTGACGGCCATCTGGGGCATGTTTTTAACGATGGACCTCCGCCAACTGGTTTGCGATATTGCATTAATTCTGCATCACTTGTCTTTAAAAGCGATGACGAAATTGAGCAGGAGAGATTAAGGGAAAAGAAAGATTAGGCTTTTTATTCTTTTTTAATTAGGTCAAGCTCTGTAAAATCAAAATCAGGGTTTGGAACATCAATAAGAAGTTTCTCAACTTTGTTGTCCATTCCTATCACGAATGCTGCTTTCCCGGAAGGCAGAGAAGGTACATCGGGAAATTTAACCGTAAAAGTATTGTAATGCCAGTGCTCGAGTGTACTGTGAAAAATCGGCGTATGAACAAATCTCATACTCAATTTATTATCAACGAGTTCCACTTCTACATTTCAGTAAATGTCGCAAGTGTAGGTACCACAGTAGGATTTTAAATCCAGGGTTGGAACAGTTCCTGATACTTTTTCTGCAGCTTTTTCTGCTTCTTCTTTTTTTGAAGCCTCTTCGTTTTTGGTAATCAACTCATGAAATATCTTACTCCAGTCTTTATCTTCATCAGAAAGGAAAGTATCCATGATTTTATATGCCAGAGGGTAATATAGCGAAGAATTTTTATTGGTAAGAATAACAAATCCAAGTTTTGCTTCAGGAATAAATGATGAGTAGGAAATCATTCCATCGTAACCTCCGGAGTGTGAAATGACTTTTTTTCCATGATAATCCATTAAAGCCCAACCCAGGCCATAACTTTTAAAGTGAGTTGATGGCCAGTTTCGCTGAGAAAAAGCCGAGACTTTCTGAATGGTTTGCGGCGACCACATTTCATTCAGGTTTTTCTTGCTAATAAGCTGGTTATCATTCACTATGCCTTCGTTTAGTTGAAGTTGTAACCACTTTAACATATCTGCAGCGGAGGAATTGATAGATCCAGCCGGACCGATATTATCCCAATTCAGGTAAGATATAGTAATAATTTTTTCATCTGCATCGTTATGAGGTAGCGCTGTATTTCCCTTAAGATTGAGTGTGGATATTGTTGTATGGCTTTCATTCATACCGAGAGGACTAAAGATTCTGGTTTTTACAAAATCTTCCCACTTTAATCCGGAAACCACTTCAACGATTTGCCCGGCAGCAAGGTAAAGAATATTGGAATACCCATATTCGGATCTGAAGCCATGTTTCGGCTTTAAAAATGAAGCTCTGCGCAGGATTTCTTCACGCGAATGATTACTTCCATACCATATCAGATCGCCGCTAAATGTCACTAAGCCGGAGCGATGGCATAAAAGGTCCCTTATTGTTAGATTCTCACTTACATACGGGTCGTAAAGTTTAAACCATGGAAGATGTTTGTTTACTTTATCGTCCCAACTGATTTTGCCTTCATCCACCAGCATTGCCAGAGCTGAAGCTGTAAAGGCTTTGGTATTGGAAGCTACCGCAAATACTGTGTTTCCATCAACTTTTTTACCAGTACCATACTCTTTTTCACCAAAACCTTCAAGGAGAAAAATTTTATCATTATATATAATACCTACAGCCATTCCTGGGACTTTCCAAAGCTGTCTGGCTTCTTCAATGTAATTTCTTAATGCATTTACATCAGGAGTTTTTTGAGCAGCAGAAATGTTATTGGCTGAAAAAACAATTAAAAGAGTAAAAAACAAGTTAAATAACTTCCTCATACTAATTAGTTTATGTGATAATCAACCAAACCTTGAATAGGTGACTCGTAGATTCTCCCTGTGGAAAGACCTGCTTTAGCAACCGACTCACGAAGTATATTGCTGAAATAAAAAGCAATAGAACCCAGGAAATGAACTTTTGTATATTTGGCTTCTTCAAATTTAAGTACGAATTTCAAGATGAATTCGTCAAAAGCCTCACTTACGAGTGAGTGAAAGTACGGGTGATTTATGTTCGATGCAATGAATGGGCAAAATGACGCAAGGAACCTGTTAGGTCTGGGTTGGTTATAAATGTTGTCCAAAATCTGTTCAAGGACAGGATTAAAAGTGTTAATAAACAGCATGGCAACATCAGCAGGCATCTGATCCTGGTAAAAATCTCTCAATAGCCTTTTCCCAAGAAAAGCACCGCTGCCTTCGTCTCCAAGTATAAAGCCAAGAGATGCAGTATTATGAACTATTTCATAACCATTATAATAGCATGAGTTTGATCCGGTACCCAGAATACAGGCAATACCTTTTTCATGACCACATAACGCTCTGGCGGCCCCGAGTAAATCATGGTGTACGTCAATCCTGGCGTCACTAAAGAAATCCTGGAGAACAGAATCCAGTAAATTACATTTCTGTACAGTTGAACAACCAGCTCCATAAAAGTGCACATCTTTAATACTTGAAGGACTCAAATATGGGTATAATTCTTTCTCAAGTACTTCTTTTATGGCAATATCGTTCATTTGGTATGGATTGATACCGATGGTTTGAATGAGTTTCTTACCATTTTTATCAATAACGCACCAGTGGGTTTTTGTTGAACCGCTGTCGGCAATTAGCAGCATATGAATTATTTATATTTACAAGAAATTTAACACTTTTGGAAAAAAGATTATTAATCCGGTTATCGCAGCCACAATGGATATCCATAGGACAGCCCCGGCAGCAATATCCTTAATTTCAGCAATTCTGACATCCTTTTCGGGATGAATCAGGTTACAAAGTTTTTCAATGGATGTGTTCAGCATTTCAACTGCGATAACCAAACCAAAAAGGATCAGGACAATCAGCCATTCAACAAGATTGATTTGCAGAGCAAATCCGAATGCTGAAACAACCACAACCATAATAAAATGAAACCGGAGGTTTTGCTCACCTTTCAGGGCTATCCCTAAACCATTGCAGGCGAACCTGAACGAACGGATAAACCTTATAAAAGGTGAAGGTTTCTGATTCATTTTAAAAATTTTAGCAAAGGTATCAAATATGCTTGAAAGTTTCTGCTGAAAATGACAATAATGAGTAAATTATTTCGCTTGATTGAATATAATTTTTTGCACAGGGAGGTGGAGGACTATTGTAACCTGGAGTAGGAATATTGGCCAAAAACCAAAAAAGGCTATCCAGTTGGACAGCCTTTTTGTTAGAAAATTGGCGACGACCTACTTTCCCACCGGGTATGGCAGTATCATCGGCGCTGGCGGGCTTAACTACTCTGTTCGGAATGGGAAGAGGTGGACACCGCCGCTAAAGTCACCTTAAGTATTTTAAGGGTCTGCAAAAATGCAGATCGACATGTTGATGGAAGAAGATAAATACTATAAATGGTTTCAAAAAAGAAACAGTAGAAGACGTAGTACTAAGAAAGTTTACGGGTAATTAGTATCGCTCGGCTTTGACATTACTGCCTTTACACCTGCGACCTATCAACGTCATAGTCTATGACGACCCTTAAAAGAAGTCTCATCTTGAGCTGAGTTTCGCACTTATATGCTTTCAGCGCTTATCTCATCCATACGTGGCTACCCTGCGATGCAGCTGGCGCAACAACAGGTACACAAGAGGTATGTCCGACTCGGTCCTCTCGTACTAGAGTCAGGTGCTCTCAAACTTCTAACGCCCACAACAGATAGGGACCGAACTGTCTCGCGACGTTCTGAACCCAGCTCACGTGCCACTTTAATCGGCGAACAGCCGAACCCTTGGGACCTTCTCCAGCCCCAGGATGTGACGAGCCGACATCGAGGTGCCAAACCACTCCGTCGATGTGAGCTCTTGGGAGTGATCAGCCTGTTATCCCCGGCGTACCTTTTATCCTTTGAGCGATGGCCCTTCCATGCGGAACCACCGGATCACTATGCTCTACTTTCGTACCTGATCGACCTGTATGTCTCTCAGTCAAGCTCCCTTATGCCATTGCACTCTACGCACGGTTACCAAGCGTGCTGAGGGTACCTTTGAAAGCCTCCGTTACTCTTTTGGAGGCGACCACCCCAGTCAAACTACCCACCAAACAATGTCTCCCGCCGTTGGCGGGATTAGGCACCGAATAAACAAAGGGTGGTATTTCAAGGATGATTCCACGACTCCTGGCGAAGCCGCTTCACAATCTCCCACCTATCCTACACATCGTTTATTCAATGTCAATGTTAAGCTATAGTGAAGGTGCACGGGGTCTTTCCGTCCCGTTGCGGGTATCCGGCATCTTCACCGGAACTACAATTTCACCGAGCTCATAGTTGAGACAGTGCCCAGATCGTTACACCATTCGTGCAGGTCGGAACTTACCCGACAAGGAATTTCGCTACCTTAGGACCGTTATAGTTACGGCCGCCGTTTACTGGGGCTTCAATTCAATGCTTC
>JANJXJ010000157.1 GCA_024709105.1 Lentimicrobium sp. | reverse complement strand
GTTCCTACTTCAAAGATAAAACCAATCTCATTTTCAGCTATTTTTTTGTCGCTGAGGGCAATACGCGCCAGATAATACAGCAGGCTTTCGCGCGAGCCCGGGCTTACCGAGAGTATGCGCTGAAGTGAGTCATTAAATATTTCCATTACTTTCCCGCCTTCTACAATATTGTCGAGGAAGAATTTTGGGAAAATGATGAACTCTGACAGTTCCTGAAGTATGGCTTCAATCTCCTTTTCGTTATAATTCTCGTCGGAACCCGACAAAATTACTCCGGAAGCCGCAATAAAATGTGTAAAATAGAGATCAAGTTCTGATTCTTTGATCTTTTCGAGGATGGAAGTCAGCTCGCGCATGGCCTCACCCAGCTGTGCATCATCAAGATGGCCATATCCCACATTAAATGCCTTGCTTTGCGAGAACAACTGAATGGCCTTGATCCTGATCAGGTTAACCGGATGAGAGGCAAGATTTATGCCTTTGTCGTTTTTGAAATATTCAAGGCGTTTGTCGTTGTCGGCAATAAAGGCTTCAATATTCAAATCAACACGTTGCAAATCAACACCTGAAGCAAGCTTAAAGAATGCCGAAACACATGTTGGTACATTTGGGCAAACCATATAGCCATAACGATCGGCTGTCAACTCCGAGAGTTGTTTCCACAGCCTGATTTTGTGCTGCAGCAACATGGGCATATCGCTGTTGCCGGGAAAAATAAAGTAAATCAGCTTCAGTAAATCGGCATTTTTTGTAATAAGATGGCCCATTTCATGCCCGATGATAAAACGCAGTTCTTCGTCGCTCATCAGGTTTAACAGTGATGAATTGATGTTGATGATGTGCGGTTCATTTTCTTCGTTGCGCGATACGGCATAGGCATTTAACTGAGCATCGCTGGTAACATAGAAGTCCACATCTTCTTCAAATCCGAGTTTACTCTTAACATCGTAAAAAATTCCGTGCAGTTTTGGGGAAATATTGGCATCAACCTTAAAACTATTGCCTTCGAGCATGTTGCGCAGGTAATTGTTGGTAGGCTGGTATTTTGCTTCATGCAGAATTGATTTGATGATGTCGCCCTGCAAAGCTTCGAATATCTGCGTTTTCAGGTATTCTTCCATTTCAAGTCCAACGGCAATGTGTTCCATATTTTTAAGATTTTGAGTGTTATCGTTTTATATTTTTACAATTTTATACCCCATGCCCAGAATAACCTTGAGCGTTTCCATGGCAGTATTGTGATCAAAGATGGTTTCACTTTCAGGAAGCTCATCGTAAGGAATCAGGCAGGGGTGAAGTTTCTTTTCATCATTTCGTTCGGGGCCGAATTTCCAGCCTTGCTTTACTCTTTCCTGTGCCCAGGTTTCGTGTACATTGCGGGCAAGCACATCGGCCAGCTGAAGCAGTTCTTCGGGCACCTGAACAGCCGAAGTATCAATCGGACGGGGAATGTATTCGTTCATGGTTTGAGTATTTATTCTATGAGTGTGGGAATAATTTTAAGGAACTCCCGGTTAAAAGCCTTGTCCTCTTCAGCCAGTCTTCTGAATGGCCTGAGGGTTTTATTAATTTTCAGTTGTTTTAGTTTTTTAAGTTCAGCCGCCGACAGTTTCTCCTGCTCCGGCGAAGCAGGCACCCAGCCCTCGAGAAGCCTTTCGGCTACAAACCTGATGTGCTCTATATGCTCAAGTTTTTCAAGCAGTTCGGCATTTTTCAGCAGTTCCTCTGCTTCGGCTGCTCCCGCGATGCCATTTCCTTGAGTCATGGCTCTGAGTTTTACAGGCAGATGTTCGGCACTGTATCTGCTCGACATTTTCATAAAGTTCTCGGGCAAACGGGCCCAGGCAGCTTCAGCCTCATCCGGTTGGGCCGGCCGGTTGCCGCTTTGGTGAATGGCATGAATGCGCATGGCAATATTGTCGAGTTTTTCGTTGATGAGTATACTTTTGCGGCATGTCCTTTCAATAATACTGAAATCAACAATGCCGCTTTTTGTGTCTGAGCATGATTTTTCATCGTTGGGCATAATAATGCTGAAAGCCGACATTGCCCTGCTCGGCATAACATTCACCACCATGAGCTTATGGCGCAGCAAATACTGTCCGAATGTATGCAGTGCTGTATAACGTTCAATATCATCTTCAAGACACAGGTAAGCGAGTCTGATATCAAATGTATCAACTATATTTTTGAGCTCCCCGCTGCTGAGCGATAAAGTTGATGCTTCGCAAACCCTGCACTCCACCACCTGGTCAAGGCCGGGATAAAGTGCCCTGATTTCATTGAGCCGTTCAGCAGCATGAGTGGCAACAATATGAACTACATTTTTCCGGGAGACCACATCTTCATTTTCGGCCGGTATATTGCAGAAATAATGTGCATTCCGTGCAAAGGCGAGCAATAAACTTTCGCCGATATTGCCCAGCCCTGCCAATAACAGATGCACCGGGCCTGAGCCTGATGTGTGAACCGGATAATATTCATCGGGTGGATATTCAGATATTACCCTTGATGCAGCGATCTGATTAATATTAAATGGCTTGAGAAACCGAGTGCGGGAAGCAGCATTTTCTCCCGCAGGTTCAGCTGAAGGATTTCCTTCAATGGCTTTTTGCTGGCAATACTTGCTGTTATAAACCAGATTGATGGTTGCCGATTCGGCAATATGTACCAGAAATCGTTGCTGCTCAGGCAGGTGACTGTTTCGATTCTGTGAATTTTTATATTGTTTGGAGAAAACCGAACTAAAAAATTTTATCACTTTTTGCAGCCTTGTTTTTCTGCCTTCCCTCAGTTGCTGAGCCTGATAAAAAATACCGAGATTTACAGTATCGTCTTCGGTAACTGTAAAAAGTGCAGCAGCATCTGTTATTGCAGCCCTTTTGAGTATGGATTTATCAGTAGCATCACCATTAATTACAATTGCGCCGAGTTTTCTAACATCAGAAATGGCAGGATTCTGACTGTTTTTTTCTATCACAACTACTTTTACCCCTTCCGAAAGGCTGTCGGTGGCAATTTTATAACCTACTGCACCAAGTCCGCAGATAATGTAATGATTCGAAAAGAGGTTTTTTATCCTGAAATAATCCCATCCCCTGCTTGTTGAAATGATCAATTGCCTGATGATGGCGGTGGCCAGCAGAGCCGGTGATAAAAAACGTGTAATTTTAAGAAGCAGGGGAAGGCCCGGCTGAGCAGCTACATCACTAAATACAAAAAGTTGAAGGCTCCTGTAGAAAGCTATATCGAGCTGAGGCTCATCGCCTGTCATTAACATATACTGCATCCAGCCCAATGTGCCTCCCAAAGTGCTTAATGCAACCAAAAGCAACATGATCCGGTCAAATCTGTCAAGAATATTGCCTTCTTGTTCCATAATGAAGAAAAAAAATCAGTATTATACTAAAGTGTGCGCCTGAATGCACCTTAATCAGGTGTAAATATATGGACAAATAAAATTTAAAATCGTGTTTTTTATAAAAACCTGGCGTGATATTTCATTAAAGGCAGTGGTGGGGGTATAAAATCAGAGGTATCTCCGGTGTCAGAAAAAACCGGGAATAAAACATATTCATGAAAATTGACGGTTCCTTTTTATTCAGCCATCAGCCTCTCAGGTTAATTTGCTCCAGAGACGGGATGTCGAGCAGCAGAATGTTTTTATCATCCAGCTTGATAAGATTGTCTTTTTCAAAAGTTTTTAGCAATTTTACCGTACTTTCGGTTGACAAACCAGCAAAATCAGCAATGTCTTTGCGGCTGAGCAAGGGAAAAACCTCTTCGGTGGTTTGCTCCCGCCAAAGGTACAACAGTGCTCCAGCCAGCCTTCCATTCATCTGTTTGTACATCAGGTCATGAATTGAAGTGTATAGTTTGCTGTTTTGCTCGCAATACCGGTTGATGATGTTGTAGGCAAAACTTCCGTTTGCCTTGATGAGGTTGGTTACTGCTTCCTTTTCAATGAGACAAGCAGTGGTTTCGCGCAGGGCCACCACCGAATAATTATAGGTATGGTTGTTGAAAGCTACTGAAAGCCCGACAAATTCGCCGCTTTTTACCAGCCTGAGGTTGAAATTGCGGGTGGCATCGCCTTCTACATATTGTTTGGCCAGTCCGTCCATCACAAATAAAACACTTGAGGCAAATGCTCCCTGCTTGGTAAGATTCTCCCCTTTTCGGAAAACAACCCTGGTTTTGCTGTTTCTGGCAAGCTCAATTTCCTCGGGCAGAAGGTTTCTGAAACACGGGGCATCTATATGGCTGAAAGAGCAATCGTCGGGGGGTATATATGATTTCATGAAAAGGGTTTATTTGCAAAGGTAATTGTTTTGTTAGTTTATCCTGTATCAATTCAAAAGCTAAAAAAGGCTCTTTCTTTCAGCAGCTGATAACTTCCAAATGCAGAAAAGCCTGACGGTCAGAACTGAAGCAGCCTATTTATGGAAAAGGCAAAAGAAATCAACAATGATTTAAAGAGCTTTGCAGGCCAGTTTTACAGCATTTACAATGCCCTGCACATCATAACCACATTCAGCGAAAAGTTCTTCGGGTTTGCCGTGTTGTATAAACCGGTCGGGAATTCCAAGCCTGCTGAGTGAGGCATTGTACCCGTTGTCGGCCATAAATTCGAGCACAGCGCTTCCCAGTCCGCCATTGATGGTACCATCTTCCACTGTTATGATGTGTTTATACTTTTTCATTACCTCATGCAGCAGATTTTCATCCAGGGGTTTGAGGAAACGCATGTCATAGTGTCCTGTACTGATACCTTCTTTTTCAAGCAAGTCGCAGGCTTCAGATGCAAAATTCCCGGGATGCCCTATGCTGAGGATGGCAATTTTATCTCCATCTCTTAGTTTTCTCCCTTTGCCAACTTCAATTTCTTCAAAAGGCGTTTTCCAGTCGGTTGAAATTCCTCTGCCTCTGGGGTATCTGATCACAAACGGCCCTTTGCCGCCGAGCTGGGCTGTGTACATGAGATTCCGCAATTCCTTTTCGTTCATGGGCGCCGAAATGGTAATACCCGGGATTGCCCTGAAATAAGCCAGATCGTAAGCCCCATGGTGAGTTGGCCCGTCCTCTCCCACCAGGCCGCCGCGGTCGAGGCAGAAGATAACATCAAGGTTTTGAATAGCTACATCGTGTATCACCTGATCGTAAGCCCTCTGCATAAACGAGGAGTAGATATTGCAGAATGGAATCAGCCCCCGGGCGGCCATACCTGCAGAAAAGGTAACTGCATGTTGTTCGGCAATTCCCACGTCAAAAGCCCGGTGTGGCATTACGCTCATCATCATGTTTAATGAGCAGCCCGAAGGCATGGCTGGAGTAACACCTACAATTTTTGGATTTTTTTCAGCCAGCTCAATAATGGTTTTGCCAAACACATGCTGATACTTGGGAGGAAGCGATTTGCATGGCTTTTCAATGATCTCGCCGGTGGTTTTGTCGAAAACTCCGGGCGAGTGGTACAATATCTGATCCTGTTCTGCTTTTTCGAAGCCTTTGCCTTTTACTGTAATTACATGCAAAAGTTTCGGGCCGGGTATATTTCTGATGTCCTGCATCAGTTTGGCCAGCCTTACCACATCGTGGCCATCAACCGGGCCGAAGTATCTGAAATTAAATGCCTCAAACAGATTACTTTTGTTGAGAATGGTAGATTTTACCGCATTCCCGATCTGCTTGACAATCGCTCTGGAATTTTTACCATAGCGGGTATTTCCGCCCATGAGTTTCCATATTTTATCGCGCAGTTTGTTGTATGCCCTTGATGTAACAATATCGAGCAGATATTCGCGCAGCGCGCCAACATTTTTATCAATGGCAATTCCGTTATCATTAAGGATTACCAGCAGGTTGGCGTTGGAAACCCCGGCATTGTTCAGCGCCTCCATGGCCATTCCACCAGTCATGGCGCCATCACCAATCACAGCAATGTGCTGCTCTTTGCTGCCGTTGAGCAATTTGGCTGCAACAGCCATGCCCAGAGCTGCCGACACCGAAGTAGAGGAGTGGCCAACGCCAAAAGCATCGTATTCACTTTCGCTCATTTTTGGGAAACCACTTACACCTCCATAGGTACGGTTGGTATGGAAACGATCGCGCCGGCCTGTAATTATTTTGTGTGCATATGCCTGATGGCCAACATCCCAGATGAGTTTGTCAACCGGGGTATTAAATGCATAATGAATGGCAACCGCCAGTTCAACAGCGCCTAAACTAGCTCCCAGATGGCCGGGATTTGATGAAATAACATCAATGATAAATTGCCTGATTTCGGCGCACAAAGCCGGAAGCTCGTCTTCCCTGAGTTTGCGGAGATCGGCAGGAGAGTTTATGGTTTGCAGTAGTTTACCCTGTTGCGGCTTCATAAAAGTTCTTCAAAGTGCAGCATGTTGCTTTACATTTTACTGAAACAAATCTGCTGCAATTTTATTGTGAACCGGCAAAATTACAAAATTATCGGCGAGTATTTTCCGGAATTGATAGTAATCGTTTTCTCCTTTCAACAGTGGTAAAAGGCGGAATCAGATAGCCTTCCTTTTTCAAAAATTTGCCAGCATTTATATTACCTGGTAACGGAAATTTCAATTGTGATTACAAAAGCAATTGCATTACAACATAACTTGTTAAAAATTGCAACCGACTGTTTAAATATAGTACATTTGCGGGTTGAATTTCAAAGCAATCAGAAATGAACATTATCATAGCCGGCGATGGCGAAGTGGGATTCCACCTTGCCAAAATGCTTTCAGGCGAAAACCACAATATCACCATAGTTGATCCTCATCAGGAGCTGCTGAAGATGATAGAAACCCACACCGACCTGATGACCATCACCGGTGATTCTACATCCATCAGTGTTCTGGAGCAGGCCAATGTGCGCCGAGCCGATTTGCTTATATCGGTTGTGCACGACGAAAAGGTGAATATCATTACCTGCATACTGGGTAAAAAACTGGGGGCCAAGCGAACCATCGCCCGCATCAACAATACCGAATACCTTACCGCCGAAAACCGCGAACTGATGCGTTCGCTGGGGATTGAATCCATGGTTTGCCCCGAGAGAATTGCATCAAAGGAGCTGGTAAAGCTGCTTAACCAAACGGCAGCCACCGAAATTTTCGACTTTTCGGAAGGCCGCCTGTCACTTTTCCTCATCAAACTCGATGAAAAAGCGCTGGTTTTGAATCAATCGCTCAATCAGATTGCTGCCGAGCATCCCAAACTGAATTTCAGGGCGGTGGCCATTCACAGAAACAACAAAACCATTATCCCCAAAGGAAGCGACGAGTTTAAAGTGGGCGATCTGGCTTATGTTATTACCCGTCCTGATGGCATTGATGCCCTGCTCAAGCTTGGCGGAAAACAAAAGCAGGAAATAAGAAACGTGATGATTGTGGGAGGAGGCCGTATTGGCCGAAAAACTGCCCGCCGCATTGAGCGCGACATGAACGTGAAACTTATTGAAATGGACAAGGAGCGCTGTCTCAGCCTCATTGACCAGCTTGAGCATACTTTGATTATCAACGCCGATGCCCGGGATATAGAGTTGCTCGAAGACGAAGGCATTCGCAATATGGACGCTTTTATTGCGGTAACCAACGATTCCGAAACCAATATTCTCACCTGTCTGCTTGCTCAGAGATTTGGTGTTAAAAGGGTAATACCGCTGATTGAAAACATAGATTATATTGACATATCGCAAAGCATTGGCATTGACACCATCATCAATAAAAAACTGATTACAGCTTCATACATTGTAAGGTTTACGATGGATGCCGAGGTAACCTCAATCAAATGCCTGAGCGGAATTGATGCCGAAGTACTGGAGTTTGTAGTAAAACCAGGAGCCTATGTAACCAGGCGCCCAATTAACCGCATTGATATTCCCAAAGGCAGTATTATTGGCGGTATAGTAAGAGGCATGCAGAGTTTTATTGCTGTTGGCGATTTTCAGATACAGGAAGGCGACAAAGTGGTAATATTTGCGTTACCTGAAGCCATCAGTAAAGTTCAGGATCTGTTTAACTAGTTCATTTCGCAGGCTTATGGCTGTTGCAGGACGGATAAATCTCAGTGCCATTTCAAAAATCATGGGAATACTCCTGATTATTGAAGGTTTTTTTATGCTTTCTTCACTTGGTTTTTCTGCCTGGTACGACCCCGATTGCCTGTCGCACCTCAGGTTCTTTGACCCCGCCCACGACTTTTTGCCTTTATTGGTTTCGGGAAGCGGAATTTTACTTTTGGGTTTGATTTTGTGGTTTTCAAACAAAAAACTTGATCAGAATTCCATAGGCAAACGCGAAGGATACATCATTGTCTCCATGGCCTGGGTTGTAATATCTCTGTTTGGAGCGATTCCGTTTATTCTGGCTGGAACAACCAGTAGTTATACCGATGCATTTTTTGAAACCATGTCGGGATTTACAACTACCGGAGCAACCGTATTTACTGATATTGAGGCACTTCCCAAAGGCATACTCTTCTGGCGCAGCATGACGCACTGGATTGGAGGTATGGGAATCATTGTACTTTCACTGGCCATTCTCCCGATTCTTGGCATCGGGGGGATGCAGCTTTTTGTTGCTGAGGTCCCCGGGGTTACTCCCGATAAATTGCACCCACGCATCACACAAACTGCTCAGCGGTTATGGATGATTTATGTATTGCTTACCTTGGTTCAGACAATTCTTCTGCTTTTGGGAGGAATGAACCTGTTTGAATCGCTTTGTCACGCCTTTGGCACCATGGCAACAGGCGGATTTTCAACACGAAATGATTCAATTGCAGGATTCTCTCCCTACATACAATATGTAATTATTGTTTTTATGATTCTGGCAGGAATGAGTTTTACATTACATTATTTTGTGCTGAAAGGACAGTTTAAAAAACTGATTAATAATGAAGAGCTGAAACACTACCTTATCATTCTTGCAGTTTCTACTCTGCTGATTACATTAGCTCTCGTATTTATGCAGAATCAGCCTGCTGCCAGGGCTTTCCGCGATTCTCTGTTTCAGGTGGTATCAGTGGTAACCACAACAGGTTTTATTACAAGCGATTATCTGATGTGGCCTTACTTTACCTGGTTTCTTATTTTCCTGCTTATGTTTACCGGAGGGATGGCGGGTTCTACCGGTGGAGGAATAAAGATTGTGAGAATCATGCTGCTGTTCAAAAACAGTGCTGTTGAATTGAAGCGCATTGTACATCCACAAGCTATTCTGCCTGTGCGAATTAATGGAAAGGCCATTTCGCAGAACATTATTTTTAATGTGCTGGCTTTTTTTCTGATTTACATCATCATTTTTGCTTTCGGATCTCTTTTTATGTCAATGATTGGCCTCGAATTTGAATCAGCTGTCGGGGCGGTTGCAGCCTGCCTGGGAAATATTGGCCCCGGACTTGCAAATGTTGGTCCTGTGTTTAACTATGGGCATGTGCCCGATTCAGGCAAATGGGCTTTGTCATTCTTTATGCTGCTCGGAAGGCTGGAGCTTTTTACAGTTCTGATATTGTTCTCATCTCATTTCTGGAGAAAATAAACAATAAATAGGCAGACCCTTTCCAAATGTACAACTTCAGGTTTAAACCGGTCATCAAGGTCATTGGCATTTTGCTGATGATTGAAGGAATTTTTATGGCTACATCGCTGCCATTTTCTTATTGGTTTGGCGGTGTTGATTCAAGAATTATTCTAATATCGTCATTGATTACTTTCTTTACAGGATTAGTGCTTTGGTTTGTAATTCGCAAATATAACCAGCACGACATCGGACGCCGCGAAGGCTACCTTATTGTTAGTATTATCTGGGTGATTATGTCGGTGTTTGGCGCGTTGCCTTTTTATCTGGGTGGATATATCCCCTCTTTTACCGATGCTTACTTCGAAACCATTTCGGGATTTACTACAACCGGAGCATCAATACTTACCGATATTGAATCACTTCCAAAAGGAATCCTTTACTGGAGAAGCCTTACGCATTGGATTGGCGGAATGGGAATTATTGTTTTATCCATTGCTATTCTGCCTTTTCTCGGTTTGGGAGGTCAGCAAATGTTCTGGGCTGAAGTTCCGGGTCCGGAAAAAGAAAAACTGCATCCCAGAGTATCGGTTACGGCCCGCAGGCTTTGGGGTATATACGGAATACTGACCCTGACTATGGTTATTTTGCTGATGTTTGGCAAAATGTCTTTCTATGAATCTGTATGCCATGCTTTCGGGGCATTGTCATCGGGAGGTTTTTCACCCAAAAACACCAGCATTGCCGGCTACTCTGCCTATATACAGTATGTGGTTACTTTTTTTATGTTCCTCGCCGGAACAAACTTTACCCTGTTCTATATATTCACTAAAGGAAATTACAAAAAAGCGTTTTCTGGTGTAGAATTCAGGGCGTATGTTTTAGTCTTGCTTGTTCCTGCATTGATACTTGGCGGTATACTTGTTCTTAAAAGCGGCTATCAGGCAGAGCCTGCCTTCAGAAGTGCTATATTTCAGGTTACCAGCATTGTAACATGTACCGGATATGCTACCGACGACTACATGCTCTGGCCCGGATATGCATGGTTTATCATTTTCCTTCTGATGTTTTCAGGAGGAATGGCCGGATCAACTTCAGGGGGAATTAAAGTGATCAGGCATGTGCTGCTCTTTAAAAATGTAAATATGGTTTTTAAAAAGCTCCGGCATCCAATGGCTATTATTCCCATTCGAATAGACAAAAAACCCGTTTCAGAAAAAATCATTCACAATACTCTGGCCATATTTGCTTTGTATCTGATTACTTTTGCTGCCGGCACATTAATACTCACCGCTACTGGCCTTGCCATACCAGATTCTATGGGTTCGGTAGTCACATGTATGGGAGGTATAGGACCGGGGCTTGGATCAACCGGGCCCGTGGGAAATTATGCGCACCTAACAGATCTGGCCAAATGGATTCTTTCATTTCTGATGCTTTTGGGCAGACTGGAG
>JANJXJ010000122.1 GCA_024709105.1 Lentimicrobium sp. | reverse complement strand
TTTTCATTTCAGTTAAAAACCGACATCCCGGGAGAAATTATACTTGATTACATCATCTATTTTATCAATAAAAACGGTACAGGTAAAAAGGTCTTCAAGCTAAAAAGAACCAATGTGGAAGCAAATGAAATTTTGCACATTAAAAAATCTCATCTGCTGTTGGAAAACATGACTACGCGTAAACTTTTCAGGGGAATACACCGGTTTGAGTTACAATTGAATGGAAAAATAATAAAACAGGAAGAGTTTGAGCTTCTCTGAAAAACATCAAAAAACCACAAAATTTTCAGTTAAACAGGCAAATAATTATCACCGGATGATATAACCGATTTTCATATCCATATTAAACCATGGAAAGAATCTGTTATCATTGTTGTAATCCCGGTTCCCGGAATTTGCTTTTTCAGAATCAGCATAAACATAGCCTATCCCGGCTCCGCCCATAAGTTCAAGTGTTAATCTGCCTCTTTTGTGCTGATCCCAGTAAAAAAGCACCCCAAAATTGCCTGAAAGGCCTGAGCGGTACCTGAAAATCTGGTTATTTTCAACTCTCCCGTCAAACCATTCATTTTGCTCAGAACTTGTAATAACATTTCGCAGCTCAAGACTTGTAAAAAATTCACTTTCAGGAACCTCATTTCTAATAAGATACTTTCTAAGTTCCGAAACAAGTTTTATTCCATTTAGATTGCTTACATTGCTGCCAATAATAGATTTACGATCAACATCAAAAATATAACCCACTTCCTGAGAGAAACTTAAGCGGGGTTTCAGCATTTTCTCAATCCCGATTCCAATACCAGCACTATGAGCGTAAATGTCGCCGTTCAGATGTGAAAGCGGAAATTTAAAAGTCAGATTTCGTTGCCCAACAGAGTCTTGCTGGGCTGATGCAACGTAAATAATGAAGATAAAAACTGATAAAAGAACATTTTTCCTCATGTTACATCAATTTGATAAGACAAAAATAGAATTATTAAAAACTTAATTTCAATCATTCTTGAACCTAATGTGCACAAAAATCGTGCTTAGATGCTCATTTAATTCAAGTTTAATACAAATATTGAAAAAACATTGGCAAAGTGAATAACATTAGTTAGTCTTTAGCTTCAGCGAGGTTCATGTTTCTGTGAGAAGGAATTATCAAATGAAGAGTTTGAACTATAGAACGAGCACCAGGAATACCAGAATTAAACTCACTTATCATTTCAGTATTACATGTAAACCGACCCCGCATCTTATTGTATCTTTACAGCCCAATTGAATATAAATGCACAAAACAGAATCATTGCTCAGCATAGCTTTGCCAGCTGCTGTGGAAGCCGGAAAAGAGATTCTCAGAATCTACAACAGCAATTACGAAACCAGTTTTAAGGACGACAACAGCCCGCTCACCACAGCAGATCTTGCTGCTCATCGCATCATTGCAGAAAGACTTTCTGAAACGCAATTGCCGTTGCTGAGCGAGGAGGGCAAAGATATACCTTACGCTGATCGTAAAAACTGGGAACTGTGGTGGCTGGTTGATCCGCTCGATGGCACCCGTGAGTTTATCAAACGAAATGGAGAATTTACGGTTAACATTGCGCTGATGTCTGGCAACCAGCCAGTTGCAGGCGTTATTTATCTGCCTGTTAAGTCGTTACTGTATTTTGGCTCCGCTGAAACAGGTAGTTACAGGTTAGTGCAAAAGGAGAATCTGCCTGAAACAGTTTCATTAAAAGAATTGATGATTAGAGGTAACAGATTGCCTTTTTCAGAAACATTAAATGGTATAAAAGTGTTGGCAAGCCGTTCACATGGAAATGCTGAAACTGATGCATTTATCGAAGAACTTCAAAAAAATCACCCTCATCTTGATCTGATGAATGCCGGAAGTTCTTACAAATTTTGTCTGCTTGCAGAAGGTTCAGCCACGCATTATCCGCGCTTCGGGCCAACCATGGAGTGGGACATTGCAGCAGGTATTGCCATTCTGCAACATGCCGGCGGACAAATATTTACCTGGCCCGGAAGAGAAACACCATGCTTTAACAAACCTGAATTGCTGAATCCCTGGTTTGTGGCTTTGGGGAAAGGAATCAGCCTGGACTCACACACTGGGTATTGATCAGATTTTAATAACCTTCTTAGTAAATAAGCCTTCGGAAGTCCAAACTTTCACCACATAAAATCCTCTTTTGAGGTTACCGGTAGAAAAAACAAACTCTGCATTCTCTCCGACTACTGCGGATTTTAGAATCATTTCAAGCAGCCGCCCGGAAGCATCATACAACCCGGCTTTCAAATCTCCGCCAGTCAAAGGTATATAGCTAATTAACAGACTATTACTAAATGGAACCGGAAAAGCCGAAATGCGGGATTCCTGGTTGTGATTTGTTCTTGAAACTATCTGATCAGTAAACTCAACCGTATAAAAACCACCCGGAGCGGGACGTGGCAGTTTTTCCTGTCTACCCGATAAATCAGCTGCCGCGAAATAATACTGAATCACTTTGCCATCTTCAAATGCAGGTAGTTGCGCAAAAAGGCTATCTTGCCCGCCCATGGTTTGAAGCTGCATCTCGCTCCATTGTATATTGCCTTGTTCTTTCCAGAAAAGTTTGAGACTTTCGGGTACCAGTCCCGTTTCGCTGCGGTCATCAATCATTACAACCATGTTTAAGGGAAAACCCGCTGCGGCCAGTCGCGGCTGTTTATGCCGCATCACCAGCATTTGCGGATCAAAGATTCCCATGGTTCGGCAATGCAGGGCATCATAATAATACCAGCTGCCGGTAAAACCGATTACCTCATAGCCGGGCATAAGATCCCGGTAAGTTTGCAAAGCCTGCTCATCTTGTGGAATGCCAAACAAGGGAACAAGCACTTTTTTGTTTATAATCAAAGAATTGGTGTAAGCCGCCACTTCATCCCCTGTAATAACCGGACAAAAAATGCGGTGTATTTCATAAGGACGTCCATAGCAACTTGTCTGATTTGCAAGGTAATCAGTAAATTGGCGTACACAGGCGTATTCCGGATGGCTGACAGGCAGGTCTTTGACAAGTATACGCTCTTCGTCAAGAAGTTTTGCATAGCAGTCAATATGCTGAATTCCATATACTTCAGGATTATTGGTAATAAAATACTGTGTAATACCCAGTAGTTCTGCGGAATTGTTTCTGAAGCAAACTTCGTTACAGAAAGAAGCGCTTTCATCGAGCATCTGCTGAGTGCTGAAAGCCCTGCCCTGCCCGTCGGTCATGATGTTTCCGCCTGTGAGGTAAGCAGGGAAACTAATCAGCGGCAAGCGGAATTCCTCTGCCAGGGTAATATTTACTGCATCATCTTCTTCATATCCTCGAATATGGTTTGCTGCCTGAACTGAGGATTTTGAGTTACATCCCGGCACCCATGGATAACCGTCGAAAATCGGATCAGCAATTCCGGCACGACCATATTCATCAAAAACATAATGTGGTCCCCAGTCACGGGTCCAGTGCGACCAGGTATTTGCCATCACAAAGCGACAATGGTTCATATTCACTCCGTAAGATGAAAAAGTATAGCTGGCCTGAGATTGCTGCGCTGCATTTTCAACCAGCACATAAATGGTATCATGGCGGGCAAGTTCTGCAACCAGATCGCCTGGAATACCCAGCGGCCAGCGGATAAGCGTGCCATAAGCCGGTTCCCACTCAGCTACCATGCGGCGCTGTGCATAGCTATTTAAAAAGCTAAGCATAAAAAACACCATTAATAAAACAAGCCTCAGGTTCTTGACCATAAATCGTTGAATTGGTTCACATTCAGAAAATCAATACTGTAAAAACTCATTTACTGTTTTACCCGGTAAAAATAAAAAAAAGGGCAGCGAAAACTACCCTTTTATATTGATTGATTATTATTTACTTATCGAAACTCCGCTCCATTACCAGGGTTCCGTCTTCGCTCCACTGTTTCCAGATGCCAGATTTTGCGCCATTGGTATAATGCATTTCATAAAGCTTAACCCCCTCTGCACTCCAGATATTCCAGGGGCCATCCTTTATGTCAGATTTATAGGAAGCCTCAGCTACTTTTATACCATTTTCGTTCCAGGTATGCCAGGTTCCGTTTTTCTTTCCTTCAAGATATTCTCTTTGCTCTTTTTTGTTTCCATTTTCGAAATAATAGATTACTATTCCGTCTTCCAGGCCATTTTTAATGGAAAGCTCAACCGATACTTTACCGTTTTCAAAATATTCGGTATGTGTGCCTGTATAGAGCATTCCTTTTTTGTAGTAGAGTCCGTCTTTGTATTCAAGCCCTTGTGCAAAGGAAAACGAAACAACTATAAGAAATATCAGGGTCAAAGTGGTTTGTTTCATTGGATAAATTGTGAGTTTAAACAGTTGTAAATATAAAGAATTCCTGGAATTTCCGGCAGTCAGGTTTCAGGAAATTTCAGGCTTCAAAACTAAAAGAATTTGTAACCTAACCTGAGTTGCACCGAACGACCTTGATTCAGGTAGGTATAGAACTGGTCGGAAGCATTAAACGACTGGAAAACAGACTCTTTCACATCTCCCAGAATATTCTCTACTTTTAGTCCGACCTGAAGTTTCTTCCTATCTCCGAAAGTTTTGTTAATATTGAGATTCAGGCTGTTGAATGATGTGGTATAAACATCAGGTCTGTCGGCAATACCTACTACTTCGAGGGTTGGCCCCTGAACATTGTAGAAAAGGCCGGCTTCAAAACCATTCAGAAAACCCTTGTCAGAGCCTTCGAAAGAAAGACCAGCATTGATAATGAAGGGCGCCTGTCCTGCCATTTCGCGGTATTCTTCTACTTTTTCTCCATTTCTGGCATTATCATTTCTTGACGTAAGTTCAGTTTCGCTTTGTTTTATACGCGAACTGGTATAGGTAAGATTTGTTGAGAAAACGAAATTTTCCATTTTTTCTGAAAACAATCCCAGGTTTTGTCTCATCTCAAATTCGAGTCCTGCAACTTGCCCATTACCAACATTACGCGGCTGAAAAGCATTTTTTATTGAAAGATATTGGACAATCTCTATCGGATTTTTAAAGAATTTGTAGAAAGCACTTACAGAAATTGTTTGTCCTCTCCCCTGAAACATCTCCCATCTCAGGTCAGCATTCTGAATTTTCGAAACTACTAAATTTCCATCCCAGTAAACAATTCCGGCAACATCATCGGCATCTCTGAAAAGCCCTCCCACAAAAGTCCTTCCGGTAATGGGATCATAAATCTCTGCATACGACATTTCCTTAAACGATGGCCTGGCAATGGTTTGCGAATAAGAAACCCTGAGATTTTGTTTCTCGTTGATGGAATAGATTATGTTAGCTGAGGGGAAAAGATCAAAATCGTTAATTAGCTCTTCATTGTCAAGTACAATATTATCGGTTTGAGACTGACCAGTATAACGCTGCACAAATGATTCACCCCTGAAACCAAGTATAGCTTTCACATTTTGAAACGGGGTAATTTCAGTGGAGATGTAAAAGGCTATATTTTCATTATTTGAGTTGAATTTATTGAAGTTATTGGGAACAAATCTTGCTTCATAGGTTGTACCACGGTTGACGGAGCCGGTATAAGGCCATATATTTTCAGGGTAAAACAATTCATCAGGATTGCCGGTCAAAGGAATATTCCTCACATTTATAGCGAAGCTTCTGATTTCGTAATCTCTGTCTTTGCCTGTATATGCCCCCCCGAATTTCAGTTTGGCATCATTCCCAAAAGCTTTGTAATCGCGGCTAATGTTCAGTTGACCGGCTAAATTGGTTTCGGAAAGTTCACGCCAGATTCTTTCAGGAAAACCCACCTCGGTGCTGATTGAAAAAGTGTTACCACGGGTTTCATATCGGGTAAATCTTACATCAGGATCGTATAATTCTGACCTGGTCGGCGAAATTTTCCATTCAACACCCCATTTGTTGTTGCTGAAAAAGTGTTTCCCACTGAATAAAACATTGGTAAGTGCGCGCTGACTATATTCGAGATTGTGCTGAATGGCATCAAAATTTGATCCCTGATCTGTTCCTCTGAAAAGGGATAATGCAGCTTTAGATTCACCATTCTGCAGGTGCAGAAAGTTTAATATATATTTTGAACTTTTGGTTTTTACTGCAAAACCAGCCAGTCCTCCGAGCAATACACTACTGCTACCGTACTCACCACTGGTGTATTCCCTGCGTTCAAGTTCAAAAATATCAGGTTCAGAAACCAAACCATAATTGCCATAGGCTGCTTCTTTATAGTATTCAGTGCTGTATTTATACGATAAAGAAACATTATATCCCAGTGTTATTTTTTTAAGGGGGTGCTGATTTCCAACAGAAAAACCAGCAGAATAATCCATTAGGCTTTGCTCTCGTTTAGCAGCCATTACCGGATTAAAATTATTCATGATTTCTTTAAATCTTATGGCTTTATCGCCATTGGGGTTGACAACGGCTTCAGAGAAAAACGGGATATTTTCAGTTGCTGGTATTGCCCTGGTGCCATCGTCGTAACCCAGCCAATCAGTTTTTCCACCTTCGTATGACAGATAGTCGCTGTTGAAATGCATATCGGGATTATAACCCAGGCTAAGCGAAAGATTGGCTGTTTTTACCTCAGGAAAATCTTTTGTAGCAATATCTATTACACCACCGGTAAAATCGGCAGGCAGCTCGGCACTGAATGACTTGTGAACTATAATATTATCTATAACATTAGTTGGAAAAATATCCATTTGCAGGGTATTCCTGTCGGGATCGAGTCCAGGGATTTCCATTCCGTTTAATATGGTTTTGGTGTATCTGTCGCCAAGACCGCGCACAAAAACATATTTACCTCCTTCTACCGAAATACCTGTAACCCTTTTTAATGAAGATGCAGCATCTGAATCTCCGATTTTTCTGAAATTGGCTGCAGAAATTCCATCAATCAGGTTGGCTGATTTTTGCTTCATGGTGAGCATAGCAGCTTCAGAGTTTCGTATAGCCTCTGCAGTGATGGTTACTTCCGAAAGCTCTACCTGAGCTTCTTTAAGTTTCAGGTTATCGAGTAAAACCACACCACCTGCTTTAACCATAAGTTTTTCAACCACAACAGTTTCGTAGCTGATGTACGATACTCTCAGGTTGTATTCGCCGGGAGCAATTGACAGGTTGAACTTGCCGTCGAAATCTGTGAGGGTTCCCGATGTGGTTCCAAGGACAAAAATTGTAACACCAGGCAGGGTTTCTCCGGTTTTGGCATCATAAACGGTTCCTCTGATAAAGCCATTTTGTGCTGAAGCAAATCCCGAAAAAAGAACAACAGACAGGAAAAGGATGAATTGTTTAAGGCGTGGCATAAAAGCAGTTGATTGGTTATTAAGCATTTATTAAGCATAAAACCCGTGGGCTATTGCCCACGAGTTTTAATTTGATCAAAAGAGGGAAGATTAAAAGTTTGAAAGTTCGCCAGCTGCATCAGCCCATGACCAACCAGCAAAAGCTGATTTGGCAGCTCCAACTGTTTGAGCTCCGGCTGCAACTGAAGTTGCATGTGCTGAAGTACCGTGTTTGAATACCGATGTCAGTTCAACAGCTTCGGGAAGAGTTACTTGCAGATTGCTGAAAACCAGATTGCCTTCGGCAAAGCTGTCCAGGGTTTTGTCACCTGACAATGAGAAGTCACCGCGTCCATCAGAAGTTGCAGGATCCGGGAAACCAAAGAAGTAAAGATTTGAAAAAGTTCCCCTGGCACCATCGCGGAAATCGCCAAGCTCAGCAACTGTACTTCCTTTGATTGAACCATTCTTTACAGTATGTGCTGCAAGCAATGAACCTTCGGGACCGTCAATTTCAAGTGCATGGTCGGTG
This sequence comes from Lentimicrobium sp., assembly GCA_024709105.1. Taxonomy (GTDB): domain Bacteria; phylum Bacteroidota; class Bacteroidia; order Bacteroidales; family Lentimicrobiaceae; genus Lentimicrobium. The sequence continues at coordinate 89,617 of JANJXJ010000122.1, read as the reverse complement.
TCGCTACCACAAATAACAATGAAGTTGTCAAGGGTTCCTGACCAGGCCTGGTCTGTGTCAATGGCATCATCACCTACATTCCACACAATAGCATTTTTCACACTTACAGATCCACCAAAGAATTCAATTCCATCATCCTGGTTTGAAATAACTTCTACATTTTCAATTACTGTTCCGGCACCTACACCACCAAGGGTAAGACCGTTGATTTCATTACCTTCGCCAATGTTGGCACCACCGTGACGGATAGAGATGAATTTAATAACACCAGAGTTGTCATTTGCATCAGAACCACCATACAAGCCGTTCTGGTCTGAAGGAGGAATACCTTCAATCTGAACGGTAGCAGCACTTGCAGAGACAGGAGCATTACCAAGAATAAGAAGACCACCCCACAAACCATTAAGAGTAGGCTCAAGGTTTGGACTTGCAATCTGACCTGGCATAATTTCGTCGGCTATTGATGTAAAAATGATAGGCTGGGTTGCAGTTCCTTCTGCCATCAGTTTACCACCACGGGCAACGATGAGTGCAGTTGCATTGGCTCCGGTACCTGCTTCACCTTTAATTACAACACCAGGCTCAATGGTAAGGGTAACACCTGAAACAACAGCAATGCGGTTTTTAAGAACGTATACTTTACCGGTTTTCCAGGTTGTATTAGCAGTAATATTGCCATCAACATTGAAAATAACCTGCTCTTCCAGCACGCTGATAACAGCGGTTGCTTTTGAGGTTTGGTCAGAGTTGTCGGTAACAGTTAAAACTACACTACCTGCACCTACCTGATTTCCGGCGGTAAAAGTAACTACAACTGAACCTGATTTTGAACCAGCTGTTCCATTGGTTTTGATAACAGCTGTTCCATTGGTTGCAGCAACACTTGCTGATTTAAAACCGGCATCAGCGGTGTAATTAAATGTAATCTCAGCTTCTGTGCTGAATTCAGCGGAAATAGGATCCGGTGAAGCAACAGTAGGAGCATTGAAGGTTTCTTCATCATCTTTGCAAGCAGTAAATAAGGCTACTGAAGCAACAAGGGCAAACATCAAAATCTTTTTCATAGTCTTTTTTATGGGTTGATTTATGGATGCAAAGTAACCCATTCAATTTGTCATGGAGTTTAAGCAATGTTTAAATGAATATTAAGTTTATGTTAACAGACATTGAAAGAGCCTTATTTATTCTTTAATACACAAAATACTGTTATTCAATATCATAAATTAGCAACCAACATTTTAGAACTGCACTCGGTTATCAGAGATTTATTTAATATTTTTCTATTATAACATTTTTATATTCTCCAACATGTAAAGTTAATTGTTAGGAGAATTTGAAATAATCTAAACAGAACTCAGAAAAGTTTTATTTTAGCAACAAAAACCCCAAGTATGCGACCGGCAGATTTTTTGAAAATTGCTATTAACTCTACTTTATATTACCTTGTTTCCTACTTATTCGTGTTTCTGCTGCATCAGGCTGCAACGGTGCTGGCCAGCATGCTTTTTGGATTTCACCTGCAAATTGATTATTCAAGGATAATATTTCTGGTTTCGCGCTACGACTGGTTTTTTGACTCGGTGAAGATCATATTCAGTGCAGGCCCTTTAATAAGTCTTATTCTTGCTGTATTAATGCTTTTGGTGGCATACAGATATAAAGAATTTACTGGATCTCTAAAGCTATTCTTTATCTGGGGTTTTGTTCACAGTATTTCGGTTTTTCTGGGCTCGGCTTATGCAGGGGCTTTGCTAAGCGAAGGCTTCGGGCATGTTTTGATCTGGATGTTCATGCCGGATACAGGAAAACTCATCATTACCCTGCTGGCTATGTTTTCGCTTGTGGCACTGGGGCTTGCAATTACAAGAATGTTTCTGCTCAGCGCAAATACATATTTTAATCTGTTGAGGCCAGAACGAAGACTGGCTTTTGTAATTGCTCAGGTTATTATTCCCTTTGTAGCAGGCACCATATTTATTATTGCGATAAGGTTTCCGATGAACTATTACGAACTAGCCAGGGTTTTAACGCCATTGATTATTGTATTAACGGTTTCACTAAGCAGTTTTGGAGTGCCTGTGCTCTATTTTGATGAAGATGAAAGATCAGTAAAAATAAACGGCAACCTGCTGGTTGCCGCTATTGTTTTATATTCTCTTTACAGAATCGGGCTTCATTACCCCATAACTATCTGATTAATTGAGAATTGAAACTTTTGTGAATAAGATTCCATCAGCAGTAACTGCCTTTAACTGATAAACTGAGTTCTTCCAACCATGGGTAGGAACAAAAATGCTGTTCTTGTTTGCCTTTACTGAATAAATTACCCTTCCTGAAAGATCAATTACTTGAATACTTTGAAGAATTTCAGGTGATTCTATTACAAATCCTTCGTTATTCGCAGGGTTAGGATAAACTTTTAGTGCGCTGGATGCCGGTTTCAACGAAACCCCTACCCCACTGTCGCAAGAAAGAATTGCTTCCCAGCCTTCAGCAGTGATGTTATCATCTGACACAAAAACGAATGTTACTGCACCCCCGCCTGTTGAGGTGAGCACATCAGCAGGAATCTCATGTCCACAATATTTGCCAATTAAGGGATAAGAATCATCCGGGCCATCATAAATATAAAGTGCATCCTTTGCACAATTGTCAGACACTTCAATGTTAAAAGAGTTAAAATGAACTCTGATGGCCTTGGTTGGATCTGCCGAATAGAAAGTTGTAGTAAGGTTCTCGTTATTCTGGTAGTTTCCTGAACTTCCGTTACTGTCAAAAAACCTGGCATTGCATGTGGTTGCGCCATCGCCTCCGATAAAATAATCCGAAGAAACTGTAATGTAATCCTCTCTTAATAAAGTGTTTCCACCTATTGCATTCTGTGCAAAAAGGCTTACATCAAAGGTTCCGGGATCATTGAAGGTAACCACAGGATTTAGTTCAGTGGACGTGGTAATATTACCTCCTTCAAAAGTCCATAATCTATAGGTTGGGTTTCCTCCTGAAGCATCAAAAAACTGCACCTGGCTTCCGGCAGTAATTTGTGTGGCTGAGGCAGAAAAGCCCGGGATTGCACTGCCATTCCACAATCTGGCATCTAGCCTTACAACATTTTTATCGGTAACAACAACATTACGATAGGTTTTAGGAAGATATCCATCGGCAATAAAGGTAAGATTATAAGTTCCTGCTTTTAAAAGGCGGTGGTAATTTCCTACAGGAAGTGAGGAGAAAACCATGGAACTGTCCTTGTCATGATTGCTGATAAATACCTGAGCCCTTAAAGGTGCTCCTGTAATGGTATCTGTAACAATTCCACGTACACCGTAGGTCACCTCTTCAAGATAGTTAAGAATTGAACGGTGATTGTATTCCCAAAAATTAAGTAGCTGACTGGCAGGTACCAATTTTGTATTTGAAATTTCAAGAGTAACTTCCCTGCACTGATGAAAATAATTCATATAATCCTGACGACCGCCGGTAATGCGATACCAGGCATATCCATTGGTAATTCCGTTATCTTCATCATCAAAGTAACCCGGAGGACCATATGCCTGAGCAGTATCAGCATATGCCCGGCTAACCATGTACCACCAATTGTTGTCAGCAGTAAGACGGCTCCATGTATCCCAGGGATAGTTCACCAGTTCAATACCTCCGTGAAAGTTAGCGCCCATTACAAAGTTGCGGCTTTCAGCAAAATTCATAAAGTGAACCGTTTCGGGCTGCCATGCATTGCCATCAGGATGAGGCCCGTCAGCCGGGTCTGGATAATTTCTGTTTAGATCTACATTGTTTGCATTATACCGGCGAGCTCCGTTAACTGTATTATTACCTCCGTAATAAGTTCCGTCAGGATTTGCAAGAGGTGCTATCCATAGATCAATGTTGTTTACCATACTGGTAATGCGGGGATCCTGGTTGTAATTGGTGAGCAAATGGTCAATCAGGTGAAGCATCATTATATAACCTGTAGTTTCATCGCCATGTATTGTTGCAGAGTAAAGAAACTCAGGTTCATCTTCTTCTGCTCCAACATTATCAGATATCCTTACAGCCAGCAGTTTACGGCCACTGGCCAGGGTTCCTATGGTATAAAGCTGGCACAAATCGGGGTATTGTGCTGCAAAATCAGCCATAATTTGCTCGTAGGCAGGGTATGTGGGGTAATAGTTCCAGTCAAGTACCTGTCGAGGATTATCAGACATTTCAACCTTTATCAATTCTGAGGGATGAGGCAGCAGAATAAATTCCCCGTTACCCTGAGATTGTAACTTCTGATACTCTTTCTGGCTGGCATATGCAAAAACAGTATCACCTTTAATTCTATCAATGCCAATGATTTTGGTGAGCTGATTGGCTTCGGCAGCGGCCCCCGGCAAAGCAAAATAAATCTCACCGGTGTTTTTAAACAAATTATCAGCTTCAGGAAGGTGGTGGAAGTGTTGTGCAAAAACACCTGTTAAATTAAGCAAAAGCAGCAGGGTAAAGATTCTTTTCATTAGTGAAGGGTAAAGTTGTTGTAATTTGTTTGGTAATTTAAGCCTATATGTTTAGTTAAGCTTCGATCCCCTTCTCTTTAAGTTCATTGATAAGGGATGTTATTTGGTTTTGAACTTGTTTGTTCACTTTTACCACAGGTAATCTCAGATTATTCTGCACAATTTTCATTTGTTCCAAAGCAGCTTTGATACCACCGGGGCTTCCATCAGCAAATAGCGCATCTATAAAGGGCAGCAGTGCGTAATGTAATTTTCTGGCTTCAGCAAAATTACCTTCGAGTCCTGCCTTAACCATATTTGAGAACGCTTTGGGATAAGCATTTGCAACTACTGAAATAACTCCGTCGGCACCGGCAGCAATCAAGGGCATAGTAAGAGCATCGTCGCCGGAAATAACAAGAAAATTCTCCGGACGGCAGCGGATTATTTCCATGATTTGGCCCAGATTGCCTGATGCTTCTTTTATTCCAATGATATTTTCAAAGTCGCGGGCTAAATCAAGCGTTGTTTCGGGCTTCAGGTTTACACTGGTTCTTCCGGGTACATTATAAAGAATAACCGGAAGCGGACTTGCACTTGTTATGTGCTTGTAATGCAGATAAAGCCCTCGTTGTGTTGGTTTATTATAATATGGAGTAACTGAAAGAATAGCGTCAATCCCTTCAGGGTCAAACACCTGCAAATTATTTACCACTTCCTGAGTGTTATAACCTCCCATTCCGAGTACCAATGGAACCCGTCCTGAAATCTGGTCTTTTACATACTGCACCAAAGCAAACTTCTCATCTTTGGATAATGTTGCAGCCTCGCCTGTTGTTCCCAGAACCACCAGATAATCAACTCCATTTGTTATGGTATGCTCAATTAGTTTTTCGAGCGACCCGAAGTCAATAGTTCCATGTTTGTGAAAAGGAGTTACCAGTGCAACTCCGGTTCCTGTAAGAAAATGTTTCATAATCATTGCCTTTCTCAGGAAGTTTCACTCCTGAATTTTATTGTTGTGGTGTAAAAAATCATTTGTTCAATCAAACCCTCCAATCCATCCCGAATGTTATCGGATTCCTTTGTAACCTGAATGGTAAGATCGTAATCCGCAAGGCTTGTATTTCCTCCACTGCCAATTTTAAAACGAGCCCTGGAAATTGAAGCAATACATTCCGCTGTAAAATCATCAGGTGTACTCAAATCAAAAAGAATGTCAAATTCATTATGCATAAAATCTGTTGCACAGCTTTTGTTCGGCCTGAAAAACAAATCAACATCTTTTTTAAGCAACAAATCTGAGGATAAATTCTCAGCATAAAAGTTTGGAGTAACTTTTTGAGGGTGATAGGCAATCATCTGCACTTTTTTGCCCATTTTTTGAAGCTTTAGCGCAAAGCCTGAAACAGTTGTATAATCTTCAATTGTTTTCAGACTGTAAACTATTCCAATGCTCTCAGCTTCGCCAAGCCCTTTTGCTATTCGGCTGCGATGCTGCCTGGCAGTTGCTTTGGCAAGCAAAAACCGGCCTGTCTTTATCCTGATTGAAGTAAACAAGTTCTGATTATTAGAGCCTTATGGCAAATTTAAACCCTGATCGTTTTGAAGATGCTAAAATAAGAACTATTTTTTCTCATACATCGATTTAAGTACTTATTCCTTCAATAAAAGATAAAATTTCTCCAGCATACATTTTGTGAAAATCATGTTGAGGATAATGCCTGAGTATTGACTGATCGGTAAAACCCTGTAAAGTAAGGTCCTGACTATATAATTTGCGGCATTCCATACTAATGTGTGCTTCCTTATACGTGTATCCACCATGTGGAGTAGCAAAAGGTGTTAAACCCGAAACAGCAATTTTATCTTCATCTCTGCCAGAAACAGTGCCAAAATAATTGAGCAGTTTTTTGTACTCAGGCTTAAAAAAACTACAGGTGAAGATGTCTTGTTGTTCTACAAATTCAAATGTATATCGCTGTGGCCTGATAAAAATAAATACTACCGGTTTATTCCATAGGTATCCTGTACCACCCCAGCTTGCTGTCATGGCATTCAGCCTATTCTCATTTCCGGCTGTAATCAGCATCCACTCCTCTCCAATACTGGTGATGGGATCAAAGACTATTTCTGATGGTTTTAAAATTCTAAATCCTTCCATTTCAACCTTTTTTAACATGTTTTAGTACCAATAGATTCATTGGATTTGAACCCAGTCCGCTGATTCCGGAGCGGGTGAAACGCAGCACTCTGTCGTAAAACAGAACAACTACCGGAGCATCCTGCATTATGATGGAATCAAGCCTTGTGTATGCTTCAAATCTCAAACTGTCGTGTGTAATTGAAGAAGCTTCCAGAAACAACCTGTCAAACGCTGGATTATTGTACAAAGTATAATTTGGACCCTGAGGTGTAAAATTTCCTGAATAGAACAACGAAAGATAGTTCTCAGCATCAGGATAATCAGCAATCCATGATCCCCTGAAAAATGGTATTCTCGACTGGGCAATGTTTTCTTTGAGTGTTGCCGGTGGACTTACATCAATTTTGAGTTCAATCCCGATTTTGGAGAGTTCACTTTGAATAAATTGACAAATGTCGAGATATGATGCATTGGTTGACAGTACTACAGGCCCCATGCCTTTCCCGTCGGGAAATCCGGCTTTAGCCAGCAGGCGGCGGGCTTCAGAAGGATTGTAGTCGTAGCCATAATTTTTATAGTGATTATACCCGGGCATACCAGCCGGAATCATGCCTTTGGTTCCTGGTTCTCCAATATTATTCCTGAGATATCTGATCATCTTTTTACGATCGAATCCCATATTAATTGCTTTTCGGACATTTACATCCTTTAATGCGCTTGTATTGATTAATGGATTCAAAGAATCATAAATAAAGCCAAGGTATTCTGTATTTAAATAAGGCTGACTGTGCATTTTAATTTTCTCATTGTACTTTGGATTGAGCATCCCTGATGCAGTAAGCAATTCATCTTTGTATGATGCATCCAGGCCAGAAATAAAATCAAGATTACCTTTCACAAACTCCAGAAATGCTGTCTGTTTATCAATAATGAAAGAAACAGCAACTGCATCAAGATAAGGTAAACGATCTGCTCCATTGTATTCAAAATAATTATCGTTTCTTAACAGCACTAATTTTACTCCTTCTTTCCACATTTTAAAGTAAAACGGGCCGGTTCCAACCGGGCTATTCCTGAAATTTTCTCCGTAATACTCCACTGCTTCGCGAGGTACAACTGAGCAGTACTGCATTCCGAGCAATCCCGGAAAAGGAGGAAAAGGATATTTCATTTTAATTACAACAATAGAGTCATTGGGAGCAGAAATATCAGGTTTTCCTGCGTTTTCTGATACTGACGATAATGCCCAGGCGCCGGGCGAAGTAATAGTTGGATCGGTCAATCGCTGTAAACTGTACACCACATCTTCCGAAGTTACTTTTCGGCCCTTACCTTCTGCAAAACAAACATTATCGTGAAAATATACATCGTTTCTTAAGGTGAAAGTGTAAATCATTCCATCTTCTGATACCTCCCATGATTTCGCAATACAAGGTTGAACAAGTAAATTGCTGTCTAACTGAACCAATCCGTTAAACAATTGATTAACAGCCCATATATTGGCCTGATTCCTGGCAAAAGCCGGATCGAGCGAGGTAATTCCGGCCGACTCATTGTACCTGAAAACAGTTTTCCCTTCCAGTTCTTCGGGGCGGTTTCCACATGCTGAAATCAACAGCAGTAAAAATATTGCCAAAAGTTGTTTGACATATTTTTGCATTGAACGCGTGGTGCCTGTCTTAATTAATTTTACAATTGCCGGAATCATTATGTATTGAGCGTTTTAATTCAACTTCAGCTACAAAGGTAGCGATAGGATAAATAAAATGATGGACAAAGAATGCAAAATCAATAAAACTTCTGTTCAAAAAAACTACTTTTACAGTCCAAACCGAAATTATAATGAAGAAACTCTTAAACATTGCGGCACTCTTTCTTTGGGTTCTTTATGGGACTGCACAGGAACACGATCATCAGCATGGCAGCCTGTTTTGTGCACATGGCAAGCAAATGAGGCCCGAAGTAGCAGATTTTAACCTTCGTTCTCCCAATTCGCCCCGGCATAAATTCGATGTACTGAATTACGACCTTGACCTCGATATCTACCATTGCTACGCTTCCCCTTACCCAAAATCTTTTACAGCAGAAGCCATAGTTACCTTCAGGGTTGATACTGCACTTTCACAGATTGCTTTGAATGCTGTAAACAGTTCTCTTCAAATCAATTCGGTCGGGCTTGCCGGAACATCTTTCCAGCATGTGAATGACACTCTCTATATTCAGCTCGATAATCATTACCAGCCCGGACAAGTTGCTGAAGTCAGCATTTCATATAACCACCTTAATGTAAGCGATAATGCCTTTTATGTTGGAAATGGCTTTGTTTTCACCGACTGTGAGCCGCAAGGTGCCCGAAAATGGTTTCCCTGTTATGATCAGCCTTCAGATAAAGCAACCCTGAGTCTCAGGGCAAAAGTACCTGATGATGTTAAACTTGGCTCAAACGGCAGGCTGGCTGATTCGTTAACTATTTCTGACACAACATGGTATACATGGATCAGCCGCGACCCCATTGCAACATATATTATGGTAATTTCATCCCGAAAAAACTACAACCTGGAAATAGTAAACTGGATAAAACCAGGTGGTAATGATACTTTACCAATCAGATTTTATTACAACCCGGGTGAGAATCCAACAGCCATGATGCAAATGATCATACCGCTGGCTGATTATTTTTATTCCGTTTTCGGGGACCACCCCTTCGAAAAAGATGGTTTTGCAACACTCAGCCCTCAGTTTCAATGGGGAGGAATGGAAAACCAGACTCTCACCAGCCTGTGTCCCGGCTGCTGGTATTCAAGCCTGATTGCCCATGAGTTTGCCCATCAATGGTTCGGGGATATGATCACTTGTGCTACATGGGCCGACCTTTGGCTGAATGAGGGATTTGCTACTTACAGCGAAGCCTTGTGGACAGGCGAAGTAAGCGGATATGAGGCCTATAAAAATGAAATTAATTCTAATGCCTCCTATTATCTTGCACAAAATCCCGGTTGGGCAATTTCAAATCCTGCATGGGCTTTTACACCTCCCTCCAACTCTGTATTGTTCAATTATGCTGTTACTTACATGAAAGCCTCCTGTATTCTGCATCTGTACAGGTACACTGTAGGGGATTCTCTGTTTTTTGAGAGTCTGTATCAATATGCCAATGACACAGCCAATTTCAGATATAAATCAGCTACCATTCCTGATTTTATTGATAAAATGAATGAAGTAACCGGTGAAGATATGTCGTGGTTTTTTAATCAGTGGCTTTTCCAGCCCAATCATCCTGTGTACAACAATAAATACAGCTTCAGTAACATGGGAAATAACCTCTGGGGAGTTTCATTTTTAGCCAGCCAGGTGCAAACCAATGCTCCTTTCTTCAAAATGCCAATCGAACTAAAAATTAAATTCAATGGCGCCGCTGACACAACAATACGAGTAATGAATGATGTTAATAACCAGTATTTTTCATGGCAATTTGAGCAGCAGCCAACAGCATTGATTTTTGATCCTGACAATAATATTGTACTCAAACAGGCTACTACAGTCGTTAAAAATGACTATTTCCTCATTCCGGAACATTTCAGAATCAAACTGAAGCAAAATCCGGTAACCGAAAATCTGGTAGTTGATTATAACCTTGAAAAAGAATCGGGAGTTTACTTCTCAATCACAGATATTAGCGGTAAAACTGTTTTGAAAATTGAAGAAGGTCAGCATTTTCCAGGAAGACACAATGCTGTAATTTCGGTTCAAAAACTTAAAGCGGGTACCTATTTTGTAACTCTGAACACCGATTATGGAAGTCAAACTGTAAAGTTTGTAAAAATATAAGAGTAAAAAAGAGGTTGCCTCTAAAGTCAGTTGATACGGAGCAATTTTAAATTACCATGAGCATATAGCGCTGATATATAGATCAGTAAGCTCGTATAGTATAAAAAACGGAGCATATGCTCCGTTTTTTATCTCATCTTCCTTCCCAGAGATTTCACCTTATCGAGCCATTGCTGACGTTTTTGCTCCGACGAAATTTTAAGGGAACCAATGGTAGTGATTTTAACCGGCCTTATTCCACAAAACTCAAGAATTCCTCTTTTCATTGCATTATGTCCAGGACGCCGGTATACCAGCCAGTAATACCAGGGAGGTGTATCCATAGTAATGATGAGCCTGGCCGACCTTCCTGTAAGAAGTTTATCCCACAAAAGACTGCCTTTTCGATATTTAAATGCGAAGCCAGGCAAAAAGGTACGATCAATAAACCCCTTAAGCAATGCTGGAAAAGTTGACCACCAGTTGGGGTAAATAAGAACCAGATGCTCTGCCCAGGTAATAAGTTCCTGTGCTTTAACCAGATCAGGCTCTAATTCCTGATCACCCCGGTATCCGGAGCTGAAATTAAGTTCAAATTTCAGGTCTCTCAGAATAAGTTCCTTTACTTCAGCGCCAGATGATAGCGCTCCCTGCTTGTAATTTTCAAAAAGTTGACCCGAAAACGTGTCTTTTACCGGGTGTCCCAGAATAATCAATATTTTCTTCATTGCAACAAACGGACCTTAGTAATTAATATTCAATGCATTGGATATCCGTTTTTCTGACAATGCAAGATGTACGACTTCACTCATTTGCTCAACATAATGGAAGTTAATTCCCTTAATATAAGCTGGCTTTATTTCTTCAATATCTTTCCGGTTATCGGCAGGTAAGATTATTTCTTTGATTCCTGAACGCCTGGCTGCAAGCATTTTTTCTTTGATGCCACCAACTGCCAGCACTTTTCCTCTTAGTGTAATTTCGCCCGTCATGGCAAGTCTGGTTTTGGCAGTACGCTGGGTGAATGCCGATGCTAAAGCAGTAAGCATTGTAATTCCAGCCGAAGGCCCGTCTTTGGGAGTTGCGCCTTCAGGAATATGCATATGAACATTCCACTTTTCAAACACCTGATTGTCAATTCCAAACTCCGAAGCATGGGCTTTCAGATATTCATAGGCCAAGGTTGCAGATTCCTTCATTACTTCACCCAGATTACCGGTTAGGGTAAGCATCCCTTTTCCACGACTCAGGCTGGTTTCCACAAACAGAATTTCACCACCTACGGGTGTCCATGCCAGGCCTGTTACAACTCCAACCGAGTGAATCTTCTCATCCCTTTCTTTCTGGAACTTTACAGGGCCAAGTATCCTTCTCAGGTCTTCTTCAGAAACCTGAACATTATAAGGTTCTTCACCAGCAATAAACCTTGCCTGATGGCGGATAACTTTCGCTATTTTCTTTTCAAGATCCCTTACACCCGATTCTCTGGTATAGCCATCTACAATCTTTTCAAGAATTTTCTTCTCAAAAATCAGCTGCTCCTTCCCAACACCATGTTCCGACAACTGTTTTGGAACCAGGTGACGCCTGGCTATTTCAATTTTTTCTTCCAGCAGATAACCGTTAATTTCAATGATTTCCATTCTGTCGCGCAGGGCAGGATGTATCGTTGACAAGTTATTTGCAGTGGCTATGAACATAACCTTGGAAAGATCATACTCCAGCTCCACAAAATTATCGTAGAAAGTGCTGTTCTGCTCAGGATCAAGAACTTCGAGCAATGCGGCTGAGGGATCGCCATTTATATTGGCTCCGATTACCTTGTCAATTTCATCAAGCACAAACACCGGATTGGATGCCTTTGCTCTTTTTATGCTTTGCAACACCCGTCCGGGCATTGCGCCAATGTAGGTTTTGCGGTGACCCCGAATTTCGGCCTCATCACGCAAACCTCCCAGCGACATCCTGATATAATTACGACCAACTGCCCTGGCAATAGACTTACCCAATGAGGTTTTTCCAACCCCCGGCGGGCCAAATAGGCATAAAATCGGAGACTTCATGTCGCCTTTCAGCTTCAGCACGGCGAGATATTCCAAAATCCTGTCCTTAACAGTCTCCAGCCCAAAATGATCCTGATCCAACACCCTTCTGGCATGTTTCAGATCAAAGTTATCAGTTGTATATTCGTTCCAGGGAAGATCAATAAGTACTTCCAGATAATTTAACTGCATGGAGTATTCCATAGCAGCAGGATTCATTCGCTGTAGCTTGGATATTTCCTTTTCAAAAACATCAGCAACATTTTTCGGCCATTTTTTTTGCCTTGCCTTGTTTCTGAGTTCGGCAATATCCTGAGTGTGAGTATTGTCTCCCAGCTCTTCCTGAATGGTTTTAAGCTGCTGATTAAGCAAATAATCACGCTGTTGCTTGTCAAGGTCAATTTTTACCTTGCTCTGTATCTGATTTTTTAATTCAATTATTTGTAACTCCCTGGTCAGCAATCCCAGAACACTTCCTGCTCTTTCTACCAAATCATCAATCTCAAGAAGTTTTTGTTTCTCTTCGACTGAAACATTGAGGTTTGAAGAAATAAAGTTAACCAGAAATACCGGGCTTTCGATATTCCTGATTGCAAAAACCGAATCGGATGGCAGATTGGGCGAAAGATTAATAATTTGTATAGCCAGATCCTTAACCGAAGCAATCAATGCATTGAATTTCTTGTCTTTTACAAGAGGACGATTGGTTTCAAACTGACTTACCCGGGCAACAAAATAAGGGTCGTCCTGAACAAATTCAAGAATATTAAAACGCTTTTTCCCCTGAATAATGGCGGTAGTACTGCCATCGGGCATTTGCAGCAGTTTAATGATATAGGCAATTGTGCCTATACTATTCAAGTCTTTAATACCGGGGTCTTCAGTTTCTACATCTTTTTGTGCAACAGCTCCGATTATGCGGGTTCCTTTGTAATACTCCTTTATAAGGCGGATGGATTTATCCCGGCCAACAGTAATAGGTATTACAACTCCCGGAAAAAGCACAGTGTTGCGCAAAGGAAGTATAGGAAGTATTTCCGGAACCTCTTCGGCATTCATTTGTTCCTCGTCTTCGGCAGACAGAAGGGGTATAAATTCAGTTTCGTTTTCTATAAGGTCGGTGAATCCGAATCCATCATTGGTCATGTCAGAATTTACTAAAAGTTAAGTACAAGTTGTCAGTTTTGACAGTATAAATGCAAAACATCCTTATACGTCAAATTTCATGCCGACAAAAAAAACCGGCACAAATTTGTACCGGTTAAACAAGATTTATCTCAAAAAGTTTACATGCGGCGATAGCTGTGTGTCAGATTGTAGACGTCTTCAATCAATTTTGCATCAATGTCAGTCAAGACCAGATTACGTCTGCCATACATCGCGCGTGCCACTTCAATGGCTTTTTTAGGCTGGAAAGTTGAAAAACCTGCAACGCCGCCCCATTTGAACGATGATATAAAATTTCGCTGAAAACCAGAACCAAATATGTTTGAACTAACGCCAACGACAGTGCCGGTATTAAACATAGTATTTATGCCACATTTGGAATGATCACCCATTATCAATCCGCAGAACTGCTGACCGGTATCAATAAATGATTCTTCGGGATAACTCCATAATTTCACCTGATCATAGGTATTTTTAAGGTTGGAAGTATTAGTATCGGCTCCAAGATTGCACCATTCGGCCAAAACAGAATGGCCAAGGAAACCATCATGAGCTTTGTTCGAGTAGCCAAATATTACAGAGTTGTTAATCTCTCCACCAACTTTTGAGTAAGGGCCTATAGTTGTGGCACCATAAATTTTTGCACCCATTTTTACATGCGAATGATCTCCTAAAGAAAAGGGGCCTCTTATATTGGTACCTTCCATTACCACTGCTTCTTTTCCTATATAAACAGGACCTGAAGAGGCATTGAGAGTACAAGCAAGTAATTCAGCGCCTTCTTCAATAAATATATTTTCAGGATGAATTCCAATACAGTGATCAGGAATGGGTTGTGACTTTCTGCCTTTGGTAATCAACTCAAAATCAGCAGCAATAGCTTCTGCATTCTTAGCAAAAATGTCCCAGGTGTTGTTAATCTCAAGAAATGAAGCAGTTGTAGGTATTTCATCAACATTTCCGGTTTTTTTCTCAAAATCATGTTCATTCATGCTCATGGCAATGATGGTATCGCCCTGTACCAAAGCCTGCCCCGATTTCAGAGCTTTAATTTCCTGAACCAATACCGGGTTTGGGCATATAGCACCATTGATGATAATATTATCCTCTTCTTTAATCAGAGGAAACCTGGCTGCCAGATACTGCTCGGTTAGAGTAGAAGTTTTCTTTCCAAGATAAATCTCCCATTTCTCCCTTATGGTTAGGATTCCAAAGCGTATGTCGGCAACAGGCCGCATAAAAGTGAGCGGTAAAAGGTTTTCCCTACGCGCTTCATCGAACAATATGTAATTCATATATCTGTATTTGGTCGGTTAAGTCGTGTTCAAAAAGCCAAAAATAACGAAAAAAGCCCTTTGCTGTGAAGGGCTCTTAAAATATTATCAACAGGGCAGTGCTGAAAACTTTCAGGCTTTGTTCCTGTTCTCGAAATGTTTCTGGTATTTGGTCTTAAACTTGTCAACCCTTCCTGCTGTATCGATAAGTTTAATCTTACCGGTGTAGAAAGGATGCGAAGTATTCGAAATTTCAAGCTTTACCAACGGATATTCATTTCCGTCTTCCCAAACAATGGTATCCTTGGTTGCTACGGTTGACTTGGTAATAAAAGCAAAGTCGTTCGACATATCTTTAAATACTACCAGCCTGTAATCCTTAGGATGAATGTCTTTTTTCATGAGTTCAATGGTTGTTAAGTTGCCCTATTTGACTGAAAATGCCCGGACAAACAATCTTTATCTGATTGAGTATATCCCGGTATTTTTGGGTCTGCAAAAGTAGAAACATTTTTCTTAATCACCAAATAATCCGTTACTTATTTTTTCGTTTTATTATTAACAACAAATTGTTTACAATTTCTATTGACATACTATTGATTAACTGATCATTAACAATCTGGCGAATCAGTTTTAGAATAACAAAAGTCAATTACTCAATGTAGAAATGAATTTGCAGAACTCCGGCAATGATTTAAACATTCTCATTTCAAATGAATCAGCGTTGCTCAGTTCAACATCAGCAATATCACTTTCAAAAATCTCATCTTTACTCACAAAATACTGTATAACAGATATATATCTTACGGTATCCGCTGCTGGTGTCAACAGAAATGTACCAGTATCGGTAAAAGCTTTTCTCCCAACTATAAAACCTGCTTTACGGTATTCGTAATGGTTAAAATATCGCGAATGGTTGCTATAGTGTTGAAACTTTTTTAATGCTTCCGTCAATTTTTCAAATTTGTAGTTTTCAGGGACTCTTAAAACCGATTTATTGTATATTGATCTTCCGAAATACATTCCAAGTTCAATGGCCATCATATCAAGGTTCTGTTGAGTTTCGCTGCCTGTTATAATCAGCTCATTGCCAAATCTTTCAGCAGTTTCAAGAAAAATCGGATGTTTGCTGATATATCCCAGTTGAACAGGCAAAGGCTTCTCCCCTATCACTACGATGGCTGAAGCATCTCTACTGAAGCTGCTTTCCTGAAAAGAGTATCTTTCTTCCGGTATAGATAAATAACTTTTGAATACCCTGAAAAAAAACTCCAGCAATCGTCTGTTGTAACGATCTGTTATTATTTCGCAGTTTGCGCCACGTTGAAGCGCAGCCAAAAAGTGCGGTAATCCTTCTACTGGCGACAAAGGTCTGTACCAGAAACCTATTTTACTACCTTGCAACTGCTTTTGACTTTGCATAAAATCAATGTCAATGCAGGATAGCCCTTCAGCAAAGGTTCTTAAAGCATAAATCAAATGTTCTTTTATAAACCAGGGATGAAATACCGAAATATTTTCTATTTCTTCCATTAAGGAATTTGACTGGACGTTTTCAATGCCATCGGATGAAATTCCATTCAAAATATAGTTTTGCAATGAGTCTATCTTTGATTTGCTGCTTCCGGAAGAAAGTGAATCCATTTCCCAATTTTTCAGCAAAAATATAATAAGTGCTTGTTAATCCGTTATTTTTGCTCCACCAATCATACAAACCATGAAAAAAAGCCTGCTTATAAGAGTTTGCATGCTAATAATGACCCTATTTTTGACATCAGAAACTTTTTCGCAGGATTCACTTTTTGTTTCTGCCGAAAAAGAACTAAGCACTTTATTAACCGAAATGCGAAAAACCACCAGTGATTCAATAAGAACTGAGTTAAATAATACATTTGGTGCAACGCTTTATAAACAACTCTGCAGAACAGATGCCCAAAACTGGCCATTTGATTCATTAAATATCGCTAAACTGGTTTCTGAAGATGGAAAAGTCAGCATATTTAACTGGAACATACAGCAAAACGACAAATCCAACCTTTATTCTGCAATAGTTTGCCATTGGACATCAGGGAAAATAGTTCAGTTAGAAACAATGCAGCCTCTTCAATACATTAGCGACGAAGATGTTTTTACACAAGGAAGATGGCCGGGTGGTCTGTTTTACAATATTATTCAACGACGAGACGGGCCTGCTGATACCTATACCCTGCTGAGCTGGGATGGCTATAATCCTGCTGCAAGCAGAAAAACTATTGAAATTCTTACTTTCGACAAGGATAATATGCCAGTATTTGGAGCTCCGCTGTTCAAAACTAAAAATGGAATAAAAAACAGGGTGATTTCGGCTTATGCTTCCAGGGCTGCCTTTACACAAAACTATGACAAACAGACCATTACTTTATATAATGTTAGAAAATCTCAAAGGAAAATCAATGATAAAATGATTGTTCTTGACCGGTTGGTTCCCATGAATGAATCTCTTGAAGGTCAGCGCTGGGCATATGTTCCGGCCGGAAATATTTATGATGCCTATGTTTTTTATGAAGGATTCTGGACATTTGTTGAGGATATTGCTCCCCGCAATCCGGCAGCAAAAGGAAAGAAAGAAAAGGAGAAGCCAGTATCGTATGAGTTGTTTCCACCCCGGTAAATCAGCCATGATTACCTCAGGAATTTCAGGTTAGTTTGTTTAGTCACCCAAGTATTTTTAGGTTAAATATGGTTTTAATCTTTTCAGAATCATTGATTCAAGACTGCAAACAAGCAGGATAAACCACTTATTAACAATGCTTTAAAAAGGCAAAATAAAAGTAGTTAATGACTATTGCAGGTATTCAAAACTTTATACCTTTGTTTCGGATTTCGAGCAGAAAAGAGTTAAAAAAACTAACAAAATATAAGTAAAACCTAAAATCAACAACCTCATGAAAAAGCACAATTTCAATGCCGGCCCCTCCATTTTACCACAGGTGGCCATTGAAAACACTGCAAAAGCAGTACTGGACCTTAATGGAATTGGTTTGTCACTTCTGGAAATTTCTCACCGGAGTAAAGACTTTCAGGCAGTTATTGATGAAGCTGTTGCTCTGTTCAAAGAGTTGCTTGGTATTCCCGAGGGCTATCAGGTATTATTTCTTGGAGGCGGTGCCAGCCTTCAATTCTGTATGGTACCCTTCAACCTGATGGGTAAAAAATCTGCTTATCTCGAAACCGGAGTCTGGGCAAAAAAAGCGGCAAAAGAAGCCAAGTATTTTGGCGATGCAGTGGTGGTTGCTTCTTCGGCCGATAAAAACTACAGCTACATCCCAAAAGGATACACTGTTCCTGAAGATGCTGATTACTTCCATATTACAACCAACAATACCATCTACGGAACTGAAATCAGAACCGACTATGATTGCAATATTCCTTTGGTTGCTGATATGTCAAGCGATATTTTGAGTCGCCCTGTAGACGTTTCAAAATATGCTCTTATTTATGGAGGAGCTCAGAAAAACCTGGGACCTGCAGGTGTTACCTTTGTTATTGTACACGAAGATATTCTTGGTAAAGTGGAAAGGCCAATTCCTACCATGCTCGACTATCGTACACATATTAAAGAAGGTTCGATGTTCAATACTCCTCCCTGCCTCCCTATCTTTACAGTAAAAGAAACACTGAAATGGATCAAATCGCTGGGCGGAGTTGAAGAAATTGAGAAGATGAACATTGCAAAAGCTAACCTGCTTTACAATGCCATTGACAACAGTAAGATGTTTGTAGGCACAGCAGAAAAGGACAGCCGTTCATTGATGAACATCTGCTTTGTAATGAAAGAAGAATACAAAGACAAGGAAGACGCCTTTATGGAATTTGCCAAGAGTCGCGGCATGATTGGAATCAAAGGCCATCGTTCGGTAGGAGGCTTCAGGGCTTCAACCTACAATGCTTTGCCCATCGAAAGTGTTCAGGCTTTGGTAGATTGTATGAGCGATTTCGAGAAAGAAAACGCATAATTTTAATTTTAGTTTTAAAGAACCGGTCAATATTGGCCGGTTCTTTTTATTTTTGTATCACTAAACCAAGTCATTAAAATTTGACGATCAATTTAAGCAATAGGGTAAAATATCTGAGAGGTAACGATGAATTTCCAGATCCTTCAGAGGCCAGAGCCGACGGTTTGCTTGCAGCTGGAGGCGACCTGGGCAGTGAGAGGCTGTTAACAGCCTACAGCAAAGGCATTTTTCCCTGGTATGATGAATGGTCTCCGATTTTATGGTATTCTCCGCCAAAGCGTTGTATTATTGAACCAACCAAATTCTTCTGCTCGAAGTCGCTGAGGCAGCGCATCAGGCGCAAAGAATTTACCGTTACAGCCGACACTGATTTTAAAACAGTTATCGAAAGTTGTGCCTACACCGAAAGAGAAGCTGATAACGGAACCTGGATTGTTCCTGATATGATTTCGGCATACCGCAATTTACATGCCCTGGGTTATGCTCATTCGGTTGAGGTATGGAAAGATGGTGCGCTTGCTGGTGGCCTGTATGGCGTTTCATTGGGCAAAGTATTTTTTGGAGAATCAATGTTTCATCATAAAACTGATGCTTCTAAAGTTGCTTTGTATTATCTTTGCACTAATCTGGCTCGTAAAAATTTTGATTTTATTGATGCACAAATGGAAACTGCTCATTTGTTAAGCCTTGGCGCTGAGATAATTGACAGGTTTGAGTATTTAAAAAGGCTGAATGCAGCCATTGACTCTGCTGATTTTACAGGCAGCTGGACTGAATTTTTTAGTAATGATTGAAAAGCAGCATATTTTCATGGCAGAAGCCATTAAGCTTGGAATGGAAAACATTTTAACAGGCAACGGCGGGCCTTTTGGAGCGGTAATAGTTAAGAATGGTGAAATAATTGCACGCGGGGCAAACCGGGTAACCATTGACAACGACCCTACAGCCCATGCCGAAGTGGTTGCCATTCGCGAGGCTTGCAACACATTAGGTTCTTTTCAACTGGAAGGTTGCGAAATATACTGCTCCTGTGAACCCTGCCCTATGTGCCTGGGAGCTATTTATTGGGCCCGTCCCGAAAAAATTTACTTTGCGGCCGGCCGAAACGATGCTGCTGATGCTGGTTTTGACGATGAGTTTATTTATCGTGAAATTGCTTCTGATTTTCAGGAAAGAAAGATTCCTGCAATACAGATCAACCGGTTACAGGCGCTGGATGTTTTCAGCAAATGGAAAGAAACTGACAGAAAAATCCCTTATTAACACAATAATTCTTTTATTATGGCTTTTGAAATTACAGGAAGACTTACCGAAAAGTTTGACACTCAGAATGTTTCTGACAAGTTTAAAAAACGTGAATTCGTAATTGAATATCGCGACAATCCCAACTCAAGTTTTACTGAGTTCATTAAATTTCAGCTTACACAAGACCGTTGTAGCCTGGCCGATGGATTTCAGGTAGGCCAGGATGTAAAAATCTGGTTCAATCTGCGCGGAAGAAAATGGGAGAAAGACGGTGTTGTAAACTACTTCACCAATCTTGAAGCCTGGAAGATGGAAGCTGCTTCTGCAGTTCCTGCTTCTGCTCCTTCTGCAGCAGCTGCATTGCCCGATGCTCCTGCCTTTCCTGCAGACGACAGCACAAACGACCTGCCATTCTGATACTTCTGAGTATTTTAAAAAGGAAAGCCGGATTTCACATGAAGTCCGGCTTTTTATTTCTCTTCAGGGCATTTTCAGCTTTTGATAATGTCCAGACGCAGACTGAATTTGCTCCCTTTTCCGGGAGTACTCTCAACAAGTATCTTTGATTTGTGAAGATGCATAAACTCCTGGCATAAAATCAGACCAAGGCCGGTACCTGTTTCATTGTTTGTTCCTGAGTTCTTCAGGTTTCCATCCAGCCTGAATATTCTTGAAAGTTCATCCTCATTCATTCCTATTCCAGTGTCCGACACTATCACCTCTGCTGTTTTTTCATCACAATGGCAACTAACAGTAACCGAACCACCATTTGGCGT
The DNA here is from genome assembly GCA_024709105.1 of Lentimicrobium sp. Classification (GTDB taxonomy): domain Bacteria; phylum Bacteroidota; class Bacteroidia; order Bacteroidales; family Lentimicrobiaceae; genus Lentimicrobium. The sequence continues at coordinate 68,684 of JANJXJ010000122.1, read as the reverse complement.
AAACTTTACTGCATTTGTCAGCAAATTGCGCAAAACAGTGAAAATCATATTCTTGTCGGCATTTACATAAACATCCCTGCTGAAATCCTTAAATAAGGTAATCTGCTTATTCTCGGCTGACGATCTGACCACATCCAGTGAATTTTCAACCAGGTCAGACAAACTCACCTTTTCAGGTTTAAAGTCAATCCTGCCCGACTGAGCCCTTGACCAGGTTAACAAATTGTCGAGCAATGAGTAAATCTGCTGACTCGATAATCTGATAATATTAAGGTATGATCTTTTTTCGGCTTCAGAAATTTCATCAAATTCGTTGTAAGCCAGATCGGCAAAACCCAGCAATGAAGTAAACGGGTTTTTCAGGTCATGTGCAATGATGGAAAGAAACCGGTCTTTGGTTACAATAAGATTTTCAAGCTCAATCTTTTGTTGCTCAATTAGTTTTGTCTTTTCTTCAAGGTGATCATAGGTTTTATTACGGGTATAATACCTCCTGAAAATAAAAACCAGTAAAACAAACACCAATAGACCAATCCCAAGTAATGCAAGCCTTGAATTGTTGCTTTTTTCAATAGCAAGCGCTTGTTCAAGGTTTTGCCTGAGCAATCTTTCTGCTCTTAACTCCTGAATACCAACACCCTGGGAATAAGAATCCTGCTGAAGCCTGTTGTTAAGCAGTTCATTATGAATACTATCCTTAATTGCGATGTATTCATTAAGATATTCATAAGCCAGAGCGGATTTGCCCGATTTCATTGATGCTGAGGCAAGTTCAGCAAGTGCATCGAGCATTACATCACCCAACTTCATTTCACTGGCCATCAGCAGCCCTTCATTTAAAAACTGAACTGCTTCTTTTACTTTTCCCTTGTCCAGATTTAAGGAACCCAGTGCTACCAGAGTAATGGCCTGATATGTTTTTTCATTATTTAATTCTGCCATTTGTAAAGCATCGTTTAAATAACGGAATGCTTCCTCAGGGTTACCGTTCATCGAATAGATTTTACCAAGGCTTGTTTTAATAGCTGTAATAGCAAGCTGAATGGACTGCCTGTTGAAATCATCAGTGTTTTCTTTCTGATTGCGGAGATTTCCGGCATCCTGGCCTTTGTCGCTTAGTATTCCAAGGTTAATATAGGAAGCATCAAGCTCAGGTTGTTTGATAAGTGTTTCGAAAATCTCTTCTGCTTTTTTATAATAAGCAACCGCAGTTTCTGTTTGCCGCAATTCGTTGCTGATGTGTCCTAAATTTATTGAAGTATTCCCAACCTCACGCAAATAATTCCGGTGTTCAAAAAATATAAGTGCCTGCGAACTGTGATAGGTTGCCTTATCAAAATCACGCAGTATGCTGTACACCATTCCAAGATTGTACTGTGTATTTGCCCAGGCTAATGAATCATTAAAAAGAAGGCTGAATTCTGATTCTTTTTCAAAAAAATCAATAGCTGCCAGATAATCTCCGTTTTTAAAGGAAAGCCGGGATATTTTCTTTGCAATATCGTATTGCGCTGCCTGATCTTCAGTACTCTCATACCTGAGTATCAGGCTGTCTCTGGTTTGGTTCGCAGTTGAAAACACACCCGAAACTGGAAAAAGCAACAGCAGGGTTGCAAAAGCAACCTTTGCTATGAGTTTTCCGGTGATGGTGTTAATTTTCAATTTGATTTAAAATTTAATTACAACTGTATTCAAAAGGATGCCTGTAATTGAAATCAGGAAGATAGTTTGTTCCGCTTTCCAACTCCTGCACCCAACCATTAATTATGCCAAACTCTTCCATAGCATCAGCCACCTGATTATACTCAGCTTGACTCAGTCTGCGATTCAGGGAGGGGAAATTATGCTGATACGTTACAGGATAGTATTGTGACATAAGCGAAACATGAATTCTGGGGCTTAACTCTTCAGCAATTATCCGTAATACTTCAATGCTGTTGTTAACAAAACCGGGAAGCACCAAATGCCTGATTATCAATCCTGAAGTAGCAAAACCATGTGCGTTGACATGCAGAGGATTGCCTTTTTGCCTGTACATCTCATTTAGCGACTTCATGGCAACTGATACATAATCTTTCGCTTCACTCAATTGAAATGCCAGTTCATTATCCGAATATTTAAAGTCGGGAAGATAGATATCAATCAACCCTTCAAGCGACTTTAACTGATCTACATCATCGTAAGCATTTGAATTATAAACAAATACAGGGTTTCTTCCGTTATTGCGAAGCCCTGTAATCAAAAGCTTTATTTGAGGAATCATGTGTGAAGGGGAAACAAAACCAACAGATTCACAGCCTTTGTCCAAACAGGTTTCTATTTCAGCAATGGCCTCGTTTAATGAATAGTGCTTTGTGATTGCATTACCTGTGTTGATGCTGATTTGTTTATTCTGACAATAGGTACATTGTAAATTGCAACCACTGAAAAACACATTGCAGATACCAGAATTGCCTGATATAACAGGTTCTTCTCCTTTATGTATGCATATAGAAGCAATGTCAAAACCTGAGCTTGCCGAGCAAAATCCAGTATTGCCAGAAACCCGGTCTGCTCCGCATTTTCGGGGGCAAACAGAGCATGCTGTCATTTCTTTTGAAGCTTGCACATGAATATTAAGGCAGTCGGACTTCATGTAGTTTCAGTCAGTAAAGGCTTTATAATTGTTAATAAAACCGGTAAATTGTTAGTATTAATGAATCTTTGTAATAAAAGTAACTCACAGAGAGGCTTTTATTCATACAAATTTTACACAAAAACCAACACAGCAACGACGATCAAAAGCCATCGCTTTATAATCGCCTGACAATTAATATGTTATAAACCGGACATTAACCTTTCAAATTTTTGCTAAATTTCGAACATCAATAAAAAATTATTCTTTACCCCCCAGTTATTTTGAACGATTTTTTATTTCATAGAGAAAATCAACAGATTACACGCATTTTTAGTCGTAAAATAATTTTACGTCAGAAAGGAAACAGTTTTTTTAACCTGTTGAAATTCAAGCAAAAATATTAAACTATGTTCAGACTGCAAAATGCTGCTGAAGAAAATTTCAAAAAAAATCAAAAAAATCAACAACTTTTAATAGCCTAAAAAACATAACATGAATGGCCATCTTCAGCAATTATTAACTACTTTCGCTCAGTTTTTCCGGTAAATATCCAGCTACTAAAAATTAACACCTTCTCAATATGAAGAATGGATTGCGGTTTTCAATACTGATTTTCTTTATTTGTCAGCTTTTTCTTACCAAAAGTAGTGTAAGCCAAACGATCTATATACAAGGTTCGCAAAGCGGATTGCTTTCCGCTGATACAATTTATGTTACTGGTCATGTATTAGTTACAGAATCTGAGAGTCTTGAAATTGAAGCAGGAACCAAAGTTTTGTTCACCGGGTTTTTCAGATTTGATGTTCGGGGCAGCTTCAGAGCAATTGGTGATAGTTCAGACTGGATCAACTTTGAAGTGTCTGACACAACCGGATTTTCTAATCCGCAGTCAGTAAGAGGAGCCTGGGATGGATTTCACTTTCTGCAAACAACAGCACAGAGTGATTCAAGTGTTTTTGAGTTTTGCAGTTTCCGGTATACAAAAGCGCTGGGCGACTCATTGCAAAGTTTCGGAGGTGTATTCAACATCAGGAATTTCAGTAACATAAGAATTGAAAATTGTCTTTTTAAAAAAAACTATGCACATCATTGGGGTGGCGCATTGTTTGGTGAATTCTCCGACATTATGATTCATAATACTGTATTCGAAGAGAATAACTGTGGTCAGGCCGGACCTCCCTATGGTTACGGAGGAGCAGTCTGTTTCAGGTATTCACAACCTTATATTACTTCCAGTATTTTCAATAATAATTCTTCAACCGGCGTTGGAGGAGGAGTTTCATTGGAATACAGCGATGCAGTTCTTGATGCAAATCTTTTCAGCAACAACTTCAGTGCTTTGGGAGGGGCTTTTGGTTATATCAGGTCAACACCAGAAAAACCAGTTACCAATAATGTCTTTACTCAGAATCAATGTATGTTTTTTGGAGGAGCAATAGCTTTTCTGAGGGCAAATCCACTGTTTTTGCATAACACAGTCTCTTATAACAGCTCCTGGTCATACGGTGGCGGAATTTATTTCAATGACAGTGCGGTGCCCGTACTCGTTAACAATATAGTATACTTTAATCAGGCTGGGGAAGGACAACAGGTTTATATCTGGGATATATTATCTTCTCCCGAATTCCATAATTGTAATGTAGAAGGTGGAAAAGAAGCATTCGGAGGAACCGGAGGGATTGGGTATTCAGCTGCATACGAAAATAACCTGGATGCCGACCCCATATTTGCAGGAAACGGAGAGTATCCGCTATCAATTACCTCTGAATCACCATGTGTTGATTCCGGTTCATTGTTATTTATTAATAACTATTACCCTGTTTCTGATTTTGCCGGAAACCCCCGGATTTCATCAGATATCCCTGATATTGGAGCATTTGAATTTCAACTTGTTAACAAAATATTCATCCCTGAGATTACGAAAAAAATTCATGCTTTTCCAAACCCGTTCACAGAGTTTATTAATATAGCTTCAGAAACTTCCGCTCTTGAAGATTGTATTATTGAAATCTACAACAGCAACGGCACTCAGGTTTTTTCTGCTGCAATTCCATCTGCATCTTATTCCTATCAATGGAAAGGAGAATCATACAATGGAGAAATTTTGGGTAAAGGAATTTACTTCATCAGAATTATTGGTAAAAACACTGTAAATCAGCTTTCTGTAATAAAATTATAGATTTACATCTATCCAACCCCACACACATAATGATATCATTTCTGACTCCACCAATAGATTAGAATGATTCTAATCAACATCTTACTTATTATCACTCGAAATCAAGAACTTGTATATAATTGATTATCTGATATTTACAAGAAATAAGTTTTTAAATTTTATTTCGCTTAAAATAGTCGTTAAAATATGGCTTCATCTTTATAATTATTTTTGAAATCTTTGGGGAATTAGAAAAATTTGATAATTTTACGGCTTTAAATCAAAAGAAAACTATGTCAGGCATCAATTACCTCTTCAAGACATCATTTGGTGATGAACCTTTAAAAAACAATCAGTTAAGGAAACTGAATCTCAAGCAGTCCATTATTCGTGAATTGTATCAATACAAACAACTATCCATTCACTACCTGAGTAAAACAATAAAAATGAGCACCCCTACCATTACCCGTGCCATTGATGAGTTGATTGAGGAGGAAATGGTCAGAGAAATTGGAATTGGAGAATCAACCGGTGGCCGCAGGCCAAGCATATATGGATTGAAGGCTTCGTCGAGATACGTAATTGGCATTGACCTGGAGCGATATTTCATAAGAATGGGTATTTTTGATTTCGACAACAAGCCTGTATCAGAAATTCACGAATTGAACCAAGGACTCGAAACACATACAGATATCCCAGGTTTTCTTGCTGAAAAAGTTTACGAACTTATAGAAGCTTACAATATTGACCGAAACAAACTGCTCGGTATTGGCATTTCACTTCCCGGACTTATAGATCTTCGCAGTGGAATATCCTACACATATCTGAATACAGGCAGGCCCACTGCCAAAGAATTGATGGACAGACTCGGACTCCCGGTATTTCTGGAACAGGACACCCGCAGTATGGCCTGGGGTGAGCAGGCATTCGGACTTGCCCACGGACATCAGAATGTGCTTTGTCTCAATATCGGTTCAGGAATTGGTTTGAGCATGATACTTAATGGAAAAATTTACACCGGACACTCAGGTTATTCGGGAGAATTCGGGCATATTCAAATTGAGCCCAACGGGCAGTTGTGCCATTGTGGCAAAATAGGTTGCATTGAAACAGTTGCCTCAGGTAAGGTGCTTATCAGCAAAGCAAAAAAAGATATTGCCGAAGGATCAATCACCCAAATTTCCGGTATGATTGATGGCGATCTGAATAAATTAAATATTAAAGTAATACTTGATGCTGCCCGCGCCGGCGATCAGTATGCCATTGACTTACTCGGGCGCATCGGAGAGGCACTTGGTAAAGGCTTGTCAACACTAATACATTTGTTCAATCCTGAACTCATCATAATAGGAGGCGAAATGTCAAAGGCAGCTGACTTTCTTATTTCTCCTATCGAAAGCAACCTTAATATCTATACTATTGCCAGAATCAGAAAAGATGCCATGATTGTATCTTCTGAACTTGGTGATAATGCCAGACTTATGGGAACGGTTGCTCTGGTTATGAACAAAATTTTCGGCTGAAACTGATTAAAAATCCTGTCTGTAATTATTGCCCACCTGTAAAAACTCAACTCATGCTTCTTCAATCAATTGACTGGATTATCATTGCAATATTTTTTGTTATTCTGTTAACCATTGGCTTTATTGCTTCAAAAAATGCCGGCAGAAGTGCTGCTGACTTCTTTGTTTCAGGCAGAAGTATGCCCTGGTGGCTATTGGGTGTTTCGATGGTAGCTACTACCTTCTCGTGTGATACACCCAACCTGGTAACAGACATGGTTCGACAGAACGGAGTTGCCGCCAACTGGCTTTGGTGGGCTTTCCTGCTTACAGGCATGCTTACGGTTTTTATTTATGCCAAACTGTGGAACCGCTCCAAGGTTATGACCGACCTGGAGTTTTACGAGATCAGGTATAGTGGCAAGACTGCAGCCTTTCTGCGCGGATTACGTGCAATATATCTGGGCTTTTTCTTTAATGTAATGGTAATTGCCAGTGTGTCTCTCGCTTTTATAAAGATTGCTGCCGTTATGTTAGGGTTATCTCCTGCAATAGCGCTTATTATTGCAGCTGTGGTGGTAGTCTTCTACAGTGGTTTGGGAGGGCTCAAGTCAATTCTATATACTGACCTGTTTCAATTTTCCATGGCGATGATTGGAGCCATAGGTGCTGCCTGGTATGTAACCAACTCTTCTGATATCGGAGGGCTGTCATCACTCCTTGCTCATCCTGCTGTAAGCGATAAATTAAGTCTTGTGCCCAGTCTTAAACAAACAGATGTATTTCTCAGCATACTCATTATACCCCTTGCTGTACAGTGGTGGGCGGCCTGGTATCCCGGCGCCGAACCGGGAGGCGGAGGGTATGTTGCACAAAGGATGCTATCGGCAAAATCAGAAAAACATGCCATGGGCGCTACGCTTTTATTCAACTTCTTTCACTATGCACTGAGGCCGTGGCCATGGATAATTGTTGGACTGGCATCCATCATTATTTTTCCGGATATTGAATCCCTCAGACAAGCTTTCCCCAACGTCCCGCAGCAATACATTCAAAATGACTTTGCCTACCCGGCCATGTTATCCCGGTATCTGCCTGCAGGTTTCCTGGGCTTGGTAGTGGCATCATTAATTGCAGCTTTTATGTCGACTGTAGCATCTCAGGTGAACTGGGGCTCATCCTATATTGTCAACGACTTTTACGGTCGCTTTATTAACAAATCTGCCACCGAAAAGCAAAAAGTTCTGGTTGGAAGAATTTCAACAGTGGCTTTAATGTTCTTCTCGGTAATCCTGGCTCTCATTTTACAAAGTGCATTGCAGGCTTTTCAATATATGCTGATGCTTGGCGCAGGTACCGGACTCATATATATCCTCAGGTGGTTCTGGTGGAGAATCAATGCTTTTACAGAACTATCAGCAATGCTGGCTGCCGGATTATTCTCTCTTGCATTTATTGCTATTGAAAATTTCGGACTTTCGCATGATGGCTCAGGTATTGTAAACCTCTGGGGGTTAGAATTCTCTATGGTTTACTGGAATATTATCAAATTTGTTGGTGTGGTTGTGCTCACATCCATTGTATGGCTTGTAACTACTTTTCTCACAAAACCAGCATCAGATGAAACTTTGCGCAGCTTCTATTCACGCATTCGACCGGGCGGACCAGGTTGGAAAGCTGTTGTTGACAAAGCTGCAGCAGAGGGCATCACCCTCAAAAAAGCCGAGGACCTGAAATGGGATGTCCCTACCGGAATTATCTGCATGATTCTGGGCTGTGTTGCAGTTTACAGCATATTATTCTCAACCGGGTTCTTCCTTTACGGTGAAACCAATACTGCATTGCTCTTCCTGGCAACCGGAATCATTGCATCATTTTTACTTTTCAAAACCTGGGGCAAGCTCAGAACATCTTAATTCACAGAAAAATGAAACCTACTCTTGTAATATTGGCGGCAGGCATGGGAAGCCGCTACGGAGGTCTTAAACAAATTGACCCGGTCGGACCATCAGGTGAAACCATACTTGATTATTCTGTTTTTGATGCAATCAGAGCAGGTTTCGGTAAAGTGGTGTTCATCATCAGAAAAGACATAGAAAACGATTTCAAAGAGGTTTTTGTAAGCAGACTCAGCAAAAACATTGAAATAGACTGGGTTTTTCAGGAACTCGGCAAGCTGCCCGAAGGCTACAATGTTCCTGAAGGAAGAATAAAACCCTGGGGCACCGGACATGCACTTATGATGGTTGCTGATGTGGTTAAGGAGCCTTTTGCTGTAATAAATGCTGATGATTTTTATGGCAGACAAGCTTTTGAAACCATAGCCGGCTTTTTTGCTGAGCAGGAAAAGCTACATCAGAACGATTATGCCATGGTTGCTTACGAACTGAATAACACGCTTTCTGATTTCGGAACAGTGTCAAGAGGGATTTGTGTTACCGACGACCAGGGGTGGCTCAACAGTGTAACAGAACTGACAAAGATTGCCAAAACTGAGAATAATATCGCCGATATTCAACCAGATGGAAAAACCACTGTCCTGAAAGAAAACGACCCCGTTTCCATGAACTTCTGGGGATTTACTCCTTCGTTATTCAACCATCTTGAAAAAGAGTTTAAAATGTTTCTTGATTCGGACAGAGATCACTCCAAGTCGGAGTTTTATATCCCGTCGGTGGTAGACACACTTATAAAATCAGGGCAGGAGAAAGTTAAAGTGTTGAGAAATCCGGGTCAATGGTTTGGAATCACCTATCAGGAAGACAAACCAATAGTTATTGAGAAGGTGAAGGACTTGATTAATAAAGGAGATTATCCTACAAAACTCTGGGATTAGAATTTCGGAACACTTCCTGCCCGAAATGCATCCTCTTTTAAAGGATAAGCTTAAATTAACTCTATTTTTTGAATGAAGACAGATGTAAAATACATTCTGGGCTCCTTTCTTGAAGTTTATGAAGAACTGGAGGTTGTGCCTTTAAGCATTGGTCACATCAATAAGACTTACAAAGTTCTGGCTGATGGGATACCATTATATATACTTCAACAAATCAACGCTAAAGTTTTTAAAAATGTTGACGGGCTGATGCAAAATACCAGTCTTGTGCTGGATACACTTGAATCATATGTTTTAAGGAAACCCGGACAGCTTCAGGTTCAGCGTCTAATTCCAACTATTGATGGACATTTGTATCACATAGACAAGGACGGTGGGTACTGGAGAATGTTTTCATTTATAAGCGGAGCCAGAACTATTGAAACGGTGAGAAAATACAGCGATGCCTACGAGGGTGGCAAAGCTTACGGTATGTTCCTTGAGGGCGTTTCGTCCATTCCCGCTGAAGAACTGGTAACGGTAATTCCTGATTTTCATTCTCTGGAAGTCAGATATAAAGCTTTTGAAAATGCATTGGAACTGAATCTGGGCAATAGAAAACATGAAGCTGCTGCAGAAATTGCCTTTGCCAAAGATTTAATTGACAGAATGATGCTCATTCCCTCAAAAATTAAATCAGGCGAACTGCCTTTGAGAATCGTTCATAACGACACCAAGTTTAACAACCTTATTTTTTCAGCTGACGGAAGAGCCATTGCTGTGACCGACCTGGACACTGTAATGCCAGGCACTTCACTTTTTGATTTTGGCGACGCTATCAGGACAGCAGCGAATACAGGCCGGGAAGATGAATCGGATGTTAGGAAAATTAAATTTGACATTTCAGTTTTTGAATCATTTTCTGCAGGTTATATCGAGAGTGCTGAATCTCTTTTAACCGAAAACGAAATTAAACTTTTCCCTTTTGCAGCTCAATACATGACTTACATAATGGGTGTCAGGTTTCTCACCGATTTCATCAACGGTGATGTTTATTATCAAACCAGGTATCCAAATCACAATTTGATCCGCTGCAGGGCACAGTTTGCTCTGCTCGGCAGAATGGAGGAACAGCTGCAGGCCATGCACCGGACAATAGCCAGGGTAACAGCCCGGCTCAACGCAGTAAAATCTTAATACATCTTCAAATGAAAAAAAACTTGAGAATTTTAACATCAGTCTTGCTGATTTTGACTGTAATTCAAATTCATACACATGCTAAAGACAGCAAAACAATGCACAGTATAATCCCTGCCCCGGTTAGCTTCCATAGTGCTAAAGGTTCTTTCAGCATTAAACCCGGCACTCTGATTCTGACCAACTCATCGTCGAAAGAATTATCCAGACTGGCCTCAACCCTTAACGAAGCTATCAGTAATTTAGGCATTGCCCCGCTTGCAATTGCCACACTGTCAGAAACTAGCCAGCCGGCAGGAAGTATTTTGCTAAGCATTGACAATTACAGCGAAATTAACAACAACGAGGGATATATCCTGGAAGTATCAAAAAAAGGGATATTGCTGAAAGCAACCTCAGGAAAAGGTATATTTTATGGAATTCAAAGCCTTATTCAGCTGATGCCTGTCCCTGGCAATGACAAAAAAGAATTGTCAGTAGTTAAAGTTCCGGCATGTAAAATTATTGATTACCCCCGGTTTTCATATCGTGGAATGCATCTTGATGTGGGCCGGCATATGTTTCCTGTAGAGTTTATTAAAAAATACATTGACCTGATGTCAATGTATAAAGTAAACAATTTCCACTGGCATCTTACTGAAGATCAGGGATGGAGGCTGGAAATAAAAAAATATCCCCTGCTTACCGAAATAGGTGCTTTCCGCAAAAGTACGCCCATTGGCAAAAATGCCGGAGACGACAATATTTTTTATGGAGGATTCTATACACAAGAAGAAGCCAGAGAGGTAGTTGAATATGCTGCCAGCAAGTATGTAAATGTGATTCCCGAAATAGAAATGCCCGGCCATGCACTGGCAGCGCTGTCAGCATATCCACATCTTAGTTGTACGGGTGGTCCGTTTGAAGTGTGGACCATGTGGGGTGTTCATGATGATATATTTTGTGCTGGCAATGATGAAGTTTTCCATTTTCTTGAAGATGTTCTTACTGAGGTATTGGATATTTTTCCTTCAAAATATATTCACATTGGTGGCGATGAAGCACCCAAAACCAGATGGGATGTTTGCCAGAAATGCCAGCAACGCATTAAAGATGAAAACCTTAAGGATTCTCATGAACTTCAGAGCTATTTTATCACCCGCATGGAAAAATTTCTGAACAAACACGGCAGGCAAATTATTGGCTGGGATGAAATTCTTGAAGGCGGACTTGCACCGGGAGCAACAGTAATGTCGTGGAGGGGCACCGAAGGTGGAATTGCGGCAGCAAAAATGGGACACGATGTGGTTATGACTCCGGGAAGTCACTGTTATTTTGACCATTATCAGGCAAATCCTGCTGGCGAACCTTTTGCAATCGGAGGGTTCACCACATTAAAGAAGACCTACAGTTACGAGCCTGTTCCAGACGTTCTTACAGAGAAGGAAAGCAAACATATATTGGGCTCGCAGGGAAATGTGTGGACTGAGTACATGAAAACTTCAACTCATGTTGAATACATGGCTTATCCACGCGCTATTGCCCTGGCTGAAGTTAACTGGTCGCCGCGCGAGTCACGAAACTGGGAAAACTTTGTAAGCAGACTGGTAATTAACCTGAAACGACTAGATATCAAGAATGTAAACTACAGTAAAAGTGCCTTTGGTGTGGAAATTGGCATGATAAAAGATGAAACCACCGGCAAATTGAAAGCTGAACTTAAGTCTGACCTTCCTGGCGCTGCAATTCAATATTCATACAGCGATAACAAAGGAGCCAGCAGCCCAAAAATTTACAATTCTCCCGTTGAAATTAATTCAGTTACTACCATAAAAGCCTGGCTTGACAACAAAAGCGGAGGCCCTCTAAAAACTACTGAACGAAAAATATGGTTCAATGAAGCATTTGGCATCCAACCTCTGATTAATACCTTGTATGATCATCGCTATCAGGCAAACGGAGCAGTAAGCCTAACCGATGGCCTGAGAGGTGATGCCAATTCTCTTATAAACGACTGGCTGGGATTTTTGGGCGAAAATGTTGACCTGATTATTGATTTGGGAAGTCTGAAGGATATTCAGAATGTAAGTATCGGGCTACTTCACAATCCCGGAAACTGGATCTTTATGCCTTCGGCAGTGGATATAAAACTTTCGGAAGATGGACTCAACTTTTTTGATTCTGAAGGAATTGCACCTGATATAATTACTCCGTCAGAGCCCCGGGCAATACTGTATTCAGTGGTGAATATCCAAAAGAAGGCAAGGTACATTCACATCATTGCCAAAAATATCGGAGATTGCCCCAAAGGCCATCCGGGAGAAGGCAACAAAGCCTGGCTATTTGTTGATGAAGCATTGGTAAACACTGAGTTGTAATACAGCACAAATCCAACTTAATTTCGGGAAATCAGCTTAATGATTTCCCGTTTTTTTTCATTTTTCAGAATCAGAAAATAAATTCCAGCCTCGAGATAAGGAACCTGTATTAGTGAGTTCTCTGAAATATCCTGTTCAAATATTTCTCTTCCTGAAACATCGAAAAATTCTGCGGTTTGCCAGTTATCGGCTGAATTGATTCGAAGCAGATTTCCTGTCAGAGGATTTGGATATACCAGGGTTTGACTGGGTAATACTGCATAAGCTGAAGTTATCAATGGTCTGGAAAAGTCTTTCACAAAATTCCATATTTCAGAACTGGCATTGATATCTCTGTTTGTAATACCAATCCCTGTCACACCCACCGATCCGGGCCAGGTATGCCCTCCATTGATGACTTTAAGCAATACCACCCTGGAGTCATCGCTGCAGGGAGACCATGTGTAGCGCTGCACGGTTGAGCCTTCGGCAACAATATCGGGAAGATTCTCTATTGTTGGCTGCACCGGACATTGATTAAAGCCATTCCAGAGATTAATCACCTGATCAACAGAAAGATTACCAAAGCCACCATTGTATGATACAACAAAATCAGAGGTGCCATGGATATGTAAAACCGGCACACTCAGCCCCGGTGCACAAGAAGCAGCAGACTCTACTGTCATAGTACCCGCCACCGGTGCAATTGCTGCTATTCTGTCAGGCGTTTCGCAAGCCAGGCGATAGCTCATAAATCCGCCATTTGAGAAACCTGTTGCATAAACTCTCGAATAGTCAATATTATACCTTTGATGTAAAGTATCAGTAAGTGCCAGCAGAAACCCAACGTCGTCAGCAGTTGAGCCTCCTGAAAATCCAACATTCCAGGCATTCCCAATGCCATCCGGATAAACAACAACAAACCCTGCAGTATCAGCAACCTGGTTGAAACCACTGAAGGTCATCATTGATTGACCAGTTTGTGTGTAACCATGCAAGGCCAGAATCAGAGGTAAAGAATTACCAGGCTGATAATCAGCAGGCAAGTAAACATTATAGGTACGCATCAAACCATCAAATTGAAAGCTTCCGTTTATCAATTGGCTGAATGTGGCTGTAGTCTGGAAAGCAGCAAGGAGAATAAAAAGATATTTTTTCATGTCATTAGTAATTGATCAGGTGTAACAAAATTACCTGAAATATGTTACTTATTTCAATCAAAAAAACGAATTACCTTTGTTTTCTTAAATAAAACTGATTAAAAATATTAACATGGACAAAGTAACATTTAAAAAATCGCTGATCAATCTGTTTTGGGGCTCATTGGCTTTTTTATTTTTTACAAATGAAGCATCGGCGCAGGTATTAAAACCCGGATTTGAGAAATCTGAATATATTGAGGTGCTTAAAATGGCTCATTCGGTATCTGATACTCCGTTTGTAAGTAAAAGAATGGTTCCAAAAGAGTTTAAACTGGCCTATCGTTCGCAGGTTACCGGGCTTGATAATCGCTGGGATTTATGGGTGAGCGATAAAAAAGTGGCAGCCATCAGCATCAGAGGCACAACTCCCAATCAGATCAGCTGGCTTGAGAACTTCTATGCAGCCATGATTCCGGCACAGGGCACCATTAAACTTAACAATGATATTGAGGTTGACTATTTACTTTCCGATAATCCCCGGGCAGCAGTTCATTCCGGCTGGACAATTGCTTCGGCTTTTCTGATGCAAACCATTCTTCCCAAAATAGACTCCTGCTACAAAGCCGGGTACCGCGATTTCATAATAACCGGCCACAGTCAGGGAGGTGCTATCTCATTTTTAATAACTTCATGGGTGCGGCATTTGCAAAAAGATGGTAAAATCCCTCAGGACATTGTATTTAAAACGTATTCAAGTGCTGCCCCTAAGCCCGGGAATTTGTATTATGCATATGATTATGAGAGCCTTACACAAAATGGTTATGCATTCAATGTTGTAAATTCAGCAGATTGGGTGCCTGAAACTCCGCTCTCGGTTCAAACCACAGATGATTTTAATCCCCTGAATCCTTTCAGAAATGCCTCAGAAACAATTAAAAAACAAAAGTTTCCGGTGAGAACAGCTATGAAGATTGCTTACAGAAAACTCGACAGACATCCCCGGAAGGCGGTAAAAAATTACAGGAAATACCTTGGAAATTTCACAGGAAAAATGGCGGCTAAAGTTCATCCCGAACTTCAAATACCCGACTTCTCAAATACCAGCAATTATGCAAGGACTGGCCGAACCATAGTACTTTATGCCGATGATGTTTATTATCAGGTATTTCCGGATAAGGGAGAGAACATTTTTATCCATCACATGACCACGCCTTATCTGTATTTACTCGAAAAGCTTCAGGATTAAATACGGCTTAATAAAACCAGACTTTCAATATGAATGGTTTGAGGGAAAAAATCAAACGGAATTATCCTTTCAACCAAATATCCAGTACTGCAAAGAATTGAAAGATCCCTGTTCAGGGTTCCGGCACTGCATGAAAGGTATGCCATACGCGATGGTTTCATAAAAGAAGTAATCCAGTCAGCAATCCCATCTTCGAGGCCTGTGCGGGGTGGATTTACATATAAAAGCCTGTCATATTCAGCTTTATCATCAAGAAGCCACTCTTCCATCTGAGGCAGACGATGCCTGCAGCTACCAGTAAGGGTGATTGCTTCAGGTGCATTCAATACCGCCAAACGAAGGGCTTCTGCCGAAATCTCAATTCCCAGGACTTTAGCTCCGGCCCCTGTCCATTTTTTTAATCCCATTCCTGTTCCACAATACATTTCAATGAGAGCCGAATTTACATCTGGTCTTAAAAATTCAAATGCGGTTTCCAGGGCATCTGAAGCTAACGAAGGCAACAATTGCTGAAAAGCAGCCGGCCCATACCAAAGCCCTGATTCGTCCTGCGAAGCTTCCTTTCCCCAAATTAAATGCCATCCACCTTTTCCAAAAACCTTTTTTCCGCTTGAGGGGAACATATGCAGCCATAAGCCTTCAACACCAAGAGATGTAAGTCTTTCGGTGAATTCAGGGCTCAACCATGTATAAAAATCAGGTAACTGACGGTTTTTTACTACCAGAGTCAGTTGTTTACCAGTTTGAACGTACCTGACTGCCTGTATTTCGGAGTATTGAGGAAGCGCTGAATTAAAAAGGCCGATTAATTCATTAACATAAGGTTTATGCACCGGACAATTGGGAATTGGTATCAGTTCATCACGCCTTAGCGTTCCTGTTTCCCATGCAAATCCATTCCATCGCATGGCAAGATTTACTTTATCACGATATCCTGATCTGCTGGCAGAAGCTACCGTTCTGACCTCTTCTATGAGTTCACTCCATTTTGTCAGTTTCTTCGACAGGAAGCATTTCTTTTGACTAATGCTTTCGTCCATTGTCATATGGCGATGGCCACAACCCCTGCATTCTTCAACGCAGCCAATAGGCAAGTTACTAACAGTCATGATATTGCAATACCTGAAGAAGTAAAAAAATATGATGAGGATTAATCCGGATAAAAAAAAAAGCCTCCTGAAAGGAGGCCGATTGTGCCCGGAACAGGACTCGAACCTGCACGTACGTACGTACACTAGTCCCTGAAACTAGCGCGTCTACCAATTCCGCCATCCGGGCGCAATTAACTGATAAAAAAATGCAGTCTGCCGACTGCTACCGAACTGACTCGGATTTGTGCCCAGGACAAGACTCGAACTTGCACGTCCTTAAGGACACCAGCCCCTCAAGCTGGCGTGTCTACCAATTCCACCACCTGGGCAAATGAGTGTGCAAATGTATAACTATTTTTTATTCAAGCAACACTCGAAAGCACTTTTTTTAAAATTATTCTGCGACTCTCATTTTATTTACTGATTATCAGCCATTCTTGTATTTCGAGTTGAGAAACTATTGGCAAAATTATTTGTTATGATATAGATTTTGCGATAAAGTATTAGGTTTGCTCCCGGTTAATGAACTAAAAATGGACAATTTTCTTACTGCACAAAATGAATTTGAATTTTCAAAACCTCTTGCCAGATTTATTGGAATTGGAGGTGTTAGTCGTTCCGGAAAAACTTTTCTAGGTCAGATTTTAGCTCAGAATATTTCGAATTCAGTACTTATCAGTCAGGATTTGTATGTGCCTGTCGAAAGTGATATTCCTGAAATAAAGGGGCATACAGACTGGGAAAGGCCAGAGGCTATTGATTGGCAGTCACTTAAATCTGAAATGAACAGAGCAGGAAATACCATGTCTACTGTAATTGTGGAAGGACTATTGGTATTCAACAAGAAAAGTATTTATGAGTATTTTGACAAAACCATTTTTATTACCTTATCTGAAGCTGAATTCAGAAAGAGGAAAAGAAAAGACCATAGGTGGGGTAAAGAACCCGAATGGTATATTGATCATATCTGGCAAAGCTATCAAAAGTATGGTCAGTTGCCTCAGGAGTTGAAAAATACCCTCATAATTAATGGAGAAGAAGATTTCGAAATTGAAGAAATTCTGAACTACATTCTGATTTAAGCCCTGTTTAAGCAGAAAATTTCAAATAAAAGCAAAATCTGCACTAATTTTGCATCAACTAATAAATAAAAATATGCTCAGCCTTTTCCTTTTCATTGTTGGTCTTGTTCTATTGGTTTATGCTTCAAACTGGTTAATTGATGGATCTTCAAGCCTTGCACAGCGGTTAAATGTATCTGACCTTGTGATAGGACTCACCGTGGTAGCATTTGGCACCTCATCTCCTGAGCTGATCGTGAATCTTTTTGCTTCAATCAATGGTAATACAGATATTGCAATAGGGAATGTGGTTGGCAGCAATATATTCAACTTGCTGGTTATTCTTGGTTTAACAGCCGCAATCAGCCCAATCGTTGTTAAAAGCACTACTGTATGGAAAGAAATACCTTTTAGCATACTAGCTGTGATTGTGATGGGATTAATGGCCAATGATATAATTCTGGATGGCTACTCACGTGCTGAAATATCAAGAATTGACGGGCTGGTGCTGCTGAGCTTCTTCTCCATTTTTCTAGCCTATACTTTTGCTCTTGCAAAATCTTCAGGACCATTGCATGAGGAAGTTGAAGCTTCGAAAAAAATGGGAGTTCTAAAATCAATAATCTTTGTAATTGGCGGATTAACTGGTTTATTTTTTGGTGGTAAGTTTTTAGTTGAAGGAGCAGTTGATATTGCCAAAATGCTGGGGATGAGTGAAGCAGTTATTGGTTTAACCGTTGTGGCAGCAGGAACATCACTGCCCGAACTTGCTACATCAATAGTAGCTGCTACCCGAAAAAAATCAGATATTGCTATCGGCAATGTGGTTGGGTCAAACATTTTTAACATCTTCTTTGTACTTGGTGTCAGTGCCACCATAAGGCCTATTCCTTTCAATATTAAATCAAACTTTGATCTTTTGTTCTTACTCGTTGCAAGCCTGGTCATGTTTGCTTTTCTATTCATTGGCAAACAGAAGCAAATCAACAGAAATCAGGGAATTTTCCTTTTCCTTATGTTTGTTGCCTATACTACCTATTTGCTTGTATTTACAAACTGATTTTACCAGGCAGTGACATTTTTGTCACGAATCGTTCCTAAACTAAATGCCCTATTTGCAACAAGCAGGTTTTTGCTTATCTTTGTGGCAACATGCATTCAGTTTGCTTTTTTTTAATGCTAAGCTGAAATCAAACGAAGATTTATGTTTACTCCAAGCGACCTCAAATTATTTCAGGCTAAAGGAATTGACCCTGAAACCATTGAACAACAGATAGATAATTTCAAAAGCGGTTTTCCGTTTATTGAACTCATAGCGCCGGCAACTCCTGAAAATGGGATAAAAATTTTCACCGATCAGGAATTAGATAAATTGCAGGCTTTTTATGATAAAAATGCCGAAGATTACGAAATTCTAAAATTTGTTCCGGCATCCGGAGCCGCCAGCAGGATGTTTAAACATCTATTTGAATTTAACGAAAAATATTCAAAAGATTCGGATGGAAAATCTGCACTTGATTCTGACAAAGGGTTTAATTCTGTTTATAACTTTATAAAAAACCTTCCAAAATTTGCTTTTTACAGAGATCTCGTGGCAATAATGAAGCAAAACGACCTGGATCTTGAAAACTGCCTCAAAGACGCCGACTATTCTGTGATAATCGAGTACCTGCTGGAAGACAAAGGCCTGGGTTATGCCAACCTGCCCAAAGCATTACTCAAATTCCATAATTATGCCGAAGGTGGCCGCATGGCTATGGAAGAACATTTGGTTGAAGGAGCTGAATACTGCCAGAACAGCGAGGGTCGGGTGGCCATTCATTTTACAGTATCGCCAGAACATTCCGACAGATTTATTGAAGAAATAAACAGAGTTAAAGATAAATATGAGGAATTGTTTGATGTAACCTATGAACTGACTTTCTCAATTCAAAAGTCATCAACTGATACCATTGCTGTTGACTCAAAAAATAAACCTTTCAGAGATGAAAATGACAATATCGTTTTCAGGCCGGGGGGTCACGGTGCGCTGATAGAAAACCTCAATGACCGTGAAGGTGAGATCATTTTTATCAAAAATATTGACAATATAGTTCCCGATGCACTCAAAGAAACTACTTACAAATACAAAAGAGTGCTGGGCGGTTACCTTATTGAACTGAGAGACAAAATCTTTGATTATCTCGAAAAACTTGAAGATGGCAATATTACAGACAATGAATTAAAAAAAATAATAGCTTTCACCAAGGATAAACTTTGCATTGTAATTCCTGCTGATTTTGAGGAATTAAGCAAAATCGAAAAAATTGACTATCTCTTTAACAAACTGCATCGTCCTATAAGGATTTGCGGTATGGTTAAAAACGAAGGTGAACCCGGCGGAGGTCCATTCTGGATCAGGAACACCGAAGGCGAAATTTCACTTCAGATCGTAGAATCCTCGCAAATTGATCTTGCAAATTCAGACCAAAAAGAAATTTTCTCAAAATCGACACATTTTAATCCTGTTGATTTGGTTTGCTATGTCAGAGACTTTAATGGTGAGCAATTTGACCTCAGAGACTTTGTTGACCCTTCTACAGGTTTCATATCAGTAAAATCGAAGGATGGCAGAGAACTTAAAGCACAGGAATTACCGGGATTATGGAACGGAGCAATGGCAGACTGGACCACAGTTTTTGTTGAAGTACCTATCCTTACTTTCAATCCTGTTAAAACCGTTAATGACCTGTTAAGAAAAGAACATCAGGCCTGAATTATGGAAAAACCTGAAATTAACCCTGAAATCACCATTGAAGACCTGGTGAATCACTATCCAGGAGTTTCTACATTACTTATCAACAGGGGATTACCCTGCATCATTTGTGGTGAACCTGTTTGGGGAACATTGCGGGAGCTGGCAATGGACAAACATTACAGTGAAGATCAGATTACGGAGTTGGTAAACTTGCTTAAAGAGGAATTAAGTTAACTACGGAGCCAGTCTTTCTCTGATCCAATTATTATTTTCCTGCCGAAATCTGATCCGGTCATGCAAACGGCCAGGTCTGCCTTGCCAGAATTCAATCTTGTTCATAACTATGGAATATCCTCCCCAGTGAGCAGGTTTTTCAAGGTTTTGCGAAATAGATTTATCTAACAAGCTGCTAAACGATTTCTCAAGAAATTCTCTGTTCTCAATCACCTGGCTTTGTGGCGAAATAATGGCTCCTACCCTGCTTTCCAAAGGCCTTGAGTTGAAATATTGCTCCGATTCTTCCTGAGAAATCTTTGATGCAATGCCTTGTATTCTGATTTGGCGCTCCAATTCAGGCCAGAAAAACAGCACAGAAACACCTGGATTGTGTAAAATATGTAAACCTTTGTCGCTAAGGTAATTGGTAAAGAAAAGTAATTTATTGCTCTCTAATCCTTTTAAGAGTACTACCCGTGAATCCGGAACTCCTTCTGCATTTATAGTTGACAACACCATTGCTGTTGGCTCATTTACTTCAGACTCAATCGCATTTTGCAACCATTTCTCCAATAAAGCGAATGGATCGGAACCAGCATCTTCTTCATTCAAAGCACCTTTCTTATAAGTTAATCTGATATTACTTACATTCATTTCAGGCTGTTTTTGTTCTGTTTGATTACCATTGATTAAAGATCAACTTCACTTCCAGCCGGGAGATGACTCAAATTATAAATATGGAGAAGTCATGCCCGGCCATAATAAAAGGAAACCTATTTTGTGGCTCTCTTAGAACAATTAAAAAATTAATCTGTTCACGAATTCCAACAACCGGTAGATTGTTTCTTATGCGATTTACCTTTATGCATCTACTAAAGAAGACAGAAAACAAGAATCCTGCCTATCCGAAAAAATGATACCTTTGCTGCAATTTCCTGACCATGAAGACCACATTTTTTCTGATAATTATAATTCTGATTCCTGCAGTAAACATGCATGTTTTTGCACAGGTAAGTTGCGAACAAAAGAAATATAAAAGTGAACTTATAGCAGAGCGTAACAGCAAAAATCAGGAATTCAAATCTGAAGCAGATTCTCCTCTTGATTCTACCGCCAAAGTACATTTCAAATCGTTAAAGTATTATAAGCCTTCCTGTAACTGGGTTATCAACGCACGTTTAGAACGTTTTAATGGCACTGATACCATCAAAATGAAAACTACAACAGAAAGGTTACCTCTTTATATAGTTTTTGGTAAAGTTATTTTTGAAATCCGGGGAATTACGCATGAGCTAACCCTTTTTCAAAATGTAGGTCTTATGAATAAACCTGGCTTTGAGAATTATTTATTCCTGCCTTTTACCGATGAAACCAATGGCAGGGAAACCTATGGAGGCGGAAGGTATGTTGATGTTTATATAACTGATAATGAATATGTTACTATAGATTTTAACAAATGCTATAACCCTTACTGCGTTTATAGCAAAAAATACAGTTGTCCGGTGCCTCCTTCGGGAAACTATCTACCTTTAAAAGTTAAAGCTGGTGAAAAAAGCTTTGTAAAGCATTAATGTAGATTACAGCTTTAAAACAAGTTTACCCTTTTTTGCGTTAACTACTTAACAACGACTCAATCTTACTATTTCTGCTTTAATTGACTACCAATGCAAAAAACCTTGCATCATACCAGATTTCAGCTCCTTTTTATAGGATTGTTTGCAATCTTTCCATTAAGGGAGATTTCTGCACAGCACATCTTTTCCAAAGATGATCTGGTTGTTGGATTAAATGTTGGTGCAGTTTCTTATTTTGGAGACCTGAGCATTTACGATTTCGAACCGCTAAACAAACTTCGGTTTGAGAGCGGCATTACTGCTGATTTATTTATTTCGAAGCAAATAAATCAATATTTGATTCTAAAGGCAAATTTTGGCTCAGGAAATACCAAGAGTAATAGACCTTCAATAAACACCAGTTTTTTCAACCGTTTTAGTCAAGTGAATATTAATCTTTCATTCAGTCTCAAAGAGCTAATCATTCCTTATTCTTCAACCAGAATTGATTTCGGGATTCAGGCTGGTTACGGAATATTTTTATACAGATCCATAAGCTATAATCCTGACAACATGAATGTTATTAAATACAATGGTTTGGATCAGGATAGGAAAAAACAGGGAAAAGCAAACATAGGTGCAGGTTTTTCGTCAGGATATTACATAGCCTATGGTTTGACAGATAAAATTATACTTAATCAGAACACCAACTTCATTTTACTCAATACTGACAGTTTTGATGCAATGACAGGAACCACCGGGATAAATGACAGGATCATGTTTTTAAAATTTGGTATTGCCTACAGAATTACACCTTCAAATTTTGACAGAAACCGGGATACATGCCCTTCATTCGGTGAATGGAACAAGTTCAGAAGAAGATAAAAACTACTTTTTTGAAAAGCATACACTTTTCAATTACTTTTCCAATAATCCCAATAGTTTTCGCTTTAGTACCTCATGATCTTCCTTTTCCATCAATAATTGCTCCTGCAGCTTACCAGCCAACCGTATCAGACTGTCTCTTTCGGAAATCAGATTATTTATTTCTTCCACAGTAAGTTCCGGTTTATTTTTTTCATCCGAAGCCAATTCGGCTTTTTCAAGATATAATACCTGAGCAAGACTATTTGCGTCAGAAATTGCTCTGAGTTTCTCATTTTCAAATTCAAGGCTTTTGATTTTTTCCTGTAACAAATTCAACTTTTCCTGGTTGGAAATCAGTCCTCTTTGCAATTCTTCCCTGAAATCATCCTCCCGGGATTTAAGCCTTTTACATTCTTCAACAAGTTGTAAATACTCCTCTTTAAGTGAATTGTTCTCATCTTCACTGCTTTTTACCTGAATTCGGGCATTTTTGAACTTGTTGCTAAAGTTTATTGCTAAATAAATAAGTATAAGAATAATAAAAATCATGAACACTGCAGCTGTTTTTAATATCCATATCATCCATAAATCGTTGTCGGCACGCGAAGTTTTTAGTTCCAGCTGGTTGGAAACTTCCGATAATTTAGAATTCAATTTATTAATGGAATCACTCTCATTGGGAATATCCCTGCCTCCAATAACCTGATAATATTGAATGAGCTCATTGTCAATTTTAACTATTTCTTCAAGATTATCTTTGAGCCGTTTCAGGTTAATCCATGAATTGATGGTCATTGTATCGGCAATGGATGTATATTTTTTATAGTAATAAAGCCTTTCAGACAGCAACACTGAATCAGCAATTTGTGCTTGAACAGGAACTGCAGCTATCAGAAAAAACAACAGCCCGGTTAAAATTCTTAGTATCATAGGAAAAATGCTTTGGTTTATATAACAAACAACTCCATGTAATTGTTAAACAAAGTGAGAAACTGTTTGCTTCGGGTTTTAACCCAAAAAATTGTAAGTTTGCAATGTTAATAATTGTTTTGCTTAAAAAATGAAAAGTTTATTCGTAAAAATTTCACTGGCACTGCTTTTCCTTGCTGCTGACATAATTCCTGCTTTTTCACAAAACGCTTACCAGATTTCTGTAAAAATAGATGGATTAAGTGATAGCCTGATGCTGCTGGCACACTATTCTGGTGATAAACAGTTTGTTACAGATACGGCTTACAGAAGTAAGAATTCAGAATATGTTTTTTCGAAAAGGAAAGAACTATTGCCTGGAATGTACTTTCTTGCAGGGGAAAACAAAAATAAGTTGTTTGATTTTATTATATCAGACAGTAAAAATATATCAATTACAGGTCAGAAAGATAAATTTCCGCAAAGCCTTAAAATAAAAGGAAGCAAAGAAAATACCCTTTTCCTGGATTACATGAACTTCCTTACCGAAAAGCAAAAACAAAGAACAGCTCTAAATGATCTTGGAAAAAAATACAGCAAAGGCAGTGACTCGCTTCAAGTGATTCAAAACCAGCTGGAATTACTAAATGATGAAGTAAAGAGGTACATTAATGGTATCATCAACAGTAATCCGGGATCTTTTATGGCAGTTTTTCTGAAAGCCATGCAGGAACCTGAAATCCCTGAAATGCCTATCCTTAGCAATGGCCGGCCGGATTCCACCTTTCCTTTCAGATATTATCGCAAACATTTCTGGGACAACATTGATCTTTCTGACGACAGGGTGATCAGGACACCATTTCTTCACAGTAAAGTTGAGCAATATATCAGCAAACTCACGGTTCCGGCTCCCGATTCGCTCATAAAAGCAATTGACCACCTGTTTTCCATGGCAGGAGATAATGAAGAGACTTTTAAATATCTGATGTGGTATTTTACCATCAAGTATGAAACATCAGAGATCATGGGATACGACGCCATATTTGTACATCTGGTAGATAAATATTATCAGGACAAAAAGATGGGCTGGATGAATACTACTGTAAAAGAAAATCTCATTAAAAAGGCGAATGCCATAAGAAATGTGCTCATCGGCAAGATTGCCCCGGAAATGATTTTACTGGACACATTACAAAATCCTGTTTCATTGCACAGCATCAAATCAGACTACACACTCATTTACTTTTGGGATCCCGACTGCAGCCATTGTAAAAAGGAAACGCCGTTACTGCGTGATTTCTATCTGAAAGAGAAAGGTTTACACAATCTCGAGGTTTATGCTGTATGTATGGATACCTCGTGGAAAGACATGAAGCAATACATCCGCAAAAATGAATTACCCTGGATAAATGTAAATGGCTTTTACAGTATGACACCTGATTTCAGGGAGTTGTATGATGTTCATAGCTCACCTGTTATGTTTTTGCTCGACAGAAATAAAAAGATTATTGCCAAACGCCTGCTTTCTGCACAAATGGAGTCCTTCATAAAACAAAATAAGGCAAATCAATAACTGCATTTGCAGTATCTTATAAACTGGTTATTCCCACCAAAAAAAACTATTGTATCATTTTTAATGATGCAATAGTTTTACTATTTTTATGCAGGTAATAAATCACTCTTTTTGCAATGAATTCCTATTCTGAAACAGTTTAAAAATCTTTGTATGCTAAAGATTCAGCGAAACCTAACCACACCATTTTATGCCCTGCTTAGTCTTCCGGCTACAGCCATGGGATTTGCACTTTCGGTACAGATAGCCGCCTTAAGCTGGATATTAAGTACAAAGTACAATCTTGATATTCACGATGTTGGACTAGTTTGGGCAGCTGGTCCGCTTGCCGGAATTATCGGGCAAGTAATTATCGGAGTAATAAGCGATAAGGTGTGGTTCTGGAATGGGAGGCGCAGGCCGTTTATAATTATAGGAGGTATCCTGGCATCGCTTATGTTGCTGGCGCTGCCAAACATTGGAGTAATCAAAGAAAGCATGGGAGTTGAAGGCATACTTGGCATTGCCATTGCCGTTGCCCTTACACTTGATTTAGCAATAAATATCAGTTTTAATCCGACCAGGTCTATCATCGCCGATGTTACCCCTGAAGGAAAAAGCCGTACCAAGGGTTATACCTGGATGCAAACAGTTTCAGGCACTTTCGGAGTGCTGGCTTACTTCATAGGAGCAACCTTAAACAATTACATCCTGATCTATATGGGAGCTGTTCTTGTTTTGCTGTTTTCTGTTATACCCCCGTTTTTTATCAAGGAACCCCTCATTCTCGGTGAAAATGAAAATGAGGGAAAGGATAAAGCTTCGGGACCGGTTCTTATACAGGACGATAAGAATGATGGCTCTTTTCTCAATATTCTCTTAACTATTGAACCGCTTTGGGGATTTCTGATTTACGCATTATATGCTATGATAGTCAAACTTGCCGGCATTTCGCCCATACCATACCATATTGTTGAAATAACGGCCTTTATTTTAACAGTTTTCCTGATTGGCAAAACGCTTATCACTAAAGCAGGTAATAAACCAGAAGACGATAATGGCCATCTGGAATTTAAAAAAGTACTTGCTGCACACTCATTTACATGGATAGGGGTGCAAACCATGTTCATTTATCTGTATGCATATGTCAAGGACAGAATTCCTGACCTCGGTGACAATGAAATGGGCAACATTGTAAACTGGAGCTTTTTTACCATCAATCTGATTGCTGCCATTATTCCTATTATCATTCTTCTGCCACTTGCTGCAAAATATGGAAGGGTAAAAGTTCATGCCAGCAGCATTGCAATTATGGCAATTGGATACCTTGGTATCTTCCTGTTTGGAAATACACCTGCCATTATTTACGGACTGATGGCGATTGTTGGAATTGGCTGGGCTGCTACCATAAGCCTGCCATTTGCGATTATGTCGCAAAAAGTTCCTCAAACCAGAATGGGTTTATATATGGGCTTGTTCAACTTGTCGGTGGTATTGCCTCAGCTGGTTGCCAGTCTGGGTGTTGGCGAGCTGATAAGCAATGCGCAGGACAAAGGAATTACATTTTTAATTTGTTCATTAACTGTTGCATTTTCGGCTGCTGCATGGTATCTGGTAAAAGAGCCGGCGGAAAAAAGCGAGGTAACACCTGCTGCCGGAGGTCATTAAAAATAATCTAACGGTGCATTAAAGCTAAACCAGTTTAACTTAAAGAGGCTGTTCCCGTAAAGGAAACAGCCTCTTTTCTGTTTTTGCTTTTTAGCTATTAATTCCTGACTGCGTCAACTATGGCTTTAAAAGTCGTAGGATGATTCATTGCCAGATCGGCAAGAACTTTACGGTCAAGATTGATATTCTTTTGCTTGAGTTTACCCATAAATACGGAATACGACATATTGTATTCCCTTACACCGGCATTGATGCGGGTAATCCACAAACTACGGAAATTGCGCTTTTTCTGGCGTCTGTCACGGTATGCATACACCATGCCTTTTTCGTATGCATTTTTGGCAACCGTCCAAACATTTTTCCTGCGGCCGAATTGTCCTTTAACGGCATTCAGGATTTTTTTTCTGCGAGCCCTT
Organism: Lentimicrobium sp.; assembly: GCA_024709105.1. GTDB lineage: Bacteria > Bacteroidota > Bacteroidia > Bacteroidales > Lentimicrobiaceae > Lentimicrobium. The sequence continues at coordinate 41,601 of JANJXJ010000122.1, read as the reverse complement.
GAGGCTACTGCGTTTACTGATCTTGGCATTTTGTTTTGGTTTTCGCTTTCGCGTTCACTTTTTAAGAGCGAAACTTAGGAGCAGAAAGCAAGGGTTAAAAATTAATTAACACAAGTTTACTGAAGCATCATTTTTACATTCTTCACATCGGCCGAATCAACTATGGCGCTGTAAGTCAAATTACGTTTGCGCTTGGTCGATTTTTTGGTAAGGATGTGGCTCTTGTAAGCATGCTTCCTTTTCAGTTTACCGGTGCCGGTTACATCGAACCTTTTTTTGGCACTGGATTTCGACTTCATTTTTGGCATTAGACAAATTGTTAATTGGGTTTATATTCAGCTTTAAAACAAAAACTTTCTACTTTTTGGGTGCAATAATCATAATCATGCGTTTACCCTCGAGCAAAGGCAGTTTTTCAACTTTTCCGTGTTCTTCGAGCAACGATGCAAACTGCAGCAACTTAATCTCACCCTGATCTTTGTAAACGATGCTGCGTCCCCTGAAGAAAACCTCTACTTTAACTTTAGAACCTTCTTCAAGAAACTTCATAGCATGTTTCAGCTTGAAGTTAAAATCATGCTCATCGGTATTGGGTCCCAGGCGGATTTCCTTAACCACAATCTTGGCCGATTTGGCTTTGATTTCTTTTTGCTTCTTTTTTTGTTCGTAGAGAAACTTCTTGTAATCAGTTACTTTACAAACCGGGGGATTGGCTGTAGGTGAAATCTCAACAAGATCCAACTCAAGCCGCTGCGCTATTGCCAGCGCATCCTTCAGGTTGTAAATTCCCTGTTCAACATTTTCTCCGACCACCCGAACAACCGGGGCCTTGATTCTCTCGTTAATCAGGTGCGGATCCTCTTTCTTACGTGTGAAGCGGGCATCCCTCTGATTTCTAAATGGTGTTGCTATAAAAAGTCCTCCGACAGTTTGTGAATAATTAAGGTTTATTGCATGAAGGTTTTCACCTCGTTGTTTACCATTTCAGCAAAAGCTTCAATGCTGAAAGTTCCGAGGTCGCCCTGACCGTGTCTTCTTACAGACACAGTATTTTCGGCTTCTTCCTTCTCGCCAACAACAAGCATAAAAGGAATCTTCTTCACTTCAGCATCTCTGATTTTTCGTCCGGCTTTCTCACTCCGTTCGTCAATCAGGCCGCGAATTTCGTAATTATTCAGGATATTTAAAAGTTTTTTTGAATAATCAAGATATTTTTCACTGATTGGCAGTATAATAAACTGCTCGGGAGTTAACCATAAAGGAAAATTACCGGCAGAATGTTCAATCAATACCGCAACAAATCTTTCCATTGAACCAAACGGAGCCCTGTGAATCATTATAGGCCTGTGTTTCTGATTGTCGCTGCCTATGTATTCAAGTTCAAATCTTTCCGGCAGATTATAATCAACCTGAATGGTACCCAGCTGCCACTTTCTTCCCAGAGCATCCTTAACCATAAAGTCGAGCTTCGGGCCATAAAAAGCAGCTTCGCCGTATTCCACAACTGCCTCAATACCAGCAGATTTAACTGACTCCATGATTGCATTTTCTGCTTTGTTCCAGTTTTCTTCCGAGCCTATATACTTTTCGGTATTATCAGGATCACGAAGGGATATCTGAGCAGTGTATTCCTTAAAATTCAAAGTCTTGAAGATATGCAAAACAATGTCGATCACAGCAATAAATTCAGACTTCAACTGATCAGGAGTACAGAAAATATGTGCATCGTCCTGAGTGAATCCCCTAACCCTGGTCAAACCGTGAAGCTCTCCGCTCTGCTCATATCTGTATACTGTTCCGAATTCAGCAAAACGAATTGGCAGATCTTTGTAAGAGCGCGGTTTTGAGGAATAAATCTCACAATGGTGAGGGCAATTCATGGGTTTCAGCATAAACTGCTCACCCTCAACCGGTGTTGAAATGGGCTGGAAACTGTCTTTGCCATACTTCTGGAAATGTCCTGAAGTTTTGTACAAATCAACATTCCCGATATGAGGAGTAATAACCGGCTGGTAACCAGCTTTTTGCTGTACATTTCTGAGGAAACGCTCCAGGCGGTCGCGAAGCAGCGCACCTTTAGGAAGCCACAAAGGAAGCCCCTGACCAACTTTTTGCGAAAAAGTAAACAATTCAAGTTCTTTCCCCAATTTGCGATGATCGCGCTTTTTGGCTTCTTCCAGCAACACAAGATAGTCGGCCAGATCTTTCTGTTTTGGGAAAGTAATACCGTAAATGCGGGTAAGTTGTTTGCGTTTTTCATCGCCACGCCAGTAAGCTCCGGCAATGTTCAGCAATTTAACTGCTTTGATAAATCCGGTATCGGGGATATGCGGCCCGCGGCAAAGATCGGTAAAAGTTCCGCTTTCATAAAAAGTGATCTGTCCATCCTCCAGGTCACGGATCAGCTCAAGTTTATACTCGTCGTTTTTTTCGGTAAAATATTCAATTGCCTTTGATTTTGATACCTCCTTGCGGGTAAAGGACTGTTTCTCGCGGGCAAGTTCGAGCATACGGTTTTCAATCTTTTCGAGGTCTTCGGCTGAAATAACATGATCGCCAAAATCCATGTCGTAATAAAAACCATTCTCAATATCGGGACCTATACCAAATTTTACTCCCGGATACAATTGCTCAATTGCTTCAGCCATAAGGTGAGCAGAAGAATGCCACATGGTAGCTTTGCCTTCGGTATTGTCCCAGGTAAGAAGCTTTAATCGTGCATCGGAAGTAATAGGACGGGTTGCATCCCAAACTTCTCCATTTACTTCGGCACTTAAAATATTACGGGCAAGGCCTTCGCTTATGCTTCTGGCAATCTCGAGTGAAGTAATCCCTTCAGGATATTGTCTTACCGAGTTGTCGGGTAACGTTATGTTTATCATAAAACAGGGCAGAAATTGAAAATTGTGTGCAAAGGTACAAAATATTCAGATGCAAGAAACCTTATATTGATTTATGTAAGATTTAATGTTGAAAAATGTCCAAACCGGGCTGAAAGTGGACAAAAATTCTATTGCATGGTAGTTTTATGGATAAGTGCTTAAATGGCCGTTTGTTTATAACCATCAGGCTATAAACAGAATATTATGGTGTGTCGCACTTTTTGTCGAAAATAAAAGCAAATCCCTTTGCTTTGCTCCCGGAATTCAGCAATTTAACTATTTCGAGCGAAACCTGCTTTTTTGCCGCACCCGCATGTAACATAACAAGAGCAGACCATTTTCCATTTCTGGTTGCATAATTTATTCCCTGATCAATAATTGTTTTTGCCGATGTTTTTTCAAAAAGATTCCGAATAAACACTTTATTCAGTTCATCCTCAGGCTTGGAGAGGAAAGCTGGGGCTGAAGTTGAAAATCCGTTGATTTTCAATCTGGTATCAACAAAAACAGCAGCACGGCAATATGAAGCCATGAACCATTCATATTGGTTCAGCAACATTTCGGTTTCTGAATTACCGGTCAGGTCTTTAACATATAATTGTACAGCTCTTAACTTTTCATCCTCAAATATGGGGTTTACATACCACTTGCAGTGCAGCTGAAGTCCGTTTTTATTTTGATTCTTTTTTTCTTCATGAAGGAATGGAGATGGAGGGCCATTTTCAGCAATTGTGACCTTTTCAAGAAAGACTTTGAAAGAATCTGCATTCCATAGCTTTGTAAAAATCTTACCCACCATGGCTTCGCCCTTACTGTAGCCAAATATTCGTGTAGCACCTTTGCTCCACTCGAGTACCTCAAATTCCTGATCCAGCTCAATAATGGCAAAGTCTGACTGTGTAAGCAAAGCTATGTGCCTTGATTCGAGTCGATTAAGTTTTTTTAAAATCAACTGGCTCTGGGAGACATCACGGCTAATTCCTCTGAAGCCAAAAAAGTTGCCCAGAGTATCGGTAATTGGAGATGCGTTTACTTCAAGATGAATGGCTCTTTTGTTTGCATCCAGCATAGAAATCCGGAATCCGGAAAAAGGGATTGCAGATTTTCGAAAGTTTTCGAAACGCAGAAATTCAGAATTACGGTTGGCTGGCTCACAAAAGTCAAAAAACGACTTTCCGATAATTTTGTCTGCAGAAAACCCGGTTATACTTTCCACCAAAGGATTGGTATATATGAAGTTATAATTACTATCAATCTCCCACACCCAATCGTTGGTATTTTCAACCAACATTCTGAACCTTTCTCTGCTTTTAGCCAGTTCTTCCTGTGCACGTTTACGGGCATCAATATTGCGGGTAATGCCCATAATTGAAACGATCTTACCGGATTTATCGCGAATAAAACTAAAACTTATCTCTCCCCAGGCAGTCTGCCCGCTTTTGTGCCTGTGAAGCATCTCATATATAATTGGCTGGCTATCAGGCTCTTTATTTCCATTTAAAACAGGTAATATCTCTGTTTGAAAAATTCTCTGACTAAGTTCTACTGATTCTGACGGGAGTCTTTCCGGAAGCGACAGGCTCATGTATTCTTCAACCGTATATCCCAGGTGTTTTTCAACCGAAGGACTCATGTATGTAGTCCTCAGGTTGAGATCCATAATCCAAATAACATCCGACGACTCATGCACCATGAGTTCGTAGAGCCCGAGCTTTTCAATCACTTCTGCAGGCAGGTTCTGGCGAACAGAATCCTGCAAACTTGTATTATCAGAGTCTGTCATTAATTTATGGAGTATCAGTTAATAACTTATTTGCAGAAGCTTACCACCAGAGGGTACAACAAAAACAAAAGTTTGCAAATGTACCAAATTGGCATGACTTTAAAAACTGAAAACAATGCTCAATATTGTTTTAGTGAACTTCAAAAATTATGCTTCATCAAACGGCAGTTTAAGAACCACAGCCTCATTTACCTGTTTCTTAAGCTTTTCCAGATCTTTTTTAAGTGCAACCACGGTAGCAGAAAGCTCTTCGCGCGGCAGATTGGGCTCGGGCATGGCGCTGCTGATGTAGTGAACAAACTTCCATACCTCTCTGACATCTTTTATATCTATACTATAAGAATCGTAAAGCGGATTAAGTGAACTCAGCAGGAGTTTTCCGTCTGATTTAATCCGGTTTTCCACAATTTTAAACATAATGCCATCGTCGAGAGTGAGTACAATGCAGGGTTGCCCATCGCGTATCAGGTTCCAGTTCTGAATAAATTCTCCGGTTACCCACGACCCGTCAGGTATAGGCAGCATGGAATCTCCTGTTATCTGAAAGGTGCGGTACTTTTTTTCTTTCGAAAGAAAAGGCATATGGAAGGTTGGAAGTATTTTAATATAATCGGGATCAGAAAATCCGAGCCTGTAACCAGCCGAGGCCTTTTGGTTTACCACTTCTATATTTTCGTTGTTTTGCGAATCAACCGTTGTAGCAAGTACCCTGATCTTACTTCCGGTAATAAATACATCGTAGCCTTTTTCGAGCTGCGAAAGTTCGCTTTGCGAAAGTTTCGACAAATCAACCTTAAGCAAAGTATCAATGGAAATACCAAAATACCTGGAGAAAGCGAGCAAGGCATCAATTCCAGGCTGAGCAACCTCATTTTCGTAGCCACTAAGGGTTGGCCGTTTCATGCCGAGCACAAAAGCTACTTCGTCTTGCGTACGCCCTCTGCGTTTGCGAAGCAATTTGATGTTTGAAGCAAAAATATTCATGGCGATGTTGGTGTTTTAAAAAAAATGATTATATTGTAATCGAAATTTTGATTAGAATTTGATCAAAATTACAACAAAAAACAATCGGAAAAACAAATAGTTTAAAAAAAAAATTATGCTTATTGCAGGCGAGAACCGGACGATAGTTCATATGGACCTCGACACATTTTTCGTTTCGGTGGAACGTTTGTCGAACAGCAGCCTGAACGGCCTTCCTGTGATTATAGGAGGGCTTTCGGGGCGCGGGGTGGTTGCCGGATGCAGCTACGAAGCCCGTACTTTCGGAGTACATTCGGCCATGCCCATGAAAATGGCAAGAGCGCTTTGCCCCGATGCCATAGTTATAAGAGGCGACATGGAGCAATATTCGCGTTATTCGAATATGGTTACCGGTATTATTGCCGAACAGGCTCCTGTTTATGAAAAGGCATCTATAGATGAGCATTATCTTGACATTACAGGAATGGACCGTTTTTTTGGATCGGTAAAATGGTCGCACGAGCTCAGGCAGCGCATCATCAGGGAAACCGGACTTCCGATCTCGCTGGGGCTGTCGGTGAATAAAACTGTTTCAAAAATCGCCACCGGCCTGGCAAAACCCAACGGAGAGCTTGAAGTTCCGCGCGAGAAAGTAATCCCATTTCTAAATCCGTTATCTATCAGCAAAATACCTGGCATAGGCGACAAAACATTCCGCCTGCTTCGCTCTATGGGCATAGCTACCATAGAAACACTGAGGCATATGCCTCCCGAAATGGTAGAACGTTTGCTGGGCAAAAACGGGATGATCATCTGGAAAAAAGCCAATGGCATAGATTTAACTCCTGTTGAGTCGTATTCTGAGCGAAAGTCAATCGGCTCGGAAACCACTTTTGAGCAGGACACCATAGATATTCCCATGATTAACGATCTGCTGCTCAAGAAAGTAGAGAAGCTGGCGTGGGAACTTCGCCGGAAACAGAAACTTACTTCGTGTGTAACTGTAAAAGTAAGGTATGCCAACTTCGACACACACACACTTCAGCACCGCATACCCTACACTGCCTTTGACCATATGCTTCTGCCGGTGGTACGCAGTTTGTTCGACCGCTTGTATCAGAGGCGCATGCTCATCAGACTTATTGGGGTTAAGTTCAGTCATTTGGTAAACGGAGTTCAGCAAATCAGCATGTTTGATGATTCTCCCGAAACCATAAGTCTTTACCAGGCTATGGACCGCATTCGGGTGAGGTTTGGGCAACGGGCTGTAACCCGGGCAGCTACCCTCAGCCCGGCACTGAACTGGGCCGACGAAGAATAGCTGAATTTGACAACTTAAAAAAATTGCCGGCTTACAACTCAATTATAAACCCGATGCACCTAAGTTTTAACTCGTATTACAGTCTGAGGTTCGGCACTTTGCCGGTTGAACAGATTGCCGGCATAGCTGCCGATGCCGGCACCGACTCGGTATTGCTTGCCGACATAAACAATACCACCGGTACCATTGATTTTGTAAAAGCTTGTCGTAAACATGGCTTGCGCCCCATAGCCGGAGTTGAATTCAGGCAGGGCAATCAACTGCTATACACCGGAATAGCGCAGAGCAACAAGGGTTTTAAAGAATTAAACGATCTGCTCAGCCGCTGTAATCTTGAAAGCACTCCCCTGCCCTGGCCGGCTCCTTTGTTTAATGATGTATTTGTGGTTTATCCTTTCGGAAGCCGGAAAGTGCATGAAATGGCGCACAACGAGTTTATTGGTGTTGGTCCGGCTGAAGCCGGAAAATTGCTGATGTCGGAATTTGGCAGATATCCCGAAAAATACATCATTCATGCTCCGGTTGCCTTTACCGATGAAAAGGGATATGAACTGCACCGCTACCTCAGAGCCATAGATAACAATATTTTATTGAGCAGGCTATCGGCAGGAATGGTGGCTGGCGGCGAACGTATGCTCATGAGTACCAAACGCTTGCTTGAAATATTCTCTCAGCACCCGGCTTTGATTGCAAACACACGGAGAATAGCCGGAAGATGCAGCATAGACTTTGATTATCAAACAATTAAAAACAAAAAGACATTCACGGGCAGCACATACGACGACAGACTTTTGCTTGAAAAACTGGCTTTTGACGGGCTTGAGTACCGCTACGGACAAAACAACCGCGAAGCCGCAGCCCGTGTAAGACACGAGTTGGATATTATTGATCATCTTGGATTTGGCGCCTATTTCCTCATTACCTGGGACATCATCAGATACTCCATGTCGCGGGGATTTTATCATGTGGGCCGGGGAAGCGGAGCCAATAGTATTGTGGCGTATTGCCTGAGAATTACCGATGTTGATCCCATTGAGCTCAATCTCTACTTTGAACGTTTTTTAAATCCTAAGCGCAGCAGCCCTCCTGATTTCGACATAGATTATTCATGGAAAGAGCGCGACGACGTGCTGGATTACATCTTCAAGCGCTACGGGCGAGAACACACTGCATTACTCGGGGCCACATCTACATTTAAAGGTAAATCAATACTCAGGGAGCTGGGCAAGGTAGTAGGCCTGCCCAAGGCCGAACTTGACCGGCTCATCGACGATCCCGGGAATCCGGCCTTAAAAGATGACGTATCTGCAAAAATTATTGAGCTTGGTACGCGCATGACCGATTTCCCCAACATAAGAAGCATACATGCAGGAGGTGTGCTTATTTCGGAAGAGCCCATCACCTGTTACACAGCACTTGACCTACCGCCCAAGTCAATGCCTGTTACTCAATGGGATATGTATGTGGCTGAAGACCTGAGATTTGAAAAACTCGACATTCTGAGCCAGCGGGGCATTGGGCATATTCGCGACAGTGTGGAAATAATAAAAAGAAACCACGGAATAAGTATTGACATACATCAGGTTGAAAAATTCAAACACGATGAAAAAGTAAAACAACAACTCAGAAATGCCGAAACCAACGGGTGCTTTTACATAGAAAGCCCTGCCATGCGCGGGTTGCTGAAAAAACTGCGCTGCGACAATTACCTAAGTCTGGTGGCTGCAAGTTCTATAATCAGGCCCGGAGTAGCCCGTTCGGGTATGATGCGTGAATACATCAGGCGGTTTCACAATCCCAAAGGATTTGATTACATACATCCGGTAATGGAAGAGCAATTATCAGAGACATATGGAGTTATGGTTTATCAGGAAGATGTTCTGAAAATTTGCCACCACTTTGCCGGCCTCGACCTTGCCGATGCCGATGTGCTGCGCAGGGCCATGAGTGGAAAATACAGATCAAGGGTTGAATTTCAGAAAATTATTGATAAGTTTTTCGACAACTGCCGCGGCAAAGGCTACCCCGACTCTATAACCAACGAGGTCTGGAGGCAGATAGAATCGTTTGCCGGTTACTCCTTCTCAAAAGCACATTCGGCGTCGTTCGCTGTGGAAAGTTACCAAAGCCTCTATCTAAAATCTTACTTCCCCATAGAGTTTATGGTTGCAGTAATCAACAATTTTGGAGGGTTTTATCAAAGCTGGGTATACTTTAACGAAGCCCGCAGATGCGGTGCACGCATTGAATTGCCTTGTGTAAACCGGAGTGCATACTTAAATACTCTTTCGGGTAACACAATTTTTATTGGTTTTGTGCACATTTCGGGACTCGAAAGCAATTTTGCCAATAACATACTAAAAGAAAGAGACTTAAACGGGGAATATACAGGTCTGCATGACTTTATTGAGCGGCTGCAACCTGGAATGGAACAATTGATTTTGCTCATCAGAACAGGGGCTTTAAGATTTTCGGGGATGAGTAAACAACAATTACTATGGGAATCGCACATGCTTTCATCAAAAAAACCTGCACCTGCCGAAGCCGTTCTCTTCAGGCAACCTGTAAAACAATTTAACCTTCCGGCTCTGGTGCACGACCAACTGGAAGATGCTTACGACGAAATAGAACTCATTGATTTTCCGGTAAGTATGACTTATTTTGACATGCTCAAGACACATTACCGTGGCGACATACAAGCCCATCAACTGTCTGCAGCTTTAGGTCAGGTATTAAAGATGGTTGGGGTGCTTGTTACGATTAAGTATGTAAGAACCATAAAAAACGAAATCATGTACTTTGGCACCTTTCTCGACAGTCAGGGTGAGTTTTTTGATACTGTCCATTTCCCTGATATAGCACGTGCATTCCCGTTCAGGGGGCGTGGTGTGTATCTTATTCTGGGTAAAGTAGTTGAAGAATTCGGGTTTCCTTCGCTCGAAACTATAAAAATGGCTAAACTACCTCTGCAAAGCGACCCCAGATACTCCTGAGCATCTCTATATCAATGAGGAAATTACCCTGATGATATCATCCTTGCGAATGGGTTTGGCTAAATAATCGTTGCAGCCGGCTTCGAGGCAACGTTCGCGTTCGCCCGACATGGCAAATGCTGTTTGTGCTACAACTGGCAGCCCGGGTCTCAGCTTTTTGATAGCCCGGGTTGCATCGTATCCATTCATTACCGGTAGTTCAATATCCATAAGTACCAGATTGATTGAAGGATTGGAAGAACAAAGATCAACTGCTTTCTGGCCATTGGCAGCCCTTATTACCTTTGCCTTCATTTTTTCAAGCAGTGCACTGATGTAGAAATAATTGGTATCAACATCTTCAACAACAAGAATTGTAATACCACTGAAATCAGCTTGAGCTGACTTTTGTATTTCAGAAGGCTTTCTCCCTGCTTTGGCGGTTACCTTGGTTAATGGGTGAGTGAACCAGAATGTTGAGCCTTCGTTTGGGTAAGAGTCAACCCATATGGTTCCGCCAAGCAATTCAACAAGGTTCTTTGAAATGGTTAACCCCAGCCCTGTACCGGAGATGTTTCGCGCATCTTCAGACTTTACCTGACCAAAACGTTCGAAAATTATTTTTTGATCGGCCGGTGAAATACCAACACCTGAGTCTCTGACATAGAAAAGTAAACGCCCGGTTTCTATTCTGTATCCGATTTCAATAAACCCTTCATCAGTAAATTTAATGGCATTACCAGCCAGATTTGTAATTATTTGCCTGAGCCTTACACAATCTGTATTTATTTTAAAATCAACATCATGAATTCCTTTCTGGATATGAAGTGAAATGTGACTCTTCTTTTGCCTGGCCAATTCCTGAAGAAAAGTAAGTTCAAGATCAGTCAGCAATTCGTTGATATTGCAGATTGTATTGGATAACTTCAGTTGTCCGGCTTCTATTTTAGAGATGTCAATGATGTCATTGATCAGGTGCAGAAGACTATCACCGCTTCGTACGATTGCATCCAGGAATTTATCCTTTTCTTCGACCTGCAGGCCCGATTCATGCAACATTTCAGCAAATCCCACAATGGCATTCATGGGAGTCCGTATTTCGTGCGACATGTTTGAAAGAAACAGGGATTTGAGCTTATCAGACTCTTCTGCCCTGATTTTTGCCTGTTTAAGGGTTTTTTCAGCTTTGATTCGATAGACACCAAGTGCAAACATACTGATAAAACGCTGTGCTACTGACATTTGCTCAGCAGTATAGTCAGCAAAGGAATCTGCCAGAAAAAGATAACCGGCCGATTCATTATTGATAAAGGCCGGAACTCCCAATACTTTATCGAAAGAAGTATTATTTAATCCCAGATAACTGAGGGCAATGGGTTCCTCAAATGAATTATTAAAGAAGGACTTACTGCTCTGTATATAATTCGATAAAGGTATGTTCCCGGCAGCAACAGCTTCTTCATTAAAATGAAAATTCTTTTCTCCTGTATTGTCGAGCATGTAAAAAGACAGTCCTGTATCATCCAGAGATGGAACAATAAGCAGAGAGAAGCGGCTTCCTGTATATTCCATAGCGAATTGCTGGACCATACGGGCAAGGCTGCCGGGCTTCATGGATTCGCTAAGAAGTTCAACTCCAATCTCGGCCAACGACTGATTGATGCTCAGTTCATGCTGCAACTTAAGGTCGGCTTGTTTGCCTGCAGTAATATCTGCAATAAAGCCTTCAAGTAAATAAACATTACCATTCATATCAAGCATGCCCCGGCCCTGATCAGAAACCCACTTTACCAATCCGTTTCGTCCTAATATACGGTATTCCACACGGTATCTGCGGTTTCGGCTGACCGACTTTTGAATTTCTTCCCATACTCTGTCCCGGTCATCAGGAAAAATCAAATCGCCAAAATGAATGCTTTTATTATTTATAAGATCGTTTACTCCATATCCGGTAATTTTTTTGCAACCCGGGCTTACATATTCCATTGTCCAGTTTGACTCATTGAGGCAACGATAAACCATACCCGGAAGATTTTTCATCAACTCATCAAGAATGTTTCTGTAATTCAGCAAGTCTGTTTCCACTTGTTTGCGGCTGGAAATATCAATGGACTGATAAATGACCAGCCCCAGCTGTCCATTGTCCTTAAAAACAGGATACCCAAAGACTTCATGTGTATGCTTGCTTCCATCTGTCATAAAATAATCGTGTTCAACTCTCACAGGTGCTTTGGAGTTTATTACCATGTCGAGCACACAACTTTCTGCATTCCTTGTACAGCCACCTGGCTTATGCAGCATAAAACAATGAGACGAAACAAGATTTGATTCCATTTCTTTGGCTGCAACATTCTTTACAAGGGCTTTATGAGTCTCAGGATCAATTACATAAAACGGATGAAAAATGGAATCTGATATAATTTCAAGCAACTCAGTATCATGTCGTTCCGAAGCACTGTGTGTGAGGAAACCACTGAAATGCTCTTTATCAAAGTCATTCGGTTCTTTTATCTTATGATTTTTGTCTTCTATATTTTCTGCTTCCGGCTCCAGAGGCTGAAGTTGCAGTAAATATGTTTTGAATCCCGCGTAATCAATAAATGAAACGAAAAACACAAAAGTGCAATCCTCACCATTTGTATTTAGCCTTACAATTTTGGAGAAATGCCTTAAAGACTGTGATTTTTGTTTCAATATACCCTTATTCAAACCTGAAATACCAAAAAGAATATCAAGTGTTTTTTCTGCTGAATTATTTTCCTTTTGAAACAGTAACGATGCGGCATTGTTTTCCCAAAGAGATTCAGATTCAGGGAGAAATACCCAGGCAGGATAAGGGAGAGATGACAGCCAATCGAGAGCTGAAGCACCGGAAAAATCAGAAACAGGGTTTAGTCCTGTTCCATCATCATTATTTTTTTTCGGTAGTGAATCCGGTTGCTCTTTTTTGATATCCATAAGATTGTTTTGTAATTAATCTGCTTTGAGAAACAGATTGATTAGTTAAACATTTATTAAAATATAAAGTTCAGAAAATGCTCAATTACAGAGCTAATCACGGGCATTATCTTTTTTTCAGGTGCATGGCTATTTTTTTGAGCAACTCCCTGGCATTTATTGGTTTTGAAACGTAATCATTAAAACCTGCTGCTTTGAATCTGATTTGATTTTCAGACGTTGCAAAGGCTGTTTGGGCAATAACAGGCACATTCCTGTTAAGCATTCTTATTCTGCTAGCAGCATCAAACCCATCCATTCCCGGTAATTGAATATCCATCAAAACAATGTCTATGTCAGGATTACCACCAAAAACTGCAACAGCCTCTTCGCCACTTTCAGCAAGCAAGACATGTATGCCACTTTTTGTGAGCAGGGATTGCAAATATTTTGAATTTGCATATTTATCCTCTACAACCAGAGCTTTGCAACCTTGATAATCTTCAAATTCAGGGTTTTTACCTGAACTGTTTTCATCTTTACTCCCGGTCTCAAATTCAACAGGCAACTTAACTACAAAATCAGATCCTTTTCCGTATACAGAGTTAACCTCCACCCTTCCACCCATAGATTCTACAATCTTTTTAACAATTGATAAACCCAGTCCGGCTCCGCCATATTTTCTCGAGAAGGGGTCCTCAACCTGCCTGAAAGAGTCGAAGATATATGTGGTTTTATCTCTTTCAATTCCTATTCCGGTGTCGCTGATATTGAATATCAGATTAAACCGTGAATTGTCATCAAAATTATCTGTACTTACAATAAGAGATATACTGCCTTTCTGAGTAAACTTTACTGCATTCTGTATTAAATTTGTAAGTACCTGCCTGAGTCTGAGCCTGTCAACCAATACAACTGCAAAAGCAAGCTCCTCTGGAAAAATCAGCCTTGGGACTATTTCATTATTCTTATGTTTTAACCTGAGTTCATTAACCAGAAAAGAATAAATCTCCTCCACAAAAGATCTGATTTCCAGTTGTTCGGGATATAACGACATGGCATCACTCTCAAGTTTTGATAAGTCAATAATATCATTGATAAGATTCATCAGAATTTCCCCGTTGGTTTTTATCTGATAAAAATATTCCTCTCTTTCTTCAAATGATGAATCAAATTCCTGCATTAAGCTAACAAAGCCCAGAATGGCATTCATGGGAGTTCTGATTTCGTGCGACACATTAGCTAAAAATGCAGTTTTTAACCTTTCAGACTCTTCTGCTTTTTCCTTGGCTTTCATCAGATTGTACTGCGTGATTTTGTGCTCAGTAAAATCTCTGATGATTGCAACAAGCATTACTTCGGCTCCAAATACAAAAGAAGAAAGAGAAAGCTCCAGAGGGAAAACGGTGCCATCACTCTTCTTTCCCGACAACTCAAAGTTTCTGGTAATTCTAGACCTGACTTTTGCTTTTGAATATTTGGCAAATAGGTTTGTGATAACTTCGCTATTCTGGTCGGGCTCAATTATATCAAGAAGTCTTAATTTCTCAAGTGTTTTTGATTCATAGCCAAATAATTTAGCCACCGATGGATTGAAATAATTGATTGAACCATCACGGTTCAGCAACAATATGCCATCGCGTGCATTGCTTGCAATCATTTCGAATTTCAATTGAACTTCAACCAGACTTTTTTCAGTATCAAGTTGCCTGGAAATATCAAGTGCTGTGAAAGTAACCCCTTTGCGCGAATTTCCATTTTCCAGGGCTGAAGTGCTGAGTAAAACATCTATTATTTTGCCGTTTTTATGCTGAAATTTGCTGGTCATCAGACTTATACTTTCGCGCTCCAGTCTGGCATAGTTCTCAGATCCTACTCTAAGGAATTCCTCATCTGATGGAAAAAGAATCCTGGTACTTTTTCCGATAAGTTCCTGATTATCATAACCAAGCATATCGCATAACCTGTCATTTACCAGAGTTAACTCACGATTAATCACCATACCAATTCCGGCTGGTGTAGCCCTGAAGATGCTGTTGAGTCTTGCCTCATTCTCCTTTAAATTTTCAGCAGCCAGCTTTCGTTGCGTAATATCAATAAATGCAGATTTTATACCACTTCCATTTTCGTCGGGCAAGCTGATGAGTTGAACAAATGCAGGAACCTTAACTTCTGAACCCGGCCGTTTTTGTAAAGCCAGTTCAGTAATTTGCTTGGTTGCTGTTTCCCTTACTTTGCGTACATGAAAATAATAGTTATCCTGCGAATCGGGAGAAAAAAACCGTGTAATAGCGAGTCCGACAATCAGCTGTCTTTCCATTCCCAGAATCTCACAACCTGTAAGGTTAATTTCCTGAATAAGATCGTTTTCATCTGTAGTGAGATAGCCAATGGGGGCAAAATCAAAGAGCGAAGTATATCTTGCAGATGATGTTTCAAGCGCAGAGTAGAGCCTTTGCATCTCTTCGTTTTGTGTTTCAAGTTCAATCTGATAAATCTGAAGCTCTTCGATTAATTTGCCCAGATTTTCGGCACTATAAATATCTTTATTGGCTGAATTGCGGGATTTCAGGATACTTTCCGCTCGTTCGCGCAATTGACGGCTTTTATCGTGGTTATGCATAGTTTCAGGATTTATTTTTGTTTTTTCTGCAATCGGAGGTAATGTCACTAAAAGTGAATATCAAGCCTGTAAGTTCAGAGTTTGAGTCATAGATAGGCACTCCTTTCAGTGCAAGAATTATCTCCTTTCCTTCGTTGTTTGCATAAGCAAGAGATCCTTTATATCCGTTCTGATGATCAGCAAGTAACTTGTTAAGGGGCATTTTATTTAACACTTTTGCACCCTTATTCTGTTCAAAAGTCATCCAGTTCACTGTGTCAAAGTGTTTGCCAATCAAATCAGAAATATCCAGATCAAGCAACATGCACAGCGCTTTGTTTGCATAAGTTATCAATCCATCACTTCCTAATATCAAATGTCCGGTTGGATTTATTTCCAGGGATCTTATCAGCAATTCACGTTCAGTCTTTAAACTTGATTCAAAACGCCGCCTTTCGGTTATGTCAATTAAGGTCAGAACTATCCCATCCACGGCATTATCAAGCGTTCGGTAGGGCAGCAGTCGCAGAATGTACCATTTTCCACTGCGATCCTGAACCTCAATTTCTTTAGGAGAAAGTGTATCGAGCACGTTTTCAAGTTCTTCGCGCAGGTTATCTATAATAAGATTGTGTGAGATATGGTAAAATGGACGCCCTAAATCCAGATCAATCAGATTTATGGAATTAACAATTGCAGGTGTGTACCTCCTTATTCTCAGATATTTATCGAGAAACATGGTACCAATGTTGGTATTTTTCAGAAGGTTATTAATGTCATTGGTAAGTTGGGTTAGCTCTTCAATCTTATTCTGATATTCAGAATTTACTGTATATAATTCTTCATTCACCGATTGAAGCTCTTCGTTTGTTGACTGAAGTTCTTCGTTGGAAGCTATAAGCTCTTCATTGGTTGATTGTAGTTCTTCATTTGAGGTTTCCAGCTCTTCGATAGTAGCCTGAAGGTTCTCTTTGGTATATTTGAGTTCCCTCTCAAGTTCATGAAACCTGTCATTGAAATGTGATGTAAGCTGATCATCAATAACCATAGCAGCAGGAGCTTCTTTTTTCTCATCCAGAATGAACGATACCAGAAACACCAGACTTTTTGTCCTCGGGTCATTCAATATTTTACAGCCCAAATCCACAGAATTAATCCTGCCCGAATCTGTAAATTTCACATCGCGGTAAGTAATTGGTTTTCCATCTTTTGCAACTTTGTGTAATAAACTGCTAAGCACCACAGAAACCTCTGGCTGGACCATCTTAAGAATATTAAGATTGGCTTTACCTGCAGGGATTATCAGGAATTTATTTACATCGTTGAAAACATGCAAAAGTTCAAACTTGCTGTCCACCAAAACACTGGGTGGAATAAATCCTGAAACCAGTTCATCAAGCAATCCGTCAAGTCTGAAAAGGCTCTCTGACACTACCCCCGGCTCCGACATTTTAACCCTGCTTTTTGATTCACGCAGCGATCCTATGGTGTTGTGAAGGTTATACTGAGCCGGCAGTCTGAAACCTTCCTTGAGCCTGTAGAGTTTCCATTTTGAATTAACCGGCTGGTATCCTTCGGCAAGCTCGCCAATGGTTTCGCTGCTTCCCAGAAATAAAAACCCCGAGTTTTGTAAGGCATAATAAAACATGGCCATAATTCTTTTTTGCATTTCAGCGTTAAGATATATGAGCACGTTACGGCAGACAATCAGGTCAATTTTGGTAAAAGGCGGGTCTTTGATAACACTATGTGATGCAAAAATTACCATTCTGCGTATCCTTTCGCTAACCACATAACTATTCTCCCGTTTGGTGAAACCATTTCTCAGCCGGTCGGGTGTAACATCTGAAACTATACTTTCGGGATAAACTCCTGAACTGGCATATTCAATGGATTCACTGTCAATATCGGTAGCAAAAACCTTAACATCATTGTTAAGTTGTTTGGCGTCCATGTATTCTCTGAGTAATATTGCGAGTGAATAAGCCTCTTCTCCGGTAGAGCATCCCACACTCCAGATTCTAACCGTGTCTCCGGGTTTCTTGCCTTCGAAAATACCAGGAATAACTTTTTCTTCAAGTATCCTGAATGCCTCCTGATCGCGAAAAAACTGAGTTACACCTATCAGTAGTTCCTTGTAAAGAATTCTGGCTTCTGATGACGACTGTTCCAGAAAGGAAATGTAATTTTCTATTTTATTTATCTGATTGATGCTGATTCGTTTCTCAAGCCTTCTGAGTATGGTGGCAGGCTTGTAGTAGGTAAAGTCAACTCCAACTTTATCGCGTAGAATTTTGAGTATTTTGGTAAGAATATCTTCATCTTTTGAAATAATATTTTCAATTTTTCCGGCCCTTTTTATGTAGGGATGCTTAATGTATTTTACCAGTTCCTCGGGCATTTTTTCGGGGGGTAATATATAATCTACCAGTCCTGTGGCAATAGAACTACGGGGCATTCCATCAAACTTTGCACTTTGATCATCCTGAACCATCACCATTCCTCCCTCTTCCTTAACTGACCTTATTCCTAATGTTCCGTCGCTACCTGTGCCAGAAAGAATTATGGCAACAGCGTTTTTGCCTTTATCCTGAGCAAGCGACCTGAGAAAAATATCTATGGGCAGGTTTAATCCTCTGTTGAAATCCTGTGCTGTTAGAAATAATTTGCCATGAAAAATAGTCATATTCATTTTGGGCGGAATAAGGTAAACTGAATTGGGCAACACCTTAATTCCATCCTCGGCCCGGTAAATTTTCATGGTGGTATAACGGGAAAGCAACTCGCCCATCAGACTTTTATAATCAGGTGAGAGATGCTGAACAACCACAAAAGCCATTCCTGTGTCAACCGGCATATTCCGGAAGAAAACTTCAAGTGCTTCGAGCCCGCCGGCTGATGCACCAATGCCCACACATATCAAATCGTTGTCGGCTACCACTGTAACTTCTGTTTGTTCCGAAACAGTTTCTTTTACCGACGACAGTTTATCTGCAGTTTGAACAGTATTTTGCTTAATCTTTTTTGATTTTCCGGGGGCCATGAAACATTTGATTTTGTATGAATACTGCATTAAAACTTTACACTAACAAAAAAAACAGGTGTTTTGATTGAAGCCAAGTAACATTTTAATTTTCAGCAGCTATTGATAAAATAGTTTCTTATTGTCGCAAGTGAGCAGAGATTGAAAAAACACAGGCCAGAGTGATTAAATATTTTGCTTTTAAAAAGTAATTGATATTTTTGCAGCAGTTTAAATAGATTCTTCAGGGCAGGGTGAAATTCCCGATCGGCGGTATAGTCCGCGACTCAAGCAACGTTATGTTGCAAGACTGAACCGGTGAAACTCCGGTACCGACTGTAAAGTCAGGATGGAAGAAGAATTGCCTTATTGCACTTCATCCCCTTTTAAGGAGATGAATCCATGGTATATTCTGCCCTGGAGAATGTATTTTTTACATTCTCTGAAAACAATTATAAAACTGGCATACCATGAAGAATTTTGCACTCAAGTCTCTTCCCTGCATTCTTTCTCTGTTCTCGCTGCTGAATCTCTCTGCCCAGAACAATTTTAAGGGCAAACTCATTGATCTCACATCCGGAAAAACCATATCAGGCGCTACAGTACAGATTGATGGCAGTAACCGGGCAACTACCTCAGATGAAGAAGGACTATTTGAAATTGCCATTCCCGGGGAATCTGCTGCAATCCTTATTAAACATGTTTCTTACCAGGCTTTAACCCTTGAAATTAAGAAGCCACTAAAATCAGGAATTGAGCATATCTATCTAACTGCCAGGCAGGTAGGTTTGGATGAAATAAATATTATAGCATCATACATTAGTGAGCGGACAACTCCTGTAGCCATAAGTAACATAAGTCAAAGAACCATTGAACGTGAAATGGGAAGTCAGGAATATCCCGAAATCATGAAGATGGTACCTGGAGTATATGCAACCAAACTTGGAGGAGGAACCGGCGATGCCCGGATAAGCATAAGAGGTTTTCAGCAGGAAAATCTGGGACTGTTGCTCAACGGGGTTCCTGTTAGTTCTGTCGAAAACGGACTTGTTTACTGGTCAAACTGGGCCGGACTTGGTGATGCAACACAAGCCATTCAGGTACAAAAAGGATTAGGAGCATCAAAAGTTGCGCTTAACTCAGTGGGAGGCACAATAAATATCATCACCAAAACCACCGAAGCAGCCAAAGGAGGTACCCTCAGGCATATGTTTACCAGTTACGGGAATCAAAAAACCATATTCAGTATTTCAAGCGGGCTCTCAGAGAAAGGTTTTGCTGTAACTTTCCTTGGTTCGCGCACCCGCGGACCAGGCTATGTTGATGCAACTCATGTAGATGCCTGGGCATGGTTTATTTCGGCAAGCAAACAGATTAATAATAAACATTTGCTTGTTTTTACCGGGATGGGGTCACCTGAAAGGCACGGGCAAAGAACATATGGGCTTACAAAACAAGAATATAGTGACTTTGGCATCAAATACAATCCCAACTGGGGTATGTATAAAGGTAAAATCAACAGCCTTTCAGAGAATTTCTATCATAAACCTCAGTTATCGCTGAACCATTACTGGAACATCAGCGATAAAACACATCTGGCCAGCAGTGCTTATTTATCGTTTGGCTACGGAGGCGGAAAATTCTCAGAATCCTATAAAAGCCCGTCAGCCAACACTTTCAGAAAAAGTAATCAAATTGACTGGGATGCAATTTACAACCTTAACAAAACTCATAATGATTCTTCCAGGCTGGCTGATGGTTCTGTAGTGGGAGGATTTTCAAAAATTATCCAGACAAATTATCTGGCAAGCCACATCTGGTATGGCGGGCTTACCAACCTGACTCATGAACTTGAAAACGGAATAAAAATAACAGCAGGTTTACATGCCAGATACTTCAAATCCAATCTGCGTGAAGAAATCAGCGACTTACTTGGCGGGAAATACTGGATTGACGAATATGCCTGGTCGCTGGCAGGTATTGCAGGCAGACAGCAGATAAAAACCAAAGGCGACATCATTAATGTTGACAATGATGCACGTGTTGATGTAATCAGTATGTTCGGACAGGCCGAATATAGTTTCGGGAAGATGAATCTTTTTCTTGCAGGAACTGTATCAGGCACCAGATACCAGAGGTTTGACCGGATCAATTACATTAACAACACAGCTAGCGAGAAAGTAAGCAAAGCCGGCTTTGATGTAAAATCAGGAATCAGCTACCAGTTGAATGAGCAGCATAACCTCTATCTGAATGCAGGTTATTACTCAAAAGCACCTTATTACAAATTTGTTTTTGCCAATTTCTCCAATGCGGTCGTTCAGGACATTAAGAACGAATCCATTAAATCAGCTGAGCTTGGCTATACATTTTCATCGTCAAAGCTTAATGTTAACCTGAATGCTTATTACACCTTGTGGGAAGATAAATCGATACTCAGCCGGGAGAATATTCAACTGGAAGACAATTCGCAAACCCGGGCTTTGATCAGGGGACTTGATGCTTTGCATAAAGGTATAGAGCTTGAAATGACGGGGAAAATAAACCGGTCACTTTCGCTAGGTGGTATTCTATCAGTTGGCGACTGGCGCTGGAGAAACGATGTTATTGCTGAGTTGTATAATGATAATCAGGAACTAATTGATTTGACAGAAGTTTATGTGAAAGATCTGAAAGTCGGGGATGCACCGCAGTTTCAAATGGGCTTGTTTGCTGATGCCACCATTCTCAAAGACTGGAATTTAAAAGTAAACTGGTTGTATTTTGGAAGCTTATATGCTAACTTTGACCCGGCCGGAAGAAATAACCCTGATGACCGCAAGCAGCCTTACAGGATACCAGATTATTCCAATATTGACCTGTTTCTTGAATATGAATTTAAGATCGGGCAATTAAAAACCATTGCAGGTATAAGTTGTTATAACCTGTCAGGCAAGGAATCCATTACCCGTGGTGAAGACGGAAAAACTCATGATTTGAACTCATTCAGAGGTTTTTGGACACATGGCCGAACATTTAGCTTCACAATGGCTATAAAATTCTAACACAATTCAATGCTGCTCATGGAGAGAGAAGTAATTTCAACCAGCCTTAAAGCGCTCACAATCAATCTAGACAGAACCACTTATGGTGTTTTCGCAGAGATTGGAGGCGGGCAGGAAGTCTCACGTAATTTTTTCCAGGCTGGTGGCGCTTCCGGTACCATTGCCAAGACCATTTCGGCATATGACAAACAATACAGCGATCTTCTCTACAGTAATAATCAGGCAACCAAACGATATGTTTCCTGCCAAAGACTAGAGGAAATGCTTGATTGTGAATACAATCAGCTGATTGGCAGCCTGAGCGACAAACGCGAATCCCCTACCCGCTATTTTGTGTATGCAAATACAGTTTCAACAATCAACTACAAGAAAGATAATGTAAGTCATGGCTGGATGGGTTGCCGTTTTCAGCTGGAACCTGATGCGGAGCCCAATGAAATTATTGTTCACATTGGTCTGCATGAGAAGGATAATGTACTGCAGCAAAATACATTAGGTATAGCAGGTGTGAATCTGATTTATGCATGTTTCTTTCATCATGACCGGCCCAATTCTTTTATACAGTCTTTGCTCGACAACCTTTCAACCGACCGGATGGAGATCACCATGATCAGAATGAAAGGTCCGCAGCTGAATTATGTTGATAACCGTTTGCTTGCTGTTCAGCTTGTGAAAAATGGCATGGCAAAAGCCATTATGTTTGACAGATATGGCAATGTGCAGGAGCCTGACGACATGTTGTACAAAAAGAATGTGCTTGCTTTCCGCGGAAGCTTCAGACCCATTACCTATGCAGGTTTTGATATTCTTAAATCAAGCTACGCCTTGTTTAAACGCGACGAAGATTACGATAAAAGCAATACGCTCTCTTTTTGTGAAATCACTTTAGATAACCTGTTGAATCCTGAAGATCAGAACATTGATGAACGGGATTTCCTTGACAGAGTTGACCTGCTGAATGGAATGGGACAGAATGTAATGGTTTCAGGATTCAGAGAGTTTTACAAATTAGTTCATTATTTTTCGGGTTTTAAAATCCATAAATTAAGGCTGGTGGTAGGTGCCGAAACTTTTGAAAAAATATTCGATCCCCGCTTTTACCAGGATTTAAGAGGAGGTATACTTGAAGCCTTTGGCAAGTTATTTCCTGCCAACATGAAAATGTATGTATATCCGGGTTTAAAGCCCGAAACCAGCGAACTTATCAAATCCGGTGACATCAGATTTACTGAAGAAACAAAGCATTTATACAACTACCTGATTGCTGGCCGCAGAATTCTGGAAGTAACCGAAATCAATAAAAAGTACATCAATATATTCTCTCCGATGGTTTTACAGAGAATTAAGGCAGGTGATGACTCCTGGGAGAAATTAGTACCGGTTTATGTAGCAGAAACCATCAAAAAGAAAAATCTGTTTGGTTACAGATAAAAAGCTTAGATCTGCCTGATTACTTTTTCCAGAATTTCAGTTACAGTGCAAGCCAGATCATTAACAGCTTCATTTTTAACCAGCTCAAGATTAACCTTCGGATTTATTGCACTCACTTCGACCATTCCTCCGGTCTTTTCCTGAACTACCACATTACAAGGCAGTAGCAGCCCTATTAATGGTTCACTATTTATGGCTTTAAAAGCAAAAGACGGATTACATGCACCCAGAATTTTGTATTTTCTGAAATCTTCGTTAATTTTTTGCTTAAAGGTTTCTTTAACATCAATCTGGGTAATTATCCCAAAACCTTGCTCTTTAAGGAGTCCGGTAACCTTTTCAACTGCCGCATCAAAATCAAGAGTGGTTTCTTTAACAAAATAATAGTTCATTTTCAGGAATTTTTAAAAATCACAGATATAACGGTTCAACGGACTAAAAGTTGGTAATTTCTTAAAATTCGTGTGCTCAAAGTGAAAGAGAATTACAATACATTTGCAAAAAATGCCGGATGAAGAGTAAGAATGCGATTTTATTTGTTACAGCTCTCAGTTCATTTCTTACGCCTTTTATGGGTTCGGCCATAAACATTGCTCTTCCTGCAATAGGCAGCGAAATGGGAATGGATGCCATTGGCCTGGGCTGGGTAATGACTGCCTATTTGTTGTCGGCCGCTGTATTGTTGCTCCCGCTGGGCCGGTTGTCTGACATTTACGGGCGAAAGAAGTTTTTTATAGCTGGTGTGATAATTTTTACATTAGCATCATTATTTTCAGCATTTGCAACCAACTCGGTAATTTTAATAATTGCCCGGGCAATTAACGGTGCAGGAGGAGCTATGTTATATGCAACAGCGCTGGCACTGCTTACCTCAGCTTTCCCGAAAAATGAAAGAGGTAAAGTACTGGGCATCAATGTTGCAGCAGTATATCTTGGGCTAAGTCTCGGACCTACCATAGGAGGGTTTATGATTCTGGCAGGCGGCTGGCGCAGTATTTTTCTGCTTACTGCTATTCTGAGCATCATAATTCTTCCTTTCGCATTAAGGAATATTGAAAAAGAAGTTCTCAATTCCAAACCGGAGAAATTCGATATTACCGGAAGCCTGATTTATACGTTAAGCCTGGCATTTATTGTTATTGGATTTCCTTCCATCACTAAAGTTAATGGCTTAATCTTTTTTACTGCTGGTGTAGCTGGATTCCTGGGGTTCTTTTTCATTGAGAAAAAAAGCTTAAATCCGCTCCTTAAACCAGAGATTTTTAAAGGGAATCAGGTTTTTGTTTTTTCCAATATTGCTGCATTTATCAATTATTTTGCAACTTATGCATTGGTGTTTTTGTTAAGCCTTTACCTTCAGAAGGTTATGGGATTACCTGCGCACAAGGCGGGCTTAATCCTTATGGCTCAACCAGTTACTATGACATTACTCTCTCCTGTTGCAGGAAAACTTAGCGACAAAATCGAACCTTCCATTGTTGCTTCGCTCGGTATGGCGGTGACAGTAGTTGGATTAATTGCACTTTCGCTGATAGATGCCGATACTCAACCCTGGTTTATCATTTCAATGCTAATACTTATGGGGCTTGGATTTGCACTTTTTTCATCTCCCAATACCAATGCAGTTATGAGTTCTGTTGCTCCGGTAAATTATGGGGCAGCTTCATCGGTTTTAGGCACCATGCGGCTTACCGGACAAACTTTCAGCATGGGTTCCAGTATGTTGATTTTTGCTCTGATAATGAATGAAAATGGTAAAAGTTTATCCAATACCTCCGGACTTCTGTCGGCAATAAGCATCTCTTTCATTGTGTACGCTTTATTATCAGTTGCCGGTGTATTTTTTTCCCTGAAAAGGGGAAACCTCAGAAACAAAAATATTTCAAATAATGAATGAAACTTTATCTAAAACCGCCATAGTTTTTGGCGCTAGTGGGTTAGTTGGCAGGTTCCTTACTGAGGAATTAGCCCATGATGCCCGCTATAGTTCAGTAACTGTTTTTGTAAGGAAAGAAATCAGTACCTTTCCAAAAAATGTAAGGCAGGTAACTTTTAACCCTGAAAGTATACAGGAGGTTACTGATAAAATTATTGCTGATCATGTCTATTGTTGCATCGGAACTACCCGAAAAAAGGCAGGCAGCAACGAAAAATTCTACAAAACCGATCATGACCTTGTCGAAAGAATTGCTCAGGCAGCCTCAATCAATAAAGCGAGTGCTTTTATTGTTGTTTCCTCTATCGGAGCGTCAGCCGAATCGGGGAATTTTTACCTGAAAACCAAAGGTCAAATGGAAAATTCCATCAGAACTTTCAATTTCAGCAACTTGAGTATACTGAGACCTTCTGTTCTTTTGGGTATTAGACATGAGTCGAGATTTGGAGAAGAGATTGGAAAAAAGCTGGCCATTATTCTTACTCCTGTTTTGGTTGGAAAAATCAGAAAATACCGCCCTATTCATGCAGCTGCAGTGGCCAAAGCAATGGTATCATGCGCATTCAAAGGAAAAGGCGAGTTTGTGCTTGAGTCTGATGAAATTGAGAAATTATCTCAAAACACTAATTAACTCTTAACTTTAAAGCATTCTCAAATGAAATTTATAAATCCTGCAGAATTAAAAGCCCTGATTGATTCAGGTGCTGATTTTCAATTGATTGACACCCGCGATGCTGAAAAATTCGAAACTTGCCATATTCCGGGTGCGGTTTCAATCCCTCAGCTTGATCTGCCTTACAAGCTTGATCTGATAAACAAGGATATGAAAGTGGTGATATATTGTATTTATGGAATGAAAAGCGAACAGGTTTATATTTACCTGAAAGATAAGCTGAAAATAAAACAGTTGTTCATACTCGAAGGCGGCATTTATCAATATGCAACTGAGATAGATCCTTCTATGGATGTATGAAACAGGTTTTTCAGCTATTCAGCGGTAAGAAAATACATAGTGCAGTAATTTCGTTTCTTAAACAAGGGCTCACTGCCAGTCTTTTAGCTCAAGCTACAGCGGTCGGAATTTTTCTGGGTACAATTCCTGTTCCGGGAGTCTCAACAATACTCTGTTTTATAGTTTCATCGAGACTTAAGGTAAATCTTGCAGTGCTGCAGTTTGTAAATTATATAATGTTTCCTGTTCAGATCTTTCTGTTTTTACCTTATTACAGCCTGGCTGGGAAAATTTCAGGCAAACCGATAATGAAAGAAATTCCGGAAATTATGACGCAAATTTTCAGCAGTAACTGGCAACACGCCGGAACCGAAGCTTTAAGTTACGTTCTGATTGCTATTGTGTTATGGATTCTTACTATGGCTCCGGTTTCTTACATGGCATATTTTATGCTTAAACCAGTTTATCTGAGAATTCAGAATGGAATAAAAAAGAACTTTGGTTGATAATCCCTATGTAAATCAGCCAATTGAGTATAATTGATGTTAAACAGAAAGCTGAAATCCAGACTGAACCTATAAATCAGCAGTTCAAATTCTCAAAAAGTCAACTCAATAATAGTTTTACTTTAGTATTTCCTACTCCGATTAACCCATAATTCCTTTTACTGCATTGCCTGCAATGGAGATAACCTGTCCGGTTACAAATGCCGAAGAAGGAGAAAGCAACCAGGTAGCCAGTTGAGCCAAATCATCGGGGTTTCCCATAAAACCCATCCCGGTTTCAGCACTGAACAGATCTTTTGCAGCCTCAATAGAAATATTTTCTTTCTGAGCCCGTTTCGCAAACAGACGTTCCATAGCTGCTGTCTGATGGTATCCCGGTGCCAGTACATTAACAGTTGCGCCTGTATTTGCAATTTCAGCTGCCAATGTTTTGACCATTCCGGCCACTGCAGCTCTGATTGAATTACTAAGAATCAGATTTTCAACCGGTTGCTTTACAGAAACACTTTCAATAAACAGGATTCTGCCGTATTTTTGATTCATGAAAAGAGGCAGAAGTCTGTTTAGCAGGCGGACTTTCCATAGGAAAACGTTCTGATAAGCATCCAGCCACATCTGCTCCGATGTTTCAAAGAAACCAGATGCCGGTGGCCCACCTGCATTGATTAAAATTCCTGAAATATGGCGGCCGGCAACAACATTCAGAAGCACATCATCAAATCCTGATAAAGTTACATCAGCCTGAATGGTTTCAATTTTTCCGGGGTAATCATTGCTCAGTTGTGTCAGGAGTTCCTGCCTTCTGGCAACAGCTATTACTTTTGCGCCGTCGCCCAGTAAAGCAACCGAAACAGATTTCCCGAAACCAGAAGATGCTCCCAGCACAATAAACAAATTGTCCTTGATGTTAAGATTCATCTTATTTACTCCCTTAATTTTTCTTTTTACGTTTGTGAAAGTTATTTCTTCTCAGAGGTTTTGGATTGTATTCAGGTCCTGGTCCAAATTCAGCAGGAGGGCTTAATTTCAGCAAGTTACTTTCAATCAGTTTCTCGATACGTGAAAATTTGATCTGATCAGCTTCATTGATAAAAGTGATGGCAATACCCGTTTGCTCGGCCCGGGCAGTCCGGCCAACCCTGTGAACATAATCCTCGGCATCATGAGGTACATCATAATTAACAACCAGACTAATATTCTCAATATCAATACCACGCGACAAAACATCGGTTGCAACAAGTATCTGAAGAGTACGGTTCCTGAATCTAAGCAGTACTTTCTCTCTTTCTGATTGTTCAAGATCTGAATGAATGTCAGATACCTGAAAACCAGCAGTCTGTAACTCCCTTGCTATGGATTTAACTTTGCTTTTGGTGGAGGCAAAAATCAGTATACTCGGCAAATCCCTGCCTTTGATCAATTGAGATAATACTGCCTGTTTTTGGTTATCATAGGTCAGATATGCCACTTGCAGAATTCCTGCAGCAGGTTTTGATACTGAAATGTTAACTTCAACCGGATTTTTCAGAATCTTTCTGCTCAGTTCTCTGATGCGGGGCGGCATGGTTGCTGAAAAAAGAAACGACAATTTTGATTCGGGAAGGTAACTGATGATTTTCATAATATCATCCACAAAACCCATATCCAGCATCCGGTCGGCTTCATCAAGAATTAAGTGCTGAAGATTATGGACCGGAATTAAATCCATATTCAAAAAGGAAATAAGTTTCCCCGGAGTAGCGACCACAACATCAACACCTTTGCCTAAAGCACGTTTTTGTTGTTCCCATTCAATGCCATCGGTACCACCATAAACCGCCATAGAACTGATACTCATAAAATAACTGAATCCAACCAGTTGTTGCTCAATCTGAATGGCAAGCTCCCGGGTAGGACAAATAATAATGGTATTAACTCCTGCAACAGGATTTTGCAATATGCGATGCAAAACCGGAAGCAAGTAAGCTGCAGTTTTTCCGGTTCCGGTTTGAGCACAGCCAATAACTTCCTTACCCTGAAGGATGTGAGGAATAATCTGCTGCTGAATAGGAGTTGGAGTTTCAAACCCTATCGAATCGAGTCCGTCGATAATTTGCGGATCGAAACCAAAATCATGAAACGAATTTATAGTTTTATCCTCTGCAAGAGTGTTATTGGTCATTTTGGGCATTTGGTTTTACTGATGTTTTGAAAAATCAAAGGTAAGAAACTATTATTAGCCGGCGGGTCGGTTTTTTATATTGCACCGAATTAATAAAATGTGGTCACAGATTCTGATAAAACACTGACTTTACTAATTTGTAAAAACGCACTATATTGAATATCAATCCAATAAAAGGTATAAGCCAAAAAAATACAAATACAAAAAAAGGGGTTAAAAACCCCTTTTTATTCTGTTCGATCTTGGATTACTCAGCTACAACTGGAGCAGTTGTATCGGCAGCCATAGCAGCATTGATTGAATCCTGAATGCGAGCCTGCTCAGCTTCTACGAGAGCGATAGAGTCAGCAATACGGATTGAATCAAGACGAGCTTGTTCAGCAAGTTGTTCAGCGCTGGGACCGCAAGAAACCATAGTTGCAAGACCTGCAACAACCAAAATCATTGATAAAGTTTTCATGTGTTTTTTAGTGTTATGTTAACGAGGCAAAGATACATAAAACTGAAATTAAAAAGCAAGCGAAAAATGATTTTTTTTAATATTTTTTTAATCATTTATTTATCTCATTATCAGCATCTTAAAAAATCAACATAAATTTTTATTAAAATTGGGCTTAAAATTAGCTTAAAAAAACGTCATGTTTTTATAAAATTTGCCGGAAATCATCAAATCTCATGATCAAAAAAGACAGTCATACGCAGTTTATTTATGAGATTTTAATCCGATTTGTACCTTTGTAACCAGAATTAAGAAAAATGGACATCAGCAAACCCCTGGCAGAATTACTCAGGCCCGGCAATCTGGCAGAATACGTTGGTCAGGAACACCTGGTTGGCGAAGGCTGTATTCTGAAGCTGGCGATTGATTCCGGAAATCTTCCATCTGTGATTTTCTGGGGACCTCCCGGAGTAGGTAAAACAACGCTTGCGCATATAATCTCACAAAAGCTATCGGCCTCGTTTTTTACCCTAAGTGCTATAAATTCAGGGGTAAAGGATATAAGGGAAGTTATAGAGAAAGCAAAGTCAGCCGAAGGGAAGTCCATTTTATTCATAGATGAAATCCACAGGTTCAGCAAATCGCAGCAGGATTCGCTACTCGGTGCAGTTGAGAAAGGAATCATTACTCTGATAGGAGCCACCACCGAAAACCCTTCATTTGAAGTTATTTCACCACTCCTATCCCGCTGTCAGGTTTATATTCTTAAGCATCTTTCGGCTGATGACCTGAGAAAACTTATCAAAAAAGCATTAGAAAAGATGGAAATTAGCAGCGGTGCAAAAATTAAGCTGCACGAAGATGAAGCACTTTTGCGGATTTCGGGCGGTGATGCACGAAAGTTATTGAATGCCATTGAAATAATTGTTTCGGCAATTAAGCCCGTTGATGGTATTATAAATATTGACAATGCAATCTCGGGGCGAATTATCCAGCAGAATCTGAGTATTTACGATAAAAAGGGAGAAATGCATTACGATGTAATTTCTGCCTTTATTAAATCAATGCGCGGCAGTGACCCCAATGCTGCTGTATATTGGCTTGCACGAATGATTGATGCCGGCGAAGACCCTCTGTTTATTGCACGCAGAATGCTGATACTTGCAGCAGAAGACATTGGAATTGCCAATCCGAATGCTCTTTTGTTAGCCAATGCCTGCTTTGAAGCGGTTCATAAGATTGGCTATCCTGAAGGCAGAATAGTTTTATCGGAATGTGCAGTATATCTTGCCACTTCACCCAAAAGCAATGCATCTTATCTGGCCATTGACAAAGCTTTGGAAATGGTAAGAATGAAAGGCAACCTGCCGGTACCTCTGGCAATAAGAAATGCGCCCACCGGGCTTATGAAAGACATTGGTTATGGCGAAGGCTACAAATACGCCCATGACTTTGAAAACAACTTTGCTGAAATGGAATTTTTACCTTCAGATATCTCAGGTTCAGTATTTTATAATCCCGGAAAGAATACCAGGGAAAATGAAATCAGAAATCACCTGAAAAACATCTGGAAAAACAAGTATAAATATTAAAAGAATCCTGAAATGAAAACCCCTGAAATACACCTCCTTGAAAATTTCAGCACCAATAACTTCTTTTTATTGGCCGGACCATGTGTTGTAGAAAATGAGCAAATGCCGCTGGAAATAGCATCAAAAATTCATGAAATTACCCGAAAACTCGGGATTCCTTATATTTTTAAAGCTTCCTATCGCAAAGCAAATCGTTCTAAAGCCAGTTCATTTGCCGGAATAGGAGATCAGAAAGCTCTTAAAGCGATTGTTGCGGTAAAAGAAACCCTGAAAATACCAGTAGTTACCGATATACACTCTGCTGCTGAGGCTGAAATGGCTGCAGAATATGTTGATGTATTGCAGATTCCGGCGTTTCTTTGCCGGCAAACCGACTTACTTGAAGCCGCAGCAAGAACCGGAAAATGGGTAAATATTAAAAAAGGTCAGTTCCTTTCTCCTGAATCTATGAGATTTGCTGTTGAAAAAGTGCGGGAAGCCGGAAGCGAAAAAATTATGCTCACCGACAGGGGAACTATGTTCGGATACCAGGATTTAATTGTAGATATGAGAGGAATACCGGCAATGCAGGAATTTCAGGTACCTGTAATTCTTGATATAACACATTCATTGCAACAACCCAATCAGCCAGGCGGGGTTAGCGGAGGGAGGCCGGCGTTGATTGAAACCATTGGTAAAGCTGGAATAGCTTCGGGTTGCGACGGAATTTTCCTTGAAACACACCCTGACCCGGCTTCTGCCAAATCAGATGGAGCCAATATGCTTCATCTGGACATGCTCGAAAAAGTTCTTACAAATTTGGTTACCATACGCCAGGCGTGGCTCAAAACAACTTAATTGTGTCAGAATATCAGGTTTGAAATGAAGATGCACTGAATCTGGCTGTTTCCATAAGGGAACTATCAGTAGCTTACTCAGTATTTTGCTTAGCAAATGCTAATGTATAAAACTGTGAGATACTCTATTTTGCAATTGAAAACATGTATCCACTAAGCAAGGAAAAAGCAAGAGCCAATGCCCAATAAATACCAGCCTGAACAATAAAGATTAAAAATACAAATGCAATTCTTTTATTATCAGGTGTTTTGAGCAACAGCGGCAAGCCTTTGTATAAAAGGAAGTAGCTATATAATCCCGGAATCAAAGAAAGAAAAAACATTTTATGCAGGTTGAAAATTATAAAAACCAGCAACAATGGCGCAACCGAAAACAGAACCAGTCGTCCGCTCTGTCTGGCATCAGAAACTGATGAAAAACGATTAGCCAGCTTGTTAACAAAAAAAGCGGAAAGAATGAGAAAAACAGTTTGAAAAACCAGGTAAAATAGTGCCTGAACCAATGGATAAGAGAAACGATACGCATCAATATCCACCTCGTTTCTGATGAATAGAAAACTTCCAATAAACATGGAAATTGCTCCCGGAAAAATCAATCTAAGGCCAAACCTTTTAAAATCTTCTGCCAGAGATGCCTTTTCGAGTGAAATAACTTTCCACTCATAGGATGGGAAAAGCAACAGGTTTTTTAATCGCTGTCCGAAATCAGTTGAAGCAGAAGACATTTCAGGTGATTTGTTTCTATTTAATTGAAATGGAGAGTACTGAACCAGTCGTTGGGCTAAATACAACATGATCGAAGTTTCCGGCAGGTAAATATGTTACTTCACCAAACTGGGGAATAAGTTCATTTTTCTGCAACAGAATGTTAACTCCGGCAGAGACATTAACCTTAACCTGCTGAGGAATACGGTAATATAAACCTCTGCTTTTCTTCTGTGGTTGTTCACGTTGCTTCACAAATGCAGTAAGGGCAGAATTATCTTCAATTTTGGAGAGAGTCAGGTTTATATTTTCGCCAGTTCCTGCATTTTTAGGCAATATGCCCGAAGCAGTTGAAAACTTGCACAGGCTCTCCAGCAATTCATCACTGCCCTGCGGTGTAATATAAAATGTATGTACAACTGACGATACTCTTTGTTTACCGATAAAAAGAGCCAGATATTCATTTTGAGTCTTCCTCAGCTCCGAAATCATAAACTGAAGGCTTTCTTTGGAGTAATTAACTTCCTGATAGCCTGTTGTAAGATTAAAAATATTTTCATCTATCTTCCTGATGGCATCAGCAATTTCCTTTGCAGTCTGATCAGCAGACTTTTCGGTTATACTTCTTTTAACAATCCTTTCTTCAATTGTTGTGGTATCAATACTAATCTTTCTGATTATTGTATCAATTTTTTCTGTGAGACTGGGCTGATACAAATCCTTGAATAGCAAAGTGCCATAGTTTCCTTTTTCAGTGTGTAACATCGGACTTTCGTCACCTGCAAGGTTTTTCATAGCAAACCCACTGATTATTCCATGGTTGGTCAGGCTGATTGAAAGAGATTTACCTTTTGCCGCTTTTGGATCAAGTGAAATAAAGTACAGTTGCGCAGGGTCGGGCTCAGCCTGCAGCCTTGTATTCACCTGACCAAGGCTATATTTGGTAGAATTTTCGTTATTGACTTTGGTTAAACCCAGATATTTACCTGCATAATCAGCATAAGGCCCTTTAAAAGTTTCAGTCTTGATTACCTCTATTTCAACAACAACTGTATTGCGGGGTAAAAAATAAAAAACACCATCGGTTTCAGGGGCTATTTGTCCTTTAGAGAATGGAACTACGTTAAACTGGGCGCTCACAGAAGCAAATGAAAGCAGAAACAAGGCCAGGAAAGAGAATTGAACAGAAAGTGAAAAATATTTGCTCATACTTTTTTTCTTCAAAGGTAATAATTTTTAAATTTTGACCGATAGAAAGTAACAACTGAAGTAATACGTTGAGTCTCAGCAATACAATTACACTATAAGCCTAAAGATTTCCAAAATAATAATCACTTTTTCCACAGACCTGATTAACTAAAGATGCATAAATAAACAAAAAGTGTAACTTTGGCATTGCAAATTCCATTCTATGAGTACTCCGGTTAAAAAAAGCAAAAACAATCAGGTCAAGGATGAAGCTGAAACTCTATTTCGTGATAGCCCGCAAAGGAGCTTAATTAAAACGATAACTTACAGGCTATTTGCTTCAGGAGCAATGTTTCTGGGAGTTTTTCTTTTCTCGCATCAATATCAGCGGGAATCAATGACTGACAGTCTTAGTAATGCAGGCGTTATTACTGTAATTGAATTTGTTGTAAAACTTGTGATTTACTATTTCCATGAACGCATCTGGTCTGGAATAAACTGGGGAAAATACTGGAGAAGGCATTACTGGGCCCGTCGTGCCTGGCGAAGAGCTTACCGTAAAGCACACAAAACAATAAACCATGAATAATAATCTTAAATTTTTTATACTATCTCTCTTTTCGTTTTCATTTATTAATACCACTACAGCGCAATTTTCAGTTCTGGGGACATTAAGGCCAAGAGCAGAATATCGCAATGGGTATCAGCAAATGCCCGATTCTATTACATCTCCGGCATTCTTTATTTCAAACAGACTAAGACTGGCAACCGAATTTAAAAATGAAAAATTAAGTTTCAAGGCCTCATTTCAGGAAGTCAGAACCTGGGGCAGCCTCAATTTAAAATCTGAATCTGCTACCCTTGGGCTCAATGAAGCCTGGGCGGAGATTAAAATTACAGACAGCCTGTTTCTTAAATTAGGACGCCAAGGCTTGAATTACGATAACCAAAGACTGCTGGCAGTAAACGATTGGCGGCAATCAGGACAATACCACGATGCATTATTGATTAAATTTAAACATAAAGGCTGGAACTTTCACCTACTTGGCGCATATAATCAATCCGAAGAAAGGCTTTTTAATACCTATTACGACAATTCCTCAGAACCACTTAAAGGAAATTATAAAACCCTGAGTTTTTTATGGATTGATAAAAAGTGGGGCAAAGTCAATGCCGCTGCATTGGCCATAGCCGATGGCTTGCCTGTTAGTAAAACTTCCAATAGAATATATCAACGGATTACTACAGGTGCTGCCGTCAGATATACACCTGGTGATTATCAGCTTTCGATAAGAGCGTATAGTCAAAATGGAAAAAACAATAAAGGAACAAGCTTGTCGGCCTGGTATTTTAATGCTGAAGCAAGTATTCCACTTTCTTCTAAACTGAAAGTAATTCCCGGAATTGATATTCTGTCGGGAGATGATAATATGGAAGACAACAGACTAACAGCCTTCAATACTTTATATGGAGCCGGACATGCCCATAACGGCCATATGGATTATTTTACCAATGTTTTAGCACAAACAGATAGTGCAGGTTTATCAAATATTTATCTTAAATTTGATTATTCAATTAATAAGAAAGTCAGCCTAATAGCTGATTTTCATTATTTTGCGCTTCAAAGTAATCATGTTGCAACAGACGGCAAAATTGAAAAATATCTTAGTTCAGAAGCAGATCTGGCATGTAAAATCAACTTTTCCAGGGAAATGAATCTTCAGTTTGGTTATTCTTTTATGTTGCATAATGACAGTATGAAGCACTTCTTCAAAGGGGATCCTTCACTTTACGCTGACTATGGATGGGTAATGCTTACCATAAATCCTATGTTGTTTCAATCGGTAAAAAAATAGAAAAGCCGGCAAAACCAGCCGGCTTTTCTATTTAAGTCAGATCAACTTACCTTATAAAAAGTAATTCCCTGTACTTAGGCAAAGGCCACAACTCATTATCAACCATAAGTTCGAGCTTATCAGCATGATACCTGATTTCGTCGAAGAATGGGATTATTCTGCTTTGGTAAGCTATAGCCAGATCCTCAATATTTTCAATCCTGTTTACTTCTTTTCGGGTATCAACCATTTTATTAACCTGTTCGCGAATAACAGCAATGTGTTCAGAAATTTCACGAATGGTATCCAGTTGATTTTTCGACAAAGCCATATAAGTCTTATTATCGAGAACCTCCTTCAGGCCTTTAACGTTATCAATCAACTGGTTCTGGTAACGGATAGCGATTGGTATGATATGGTTGATAGCCAGGTCGCCCATTACCCTTGACTCAATCTGAACTTTGCGGACATAATTTTCAAGTTTTATTTCATAACGGGCACGTACCTCCCTTTCGGTGAGGATATTGTGTTCGGTAAAAAGTCTGATTGCTTCAGGTTTAAGAAGGCTTTTCAGAGCGTGCGGTGTATCAGGAATGTTTGACAGCCCTCTTTGAGCAGCTTCGTTTACCCACTCTTCGCTGTAGCTGTTGCCTTCAAACCTGATGCGTTTCGACTCAATGATGTATTTTTTTGTTATTGAAAAAATCGCATCTTCTTTGTTCATTTTTCCGGCAATCAATTCATCCACCTCAGCCCTGAATTTGCGAAGTTGGTCAGCAACTATCAAATTCAAACCAATCATGGGTTTGGCGCAACTTGAAGAAGACCCTACAGCCCTGAATTCGAATTTATTACCAGTAAAAGCAAACGGAGAGGTGCGGTTGCGATCGGTATTATCAAGCAGAATTTCGGGAATCTTTGGAATATTAATGTTGTTGGTAGCTCCCTGCCCTGCTTTATGTACAGCCTTTTTGTCAGTTATCTCAATAAGATCGAGCGTTTCTGTAAGCTGCTTTCCTATAAATGCTGAAATAATTGCTGGAGGGGCCTCGTGGGCACCCAGCCTCAGGTCATTACCTGAAGTTGCAACATAAGCTCTGAGTATATCTGCATGAGAATCAAGAGCTTTAAGAATATTTGCCAGGAAAACCAGAAAGCGCAGGTTCGCTTTAGGAGTTTTACCAGGAGATAACAGGTTCTCTCCGGTATCGGTACTTAATGACCAGTTGTTGTGCTTGCCCGAGCCGTTTACACCTGCATAAGGTTTTTCGTGAAGCAATACAGTATATCCATGTCGTTTGCCAACCTTTTCGAGCAGGTGCATCAACAACTGATTATGATCCACAGCAACATTCACTTCTTCAAAAATCGGTGCACATTCGAACTGATTAGGCGCCACTTCATTATGTCTGGTTCTTACAGGAATTCCCAGGCGGTGTGCTTCATATTCGAACTCACGCATAAAGTCAATTACTTTTTCAGGAATTATTCCAAAGTAATGATCAGAAAGCTGCTGATCCTTGGCACTGGAGTGGCCAAAAAGTGTACGGCCGGTTAATACGAGGTCAGGACGAGCATTATAGAGCGCACTGTCCACAAGAAAATATTCCTGTTCCCAACCCAGCGTAGGGAAAACACGGGTTACATTTTTATCAAAATACCGGCACACTTCAGTTGCTTCTTTATCAATTGATAATGAAGCCTTTAACAATGGAGTTTTATAATCAAGCGCTTCTCCGGTATATGATACAAAGATGGTTGGGATACAAAGGGTTTTGTCCATAATAAATGCCGGGGATGTCGGATCCCAGGCTGTGTAGCCTCTTGCCTCGAATGTATTTCTGATACCTCCGCTGGGAAAACTTGAAGCATCGGGTTCCTGCTGTATCAATTCATTGGCATTGAAAGCTTCAATAGCCTTTCCATCTCCTGTTGGCTGAATAAAAGAATCGTGTTTTTCGGCAGTTGCACCAGTAAGGGGATGAAACCAATGGGTGAAATGGGTAGCACCTTTGCTGGTAGCCCATGCTTTCATAGCAGATGCCACCTGATCAGCGATATCGCGATCAATGCGTACACCTTTTTCGGCGGCTTTAATAACCGAGTTGAATGCCTCGCGCGACATGAACTCACGCATGACATGACGGCTGAAAGTGAGTTCTCCATAATAATCCGACACTTTTCCCGGCACGTCATTAAATGGCCTGCGGGGGCGTGATATGGCCATTTCAAGGGCCTTGAACCTGATGTTGCTCATGATGTTAGATTTAAGTGAAACAAAACAAAACTGGTTACCAAAAGTTTCTTTTTGTCGAAAATCTGTTAATTGCGTTGTTGTATGCGTGGCATTGAAATAGCCATTAATCCCAGGAAAGTAATCCCGCCATTAATGATAAGTAATTCAAAACCAAACTTGTAACCATTTAGCAATGATTCAGAATTCTGACTCAATAAATAACTTAAAGCCGGAGAAAGGAGAGCGACTACCGGTACCCATTTGTCGTTGGGTTTATATCGGGTAAATAACCCGAAACTGAACAACCCAAGCAATGGACCGTAAGTGTATCCGGCAATGGTAAAAAGTTTATTAATAACCGATTGGTCATTGATTGCCCTGAATAGCAAAATCATAAAGAAGATAAGAAAAGCAAAACCAATATGGACTACTTTACGGGTAAGTCCTGCCTGCTTTTCCGTTATATTTTTGTTTCGTTCCAATCCCAGAATATCAATACTAAACGAAGTGGTTAATGCAGTTAATGAGCCATCAGCACTTGAATAAGCTGCAGCAACCAGTCCGATTAAAAATACAATTCCGGCAAATGCCCCATGATGCAATAATGCTATTTGCGGGAATAAGTCGTCGGTACGCTCAGGTATCTGAATTCCTTTCTGTGCTGCGTATATATAGAGCAATGCACCCATTGACAGGAATAACAGATTAACAGGAACCAAAGCCCAGCTCATGAGGTAAATATTCTTCTTTGCATCTTTTAAACTGCGGCAAGTCAGGTTCTTTTGCATCATATCCTGATCCAGCCCGGTCATTACTACAGCTATAAAAGCACCGCTCAGAAACTGTTTCAGAAAAAACTGCTTATCATTTATATCCATAACAAACATGCTGGAATAATTGCTTTCAGTAATGGCAGCAATCATTGATCCGGGAGTAAATCCCAGCTCTGTGTAGATAATGCCTGCTGAAACCAGAACCGCTGCAATCATAAAGGTGGTTTGCAAAGTATCTGTCCAAACAATGGTTTTAATACCTCCTTTGAATGTATAAGTTAATATAAGACCGATAAACAAAGCAACATTCACATAGAAAGGTATCCCCCACTGATCAAACACAAAGACCTGCAACACATTAACAACCAGAAATACTCTGAACGAGGACCCAATACTTCGTGACAGAATAAAAAAAAGTGCACCGGTTTTATAGGTAACTCTACCAAAGCGTTCATCCAGAAAGGTATATATAGAAGTGAGTTTGCGGCCATAATAAACAGGCAATAAAACACCAGCTATAAATGCATAACCAAGGAGATACCCAAGTACCAGCACCATATATGAAAAACCGGATGAACCGACTTCGCCCGGAATGGAAATAAAAGTAACTCCAGACAAGGATGCTCCAATCATACCGTAGGCAACGACATACCAAGGAGAATTGCGGTTTCCGGTAAAATAAGTTTTGTTATTGGATTTGCGGCCGGTGATGGCAGCGATGACAAAGAGGGTAAGAGAATAAGCGATAAAAACCGATAATATGGTTAAAGGGTGCACTAACCTACCGTTGAGTTTTGAAAAATTTCGAGTGCAAAGGTACGCAAATCCGGAAAAACAAAATCGGTTAATTTATCATTAATTTTTAGATCATTCTCCTGATTAATGTACACAGTCTTCATTTTCAATCGTTTACCAAACAAAAGATCTGAAAAAGAATCTCCGGCCATCACAGATTTTTTAAAGTTTATCTGTCTGAAATCCTTTTTGGCCCTTAATCCCATTCCAACTCCGGGCTTACGGGTACAGTGATGCTCACGTTCGAGATAAGGAGAAAAATAGATCCCGTCAATCCTTCCACCTGCTTGTATTATGCCCTGAATCATATAATTATGAACGTTTTCCAGGTCCTGCGATGTCATCAGCCCCTTGCCTATTCCCTGCTGATTGGTAACTACTACAATCAAACCAAACATTTCCGAAAGTTTTGCGATGGCATCGGGAACGCCTTCAATAAATTCAAACTGGCCGGGATCTTTCACATATCCGCCCGGAATGCGCTTATTTATAACACCATCCCTGTCGAGGAACAATGTCCAGCTTTTGTCAAATTTAAAAGTCATTGAATAAATCCTGTGCTTTATTATAATCCTCCGGAATGCCAATATCCAGAAAGAAGTCATCAAATATTTGCCCATTAATCAACAGATTATTGAGATAATGTGCAAAGAAATCCCGTTCGAGAGAAAAAACTTCAGGGAAACTACATTTGCGAAATGATTTTGCAGATATTATATAAATACCTCCGTTAATTAACCCACCGGAAGCTTCAGTTGATTTTTCACGAAATGCAACTATTCTGTTTTCGTGGTTCATTTCAACCAAACCGAATCGGGATGCGTCTTCTGAAAACCTGAGAGCTATAGAAACTTCAGAAAGGTTTTCAACAGCAGATTGAAAAAAGTAATCCAGATTAATACGGAACATAGTATCACCATTCATGATAAGTGCATGAGGGGTTTCAACCAATTCAAATGCTTGTTTTACAGCACCTCCGGTTCCTAATGGATTTTCCTCGTGTGAATATAACAATTCCAGACCATTATAAGAACTTCCGAAATGGTTCTTAATCATTTCGCCTTTATAGCCAGTAGAAAGTATAACCCTTCTGAATCCAGCCTTTTTGATGAAGTTCAACTGATACTCCAGAAAAGGCTTTCCTTTTACCAGAGCCATTGATTTAGGAGCATCGCCAACTACATCACGAAGCCTGGTACCCAGCCCGCCTGCAAGAATAATAATATCAGGGAGTTGCAAAAACATAATTATTTCGGGAATAAGGCAGATTCCACCAGCTCGCATATAATATGCCCTATGGTGATGTGAGACTCCTGAATCCTGGGAGTATCAGTTGAAGGTACTTTGATCAATATATCACACAATCCAT
The DNA here is from genome assembly GCA_024709105.1 of Lentimicrobium sp. Taxonomy (GTDB): domain Bacteria; phylum Bacteroidota; class Bacteroidia; order Bacteroidales; family Lentimicrobiaceae; genus Lentimicrobium. Next base: position 1,321 of record JANJXJ010000122.1, on the reverse strand, counting down.
TCATTTTACCTCCGTTCTCCCCGGAAAGGCCAATAATGAGCATTCCCTTGATTTTGGCAGATTCAATAGCCCGGAGTATATTCGGAGAATTTCCAGATGTTGATAATGCAAACAACACATCGCCATCCGAACCTTTTGCTTTAACAATGCGTGAATAGACTTCATCAAATGAATAGTCATTGCCAACTGCAGTAAGGTAGCTTGTATTAACGTGCAGGGCTTCGGCATCGAGCGGAGGGCGATCATAATAAAAGCGGCCGGAGAATTCAGCGGCCAGATGCTGAGCATCAGCAGCGCTTCCGCCGTTCCCGCAGAAGAGGATTTTCTTTCCGGCAGAAAAAGCCTTTATAATCAAATCAGAAGCTGATTGAATCTGTTCAAGGATCAAAACATCATTCTGAATTTTCTGCTTAACCGAAACAGATTGCTCAAAAACTTCAACAATTCGTTTGTTCATATTGAGAAATAAAGTGCAAAGGTAGTAATAATGCAAACAGGAACTTATCAGACCGACCAGCTTGTAAGCCCTTTGTCAGTAAACTCATAGCGTTTTGCTTCGCCGCCGAACTGTTTTAAAGCATTTATTACTGAGGTTCTGGAATTTCCGGGGCAATAAAAAATCATGAAACCGCCACCTCCGGCACCGGATATTTTGCCGCCAGTAGCACCATTGGCCTTTGCTGTTTCATATATCTGATCGAGGAAAGGGTTAGTTATCTCTTCAGCCATTTGTTTTTTATAATTCCATCCAAAGTCAAGGATTTCGCCAACCTTGTCGAGGTCTCCTTTGAGCAATGCTTCTTTCATCATAATACTCTGAATTTTGAGTTTATGCATTGCTTCTATTGATTTTTCATTATGATTGATAACGTTTCTGGTTTGTGCTTCAATAATGGTTGAAGACAAGCGGCTGGTTTGTGTGTAAAAAAGAATCAGGTTGTGGGCCAGTTCGTTGAGATATGTATCTTTGATTCTCAATGGATTAACAATCACCTTATCGTTGCCTGAAAATTCCATAAAGTTGACACCGCCAAATGTTGCCGCATATTGGTCCTGTTTGCCACCTGCCATTTTTAAATCAGAACGTTCAATATCATAAGCAAGTTTGGCAAGATCGTATTCGCCCAGAGGCAGGTTTTGCCACTCAGCGAAAGCACCCAGAATGGCAACCACAAGAGTGGAAGAGGTTCCCAGGCCTGAACCCGGAGGGGCATCAACATAAGTGGTTAGAGTGAATGAAAGCGGTTTCTTAACAAAATCACTTACCACTCTGTTATAAATCCCCTGATGCAATATAAGTCCCTGATCTACAGGAAGTATA
>JANJXJ010000068.1 GCA_024709105.1 Lentimicrobium sp. | reverse complement strand
TTGGTTGCCCGTTTGAACGGAAATAATGTACATGCCGGGTTGAAGCTGGCTTACATCAATGGAAACAGCTGTATTGCTGAATTTTGCTGATTTTACGATTCTGCCGGTCAAATCAAGGATGAGGTATTCTCCTGCTTTTGTATGGGTTCCTGCCGGTAATTCAGCCATAAGATAATCATTGGCAGGTATGGGATAAATTTTGAGCGAAGCAGCCGGAGTTCTGGCTTCTTCAAAGCCCGGTGCCACATCAAAACAGGAAGCCGGGAAGTTTTCGTTGTAAAACTCCTGAACCTGAGCAGCATACTCTTTCAGAAGTACAAAACTATCAATATGGTTGCCGTTCCTATCACGCGCAGTGGTCAGCGCCAGATCAATGCACACCGCATCTCCGGGTCTGAAATCATATGTTGGTTCAATTAAAATTGCAAAACTGCGGTCTCCCGGATTATTCCCCTCCTGTAATTCGCTCCAGGATCCAGCAACCGAAGGATCGCCGGTATAAATAAAACTTACCGTATCACCCTGGGCGCAAGAAGGATGCCCACAGCCATTACCAATAAGGGGAGCGCCGCTGCTCCATAACCCATTCATCAGATTAATTAAGTCCTGTTTAAAATTTGGAGAGACTTCATAAATACTACTGTTATTATTGAATGTGCCATAAGGGATAAAGCCAACAATATTCCGGTTTAGCAGCATAACCGACTGAGCAGGAGGGTGAAAACCGTAACCTGAGGAATAACCCTCGTATTCCTCATCATTTTCATCTCCGTTGTAAAAGTATCCCATATTCAATGGCAGATGAACACCCGCAAAGTCGTCGCTAGGGTTTCCAAGGTCAGCATCTGCCAAGAGGGAAAATTTCGCATTACTAAGTGTAACACCGCCCCTGTTGTAAATCATGTAATTAATAAATAAGGTATTGTTCAGCGCCTCATTTCCCGGCGAATCGAAAGCATATGCCATGCAATGAATTTCTGCGCCCATGCCTGTTCCCTGGAAATCAGTATGCGGAGACCTGATGTCATTGTAGATATAGTATATGGCCTGATCTCCGCGGAAAAGGGGGGAGTCCCCGTTTTCAGGGTCATAAAGTCCGTTGTCATTAAAATCGTGATAAGGAGCCAGCACCGCAGCCTGACCCTGCTCCGGATTTCCGTTGGCTGGCCATGTTTTGATATTATGAGGTATTGAATATCCTTGCTTATCAAAATTCAGCATATGACTATTTATCTCGCTTTTACTAAGTTTCCAGACTTTGCGCCAGGCACTGTCATATGTTTGGCCATAATATTCTGTGTGACTTACAGGCCCCGGGTAAAAATCCCTTCCGCCGAACTGCTGATAATTTGCCCCGGAAAGAAACTCAACCCCTTCGTTGGAGGTGCCAGACAGACTAAAACCCATGTTGAACATTGTATGTAATCCGCTTCCTTTCGGAAACTCGAAATGGCGTTCAAATTCATCATAAAGATTGAAGAATAAGTTTCCGTAAGGGTTGATCATCGCACTTATGTTGTTGATATCCAGTGTATCATAAGCATAATTACTAACGTCAAGGGTAATGTATGCAAAATCAGAGGTCAGGTTGTTCTGATTATCCCGGATGCGGTATTTGATAGAATCAATTCCAGAGAAACCCCGGTTAATAATGTAAAATATTGTACTGTCGTTAAAAGACAGAGGTCCGGTATTTGACCCCGAAACCTGGAAAATGCGGGCAGTGTGCCCAATATCCACAATATCATTGATCATTGGCTTAAGCGGATAAATAACGTCGGCCACTACATTGTAAAAATCGGGGATGGCTTCGGGTTTTTTATCCTGAGCAATCAGATTTAAAATGGATAAAAAGAAAAAAACAACAGTAATTGCAGAAGTTCTTAGTTTCATGATACAGATGATTATTTTTTTAAAAAGCGTTGCACGAATGATTTCTCGGAGGTGTTCATGGTTAATATATACAATCCTGATTTCAGGCTGCCAACATCTAATAATACCGATCCTTCTGAAATAAGCACTGGTAATGCATTGATTTCTCTGCCAAAAACATCAAAGATTTGTATTGCCTCTGATGTAACATAAACACCTGCAGGTAAAACAAGGCGCAGTTGATCTTCGGCCGGATTGGGATATACTTTAAACCCGGGAGTTGCCTTTTCGCTAAACCCAACGGTTTCGGAATGGTAATTCATGTCAAAACCTTTGCCCACCACTGAGTAATCTGATCTGAACAAAACCCTTATTTTTTTGCCTTTTATGGTAAAAGGTTCCGGCAATTGATTTCCCGAAACAAGTTTCATCAGTGTTTCAGGATTGGTGGATGCATTGTAAAACTCTATCCGGTCGCGGTTTTGTTCAGTGTCAAGGCTGGTGAATGTAAAAGTAATTCCTTCGGAATCAGGCACTTCAATAAGCCACTGACACAGGGAATTGTTGTGGTAATTGTATCCGTTGCTGCCATTGCTGATGGTGCCGTCTCTGGCAGTGAGGCTTACTTCCCCTTTACAATATTCGGGATAAATGGAGGTGTAAGTAAGATAAAATCCCTGAGTTTCAAGTGAATTTTGCGATACTTTTGATTTTACAAGTAACTTGTTGCCAGTACTTTCAAACACTTCTGGAACCTGTCCGCCTGTAAAAAATGCGAGTACAGGATGCTGTTCGGTTGGCCCGTCGTAATAAAAGAGGGTATCCCCTGGCATTAAATCTACAATTGGTGCTGTAATCCTGATGGCGGTAATAGAATCATACAAAGTGCTCTGGGGTTCAATCCGCCAGGAACATTCCGAGCCGGGCATCATCAAAAAATTGCCGCTGCCGTCAAAAATTGATCCTGTTACATTACGAAGAACCGCATTTTGAGGGCATAAGCTGCCATTGTTGGCCAAATAGGAAAATGCCCAGCGGGCTGCTCCGGAATTGGTTATTGATACCAAACAGATATTGCCTGAATTGAAATGGAACCCGGCATTATCAGATTCTGATGTAATGGTATATGCCGGCTGGCCTTCAGGAATATTGCCTTCATAAATGAAAATGGTGTCGCCGGTCTGTAACTGAAGCAGGTCGGGGATAAGCTGAAAAGCTGTAAAACCCTGCCCCGGATTAAAAAACCGGGTTGAAATATATTGTGCAGGATCATTTTTTGGCCACCATGCGTTGCAAATGGTGCCTGAGGCGCTGCTGATGGTGTGAACCTGAAGCGGCTCTGAGGGCGGAGGAATCAAGTTGAAGATGGCGGTTTGAAATCCGGTGAAGTTGTAGCCTCCTGCTGATAGGTTGCTCAAATAATAATACCCATCAGAATAACCTCCCCAACCCCAGTTGAAGTGGAAATAGTCTTCTTCATAACCATCACAAATCCAGGCATGGCCTAACCAGCCTGCTTTGCCATTGTATATCAATGGCCTGAGGCTGTCAATATTGTTTCTCAGCATTGCTTTCCAGGCTGAGTCTGTAAATGCATTTTTGTTATAAAGCTGTGCATTGTCAGCAAATCCGAAATACTGGCTCAGGGCTGCGGGAACATCACCTGGTTCTGCTCCTGTGGCCAGTGGCGAATAGCTGGCTTCAACTGCCACACCGCAATGATATACCAACTGTGGTAAAAACCTGTTGTGCCGGTCGGGCCTGACAAGCATGGCGTCGTAATTGTAAGCTGTGTTCCCAAAATCTGCTTTTAAAAGGCCGTAATTGTTGCTGGTGTAGGAATGGAAACCTGTGCCGTTTGCCGGAGAACGATGATAGTAAATAAGCTGTGCCATGGCAATGGGAACGCAGCCTGCATAGGTTTTTCCGTTTGGGCCAGCCGGATCAGCAGGGCAGGAGTCGTTGTAAAATGAGCCCTGATTCCATCTTGAAATGGCCAGAGGTGCTGCACTTACTGTTTTCGCTTTTCTGTATTTGCTGTTTATCTCTCTCCATTCGGGATGCTCAGCCGGATTGAGGCCTGATGTGTCAGATGTAATGGCTTTTATTTGAGAAATATAGGTTTCAATCCAATCATTGATGTGCTCTGGCAATGTTTTGAAATCAAAATCATTTTCAAGCGAATAAGCCAGTATTGGTTTTACACGTTTATCGGCAGATACCAGCACAAATCCTTTGTGTCCGGGCTTGATGTGATAGATTAATGGCTTGTTTGCAGAAACTGCTGAATCAGTTAATTTGAAGCCTGTTAGGGGGTTAGATCTGCTGCTGTTGATAAATCCTGCAGCAATATCAACGGCTTCTGAACCGGAAAGGTGTTGCGAAAAAAGTCTGCAACTGCTTAAGATCAAAGCAATAATCAATAAGCTAAGTCGTATATGGTTTGTATCTTTCATAATTATACAAACTTAGGTAAAAAATCATATTCTGCAACAGGTAATTTAATAGTTCAGTATAAAAATGTTGTGATTTCAATAACTGCGATAATGTCCTTGCTTGAATTTCAGCAATCATGCTGAATTCTTAATAGCTTGAAAATCAGTCGGAAGGTTTATGCGAATGATAGCCGTCAGAGTTCAATCTTTCCTACCTGACCCATTACGCGTAATATAGATTGCTGCCTGCGCTGAATGTAGGAGGTTGGTTTGGCGGGGCTCCATTTTCTGGGGTTAGGAAGCACAGCGGCAATGAGTGCTGCTTCTGAACGGGTAAGGTCTGAAGCCGGCTTTCTGAAATATTTTTCCGAAGCCATGCCAACTCCGTAAATTCCGTCTCCCATTTCAATTACATTAAGGTATACTTCCATAATGCGCCTTTTGCCCCAGAAAATCTCAATCAGGCCGGTGAAATAAACTTCAAAGCCTTTTCGCACCCAGGTGCGGTCGGGCCAGAGAAAAACATTTTTTGCCGTTTGCTGGCTTATGGTACTTGCCCCTAATTTGCGTTTGCGCTTCTTGTTGAGCTCTCTGGCTTTTTTTACAGCTTCAAAGTCAATACCGTGGTGTTTCAGAAAGTGGTTGTCTTCGCTGGCAATTACAGCGCGTACCATATTGGGCGAAATGTCTTCGAGCCTCACCCATTTGCGTTTCATGCTTACCTCTTTTCCGTCAGAAATCTGTCCGGCAACCCTTATGAGCTGAAGTGGCGTAACAGGCGGGCGCACAAAACGGTAAATAATGGTAACCGTAATGGTGGAAATAAAAAAGAAAAAGATGGCAAAGCGGATAAGTTTGAATAACTTTCGTAACAGTGATTTTGCTTTTGCCATAATTTGCAGAGGGGCTGTAATTTTCAGCGCAAACTTAACAAGTTTTTTTCATTTGGTATATACCTGTGAATAAAATCAGAATGTTTACCGAAAGTCAGGTCGGTTCAAATGTTTACCTTTGCCGGCACAAAAGTGCCTGATGTTTTAATAAGTTAAAGATATGTCACCTGTGTTGTTTCCGGTTGATTTTCAGTTATGCAGCCTGTCGAGCGGCAGCAGCGGGAATTCGTTCTACGCTGGCAGCAGCAGTCATGGCATATTGATTGATGCCGGAATAAGTGCCAGAAGAATCCGCAAAACCCTGGAAGAAATTGGTGTCGGACTGGATGGTATTCAGGGAGTTTTTATTACCCACAACCACATTGACCACATTTCAGCACTTACGCTTCTTACCAAAAAACATAAATTGCCGGTCTATTGCTCCGAAGGCACCTGGAAAGGAATTTTGCGTAACCGTATGACTTTTGATGTTGATCAGTCTATGTACCGGCCATTGGGGTTCGACGAAACCGTGGAGTTGACGGCAGGCGGAACATCCGTAAAAGTTACAATGTTCCCTGTTTCGCATGATGCACATGAAGCTTCGGGTTTTTTTATAGAATCCTCAGGCCGTAAGCTTGTAATTGCCACCGACCTGGGTGCCATAGGTCCTGAAGTAGCTCATTTTCTGAAGCAGGCCGATGCTATGGTTATTGAATCCAATTATGATGAGCATATGTTGATGAACGGACGTTATCCTGAGCAACTGAAGCAAAGGGTGCACAGTTCGCTCGGGCATATGTGCAATTTGCATACATCCGATTTTCTGGCTGAGAATTATCATCCGGGGATAACTCATATTCTTTTGGGCCATCTGAGTGCCGAAAACAACACCCCGGAACTGGCACTCAATACATTGCACAATACTTTCGCCGGAAAAGGTGTAACAATTCACCAAAACACTGTGGTAAAGGCACTTCCGAGGGGAAGCAGATCAGAAATCTTTGTGCTGGAGAAGAAATAAGTTCTGCTGTTTGTCTGTTCAGTTTTTCATCCTTGGTTTGTATATACTCGTGCATTACAATGAATTTGTAAAATCACTTGTATTGTCCGGATTTTTGGTTTTACTTTAAGCCATGAAACTTTATGTCAGCTTATAAAGCTTCAGCAATATCATCATGTGCGATTCTACGCAGAAAACCACCACAAAATATTATAAACCAAACCACCACCCATGAAGACACTGGTACAGTTCATCACCGAAAAGCAGGCAGAATTTCCTTTTGCCACCGGAGAGTTCACCCGATTGCTCAACGACATTGGCATTGCTGCCAAATTGGTTAACCGCGAAATAAACAAAGCCGGTCTGGCCGATATCAATGGTTATTTCGGAACCACCAATGTGCAGGGCGAAGACCAGAAAAAGCTTGATGTATTTGCCAACGATTGCTTCCTTACAGCCATGCGCCACGGAGGAATGGTTTGCGCTGTGGCTTCTGAAGAGAATGATGAACTGTATACTTACGATAATGCTTTTTCTCAGAAAGGCAAATATGTAGTAGCCATGGATCCGCTGGATGGCTCATCAAACATTGAAGTAAACGTACCCATTGGAACCATATTCTCCATTTACCGCCGTATAAGTGAATCGGGGCCCGGTACTGTTGCTGACCTCTTGCAGCCCGGCAATAAGCAGATTGCAGCCGGTTATGTAATTTATGGTTCTTCTACCATGCTGGTATATTCTACCGGACATGGTGTAAATGGTTTTACGCTCGACCCTTCGGTGGGTTTGTTTTTATTGTCGCATCCCGATATGAAGATTCCCGAAGGCGGAAACATTTATTCCATCAACGAAGCAAACTACATTTATTTTCATGAGGGGGTAAAAAAGTACATCAAATATTGTCAGCAGGACGACAAAAGCACCAACCGGCCTTATACCACCCGGTACATAGGCTCGCTGGTGGCAGACTTTCACAGGAATCTGATACGCGGCGGAATATATATTTACCCTGGAACACTTAAGAATCCCAACGGAAAGCTGCGTTTGTTGTATGAATGTAATCCCATTGCTTTTCTGGCAGAGCAGGCCGGTGGAAAAGCTTCAACCGGATTTGAACGCATCCTGGATATTGTTCCTGCCGAATTGCATCAGAGAGTTCCGTTTTTTGTGGGAACCCGCCACATGGTTGAAAAAGCTGAGGAACTGATGCGGGAACTTTCCTAGATTCTGCTTATTTCCTTAACAACAAAGGCAGTCAGGTAGTTAAATCCCTGTCTGCCTTTGTGTTTAATCGGGTAATACGTCAGAAAAAACAATTTTTCTAATTCACTATAATTTTTTGAGTTTCAGTGATTCCTCCTGTACCACGCAACAGCAGATGGTAAATTCCCGGCTTGAGTGATGAAATATTCAGGGTTAAATTGCTGCCGGATATTTGTCCGCTCAAAACCGTTTTTCCTGTTGTTTCTGTGATGAAGTAATCACCGCCCGGGAATCCCTTTTCGTTAATTAAAATATTTACCCGATCGGCAGCCGGATTGGGGAAAATGGCCGAAGGTGCAATAAGGGGCTTCTTTACAGATGTTTGCTGATAAGTGAGTTGCGAAAACAGAGAGTTGTCGCAGGCTATCTCTGAAATACCATCGGGAATCCAGCCCTGAGTTACCAATGAGTCGGAAGTATTCACCATAACCAGGCTTGCCTGAAACAGCGTGTCAATTCCTATAAACATATAATGGCTGCTGAACTGATCAAAACAGGATGAACCACCCTGATAATAAGGAAAAGCTTCGAGCGAAGCTATATCAGTAACCGCACCGTTGGTAAGGTTTAGTTCAATTAGCTTGCGTTTGTCAAATACTCCGTTTGAATCAAGTTCGTTGTGCAGGGCAAAAAGCCTGTTGTTTGAATTGTCAAAATTGAGTCCGTTTAGGTAGTAGTATATGGCATTGTAAGTAATCGGAGTTTTTGTCCATGCGAAAGGATTTTCTCTGACGTTCATGGCAAAAAGTTGATATTCTCCGCTGCCATCGGGGCCGGCATAGTACAAAATTCCGTCGTTTGAGTTAAAACCTATAGCATCAACTACCAGTCCAATAATACCTGGTTCGCTAATTGTACCAATGAGGCTGTCGCTTCCATCCTTGATTTCGTATTGATTAACCAGAATTTGCTCGTCCACAACGTTGAGTGTGTAGATTCTGCCGGTGCTCATGTCAATTTCAGTAATGTTCGACATAAGCGGATAGGATAAAACCGTCCAGTCATTTTCAGTAGTTTGATACGAAAGCAGTGAATTTTGTCCGGCGGTAATGGTGTTGAGGTAATAATTTCCGCTGAATGAGTTAAAAAGAGAAGAGCCAAAGAGGTAGGCATCCGCAGGAACGTTTACCGATGAGGTGATTACAGTGTCGCCGGCCTGCCATTCAATAATTTCCATGGTGTCGGCCAGGGCTGAGTTTCGCACGCCAACCAGATTTGCCTGAGCAATAGCTGTGTACGAAATAATCAGGGATAGTATTAAGGTGAAAAAAGTTTTCATGTTTTTAGGATTTAGTATAGAATAACATACGCTGAATCAGATTGTTTCGGCAGATTAAAAATAAGCAGGAATATGCTTTATTGTGAGTTGAATGACCTGAATTGGCAACAACCAACCCTTTGAATCTGCAATAACAATTAAACCGGACTAAGTTTGTAAATTTGCAACCGATATGGCATTGATCCTGAATATAGAAACCGCCACTCCGGTGTGCAGTATTGCCCTCTTTAAAGGCGAAGAATTGCTTGCTCTGCGCGAAACAGATGTAAAAAACGCTCATTCTCAGAGTGTCGCTGTTTTTATTGATGAAGTCTTTAAGGAAACCGGAATTCAACCTGATGCATTAGATGCGGTTGCTGTGAGTAGTGGCCCGGGTTCCTATACCGGACTGAGGATAGGCGTATCCACAGCCAAGGGAATATGTTATGCTTTGAATAAACCTCTGATTTCGGTGGGCACCCTCGAAGCTATGGCTTATGGAATGGCTGAGGCTTGTAAAGAAAATCGAATTGAAAATTGTTTGTTTGCCCCCATGATTGATGCCCGGCGAATGGAGGTGTATACTTCGCTCTTCGCCTATGATTTAAGTGTGAAGGAAGAAGTGAGTGCCCTCGTTGTTGATGAAAAAGCCTTTCACGGTTACATTGATGATCATATTATTTTTTATGCCGGCGATGGGGCAAAGAAATGCAGGGAAGTACTTTCGCACCCCAATTTTAACTTTCTGGAGAATTTTCATGCTTCAGCCGTTTTTATGGCAGCAGTGGCACTCAATAAATTTAAAAACGGCAATTTTGAGAATACCGCCTATTTTGAACCATTTTACCTGAAAGACTTCATTGCCGGAAAGCCATCCGTAAAGGGACTGCATTAAAAATTTTAGGATAATTATTCTTTACCTTTCATGATCTCCTCACTTTGCAACAGGTTGAAAAATAATGTTATATGTATATTGTTGCCTTCGGTTTCCCGGATTAACGACAAATCTAAATAACATCAAATTGAATCAAAGTTCAGTAAGCTGCTGTATCTTTGCAACCTCAAATAACAAAAACCACAGTTATGATAAATCTGAATATCAATATTGACAAACTGGAAGGCTTTGTGAGCCGCGAATCCATTTATGGTTTTGAGTCGCAGCTGGCATTGCATCAGGGATCACTTTTAAATAAAACCGGCAAAGGGAACGACTTTCTTGGATGGATTACCCTGCCGGATGAAATTGACGAAGCCATGCTGGCTTCCATCGAAAGCGATGCCCGTGAAATAAAGGAAAAAGCCGATATCTATGTTGTGATTGGTATTGGAGGGTCATATCTTGGTGCCCGTGCAGTAATTGAAGCCCTTCAGCACAATTTTGCCTCGCTGCTTAATAAATCTGAGCGCAAATCGCCTTTGGTGGTTTATGCCGGAAACAATATTTCGGAAGACTATCTGGCCGACCTGATTGATATTTTGGATAAATATGACTACGCACTTACGGTGATTTCAAAATCTGGAACCACCACCGAGCCTGCGATTGCATTCAGGATTTTGCGTAATCATCTGGAGAAAAAGTATGGCATTGCCGAAGCCCGCAAACGTATTATTGCAATCACCGACAAATCCAGAGGTGCGCTGAAAGGACTTGCCGATTCCGAAGGATACAAAACCTATGTTGTTCCCGACGATGTTGGAGGAAGATATTCAGTATTAACTCCGGTTGGTTTGTTGCCCATTGCCGTTTCAGGTTTTGATATCCGCGCTATGGTTGCAGGTGCAAAAGCCATGAAAGAACTGGTTACCTCAGCCAATACCATTGATACAAATCCTGCCTTTAAATATGCAGCCGCCCGGAATGCGCTGTATGCATCAGGCAAACCGGTTGAAATAATGGTAAACTATCAGCCATCTCTGGTGTACATTACCGAATGGTGGAAACAGCTTTACGGCGAAAGCGAAGGCAAGCAGAACAGAGGAATTTTCCCGGCAGGTGTAAGTTTTACCACCGATCTTCACTCTATGGGGCAGTACGTTCAGGAAGGGCTTAGGGTTATTTTTGAAACAGTGCTCAGCATTGCAAAACCAGGCAGAAACCTTTCGGTGCCTTCTGCCAGCGACGATGCCGACGGACTTAACTTTGTAGCCGGAAAACGTATTCACGAAGTTAACAGACAGGCCGAACTTGGTACACTGCTTGCCCATGTTGACGGCGATGTGCCCAATATTGTAATTTCATTGCCCGAAGTAAATGAAAATAATCTGGGTCAGTTGCTCTATTTTTATGAGTTTGCCTGTGCTTTGTCAGGCTATCTGCTCGATGTAAACCCATTCGATCAGCCTGGCGTGGAAGCATACAAAAAGAATATGTTTGCACTTTTGGGCAAACCCGGTTTCGAAAATCAGACTTCTGAACTCAGAGCGCGCCTCGGTTTGTAATAAAAAAAACAGCATTACAAGTCTTGACTGAGATTTAAAATCCGCATAAATAAAAGTGCTTTTTTTTCAGGAAATGCCACTTTTTAAAAATTTTAATTTGCGGATTCCGCCAAAACAGTAGCGCTGGATAAAAAAATACGAGCGTTTGATAATTTGTTCACATCTCACCCGGCGAATGAATGATATTTGCATCATTAAGAAAATGATTGTCATTCATATGCACGATTATCTGAAGGCTGTATTAACCAAACTCAGTTTCGACAGGACTTTGTTTCTGAAAGAACTGAGCAAGTCCAGGCGCTGGCTTACTTCTTCGGAGTGGGACAGTTTATACAAATGGGCAGAACAAAATCATCAGAACATGCTTGAATGTGACGCAAGTCATCAGGCAGGCAGTATTAAGAATTGAATACTTAGGCACATTTTACACTCAAACAAAAACCGGAAAATGCTGATGCGTTTTCCGGTTTTTGTATATAGGGATTTATTCTCAAATCCAGTGATGTAGTTGTCAGGAGCCTTTTATGATTTCGGCTGATTTATTTTTCTTCAACCACCAGTTGCACTGTAAGCCTGCTTCTTTGTTCGAGAAGTACTGCGCGTTTGTCAACTAATTTGTCAATTATTTTTTTGTTATAGTACCTGATGGTAAGCAGCTCGAGGCCACGGTTGTATTTTACGGTAAAATCACCGCTCAGTGCAGTAAAAAGCCGTTTCATCTTTTCGGGATGGTCATCAATACAGAATGAAAAACTGATGGCCGAATTTTGCATAAGATTTATGCGGATGCCCATATGCGAAAGCAGTCCAAAAATGGTATGCAGTCCATCTTCTGCCACAAACGAAAAGTCTTTGGGAGAAACCGAAACCAATACCTGCCCCGGTTTTACGATAAACGAGGGAATCTGCGATTTTGAATCGGTAAAATGGTTGATGAGTGTGCCGGCGCTTGCCGGGTCGTTGAATGGCTTGACATACAGAGGTATGTTTTTATTCTGCAGCGGCTGAATGGTTTTCGGGTGGATGACCGAAGCTCCGAAATAAGCCAGCTCAATGGCATCGCGGTAGGAAATGTGTTCAAGTTTTACCACATCGCTGAAGTACCGGGGGTCTGCATTAAATACTCCGGCTACGTCTTTCCATATAACCATTTGTGTTGCATCAAGAGCGAAGGCAAAAACTGCTGCACTGAAATCGGAACCTTCGCGGCCTAAGGTTACGGGTTGCCCGCTAACACTGCTTCCGATAAAACCCTGAGTAATGGTGATGAGTGCTTCCTGATCGGGATTCGCATCGTCGAATGCTGCGGTGATGCGCGAGGTGGTTTCTTTCCAGTTGATGCGGGCATTCCGGAAAGATTCATTGGTAATCACTACTTTACGGGCATCGAGCAACTGATTTGCAACTCCATTTTTGTTGAGGTAGTCGCTTACAATGGCAGTGGAAAGAAGTTCACCTTTTGAAACGATAAGGTCGTAGGCTGCATCGTAGAGCGAAGGAGGTGCAGATTGGAGTTGCTGCCTGATTTCGTTCATGATTTGTTTGATCTGCAGTTTGCCGGCTCCTCCCAGTTCTTCAGAAACTCCCTGATGGAACTTTTCAATTCCGCTAAGCAACTCAAGAACTGTAACATCCTGTTTAACCCAGGCTTCGGTAACTTTTTCAAGCAGATTGGTGGTTTTGCCCATTGCAGAAATTACCACACACAATTTCTCGTTGGGGTACATAGCGAGTATGGACCCTGCGTTCTTAACGGATGCTGAATCCTTTACAGACGCTCCGCCAAATTTAAAAACTTTCATCCCGTAATATTTAATTCTGCAAAGGTATGAAAATTGTTAAGAACCTGATGCAAAAGGGGTAAGGGGATTTGTAGTTTTCAGGCAAAAATGTTAAAAACTTCAGCGAAAACTATAGCTATTTTGAATAAAATCCAGTGTTTTGCCTGTTTTTAATGCTGTCAAAGCTGTCAAATCACTGTTATTTTACAATGAGTTTGAATCCTATGCCATGTACATTGATGAGTTCCACCCGTTCATCACCTTTCAGGTATTTTCTCAGTTTTGCGATGTACACATCCATACTTCTTGCATTAAAGTAGCTGTCGTCCTGCCATATTTTATTCAGGGCAAAACTGCGGTCAAGCACCTCATTCAGGTTCTCGCAGAGCAGCCGCAGCAGCTCATTTTCTTTTGAAGTTAGACGCTGTTCTTCTCCTTCGCGGGTGAGCACCTGACGGTTATAATCCAGTGTAAAGCTGCCAATGGTGTATATCTTGCTTCCTTTGGTGGTATGTCCTGAGCGTCTGAGTATGGCGCCAATTCGGAGTAAAAGTTCTTCCATGCTGAATGGCTTGGTAAGATAGTCGTCAGCTCCGGCCTGAAATCCCTTGAGTTTATCTTCCTCAAGCGATTTGGCAGTAAGAAAAAGAATGGGGATGCTGCGATCAACCTGCCTTATTTCGCGGGCAAGCGTAAATCCATCTTTTACAGGCATCATCACATCCACTATGCAGAAGTCAAACTCATCTTTTACAAAAAGATCGTAAGCTTCCTGCCCGTTTACACACAATTTGGGGGCATAGCCTTTGGCCTCAAGGTACGATTTGAGTATATTGCCAAGATTTCTGTCGTCTTCGGCAAGCAGTATTCTGATTTTTTCAGTATCCATATAGCCTTATTTTTAAATTTCTTTTTATTGGGTTTCTTCCGGAAATCCGGCAGGGAGCCACACCTTAAAGGTTGACCCTTTGCCTGGTTCACTTTCAACACTTACTTCGCCCTGATGTTTTTCAACAATGAATTTTACATAGCTCAGCCCAAGGCCAAAGCCTTTTACATTGTGAACATCGCCGGTGGGCACACGGTATAGTTTGTCGAAAATTTTCTTTTGGTTTGCCTTGCTTATTCCTGTGCCGTTGTCGCTTATGCTGATGGAGATTCCTCCGGAAGTATTGGCAGTTGTGACCACAATAAGCGGCTTTTTGGGAGTGTATTTGTTGGCATTGTCGAGCAGGTTATTGATTACATTGGTAATGTGCATGCGGTCGGCCAGAATGTGCGGATTGCCGGCTGTCGGGTTGAAGCTGATGCTCCCGTCGCGTATTTCCACCTGAATGGATATTTTACGTATTACATCGGCAATTACTTCGTGCACATCAATGGAATCTTTTCTCAGGCTGAGTTGCCCTTTTTCAAGAATGGCAGTCTGCAGTATTTTTTCGGCAAGCACTCCAAGCCGTTTGTTCTCCTGGCTGATGATATCAATGTAAGAGTGGAGCAACCCCGGGTTTTTAGGCACATCGGGATCGTTAAGCACTTCACAGGCCAGCGAAACGGTGGAAATGGGCGTTTTAAACTCGTGGGTCATGTTGTTGATGAAGTCATTCTTCATCTCCGAAAGTTTCTTTTGCCTGATCATGGCAATGATAATTACAGCAAACGAAATAACGATCAGCAACATAAGGCCTGCCGAAATAATCAGCATGCCACTCATCTGCACCAGCAGGTAGCGGGTTTGATTGGGAAATAAAATCAGCAGATAATCGCGGGGTGGGTAACCGTTGCCGGCAAACATCGGGAAAAACAGCCCTTCGTTGAGTAAAGCATCCCTGAAAGCCGGGTCTTTTTCGACCACCATTATGTTTCTTGCCTCGCTGTAAACTCCGAACTCATATCCTGTATTTATGCCTTTGGCCTTGAGCGCCATAGAAATGAGGGTGTCAAGTTGCCCGTAGGTGATCCTGTTTTCAATATTGGGCGAAAAAGGTGAGTTGAAAAGTTCATCAAAAACCTGATTGAGCAAAAACGCTTTTTTACGGTTGAGCTGACGAGCACGCTCACTTAATTCATTGTTTCCAATTTCATCGTGTGAGCCCGGATAATCAAGTACTGCTGAGTCTTTCCTTTTTACCAGTTTCCATTCATTGTCTTCAAAAACTTCGTCCCATTGTTGCTGCCGCTGATAATTAAATCCCTGGTTTCCATCCTCACCCGGCATTTTCCCGGTTTCGCGGTAAATGAGGTAATCTAGTGAATCAATAGCTCTGATCAGGTTGTTGTATTCCTGGTTTTTCTTAATCTGCTTGTTCATCTCAGCCTTTTCGAGATTGCGCATTACTTCGTTCATGGCATCGGCAACACTGCGCTGAAATCCGGTTTCGCGCACCTCTACCGCACTCCTTACCCAGTAGGCCTGTATGCCGGTAAGAACGATAAGGGCAACGCTTACCATTACTGTAATTAGCAGAATAAGTTTTCTGTTCATGTGTGCAAAGGTAAGTGGCTGTATGTCATAAATAAATGATGGTTAACATCTTTTAACGTTTATTTGGTTTCGTTAACAACCCACCCCTGCATTTGAATGTAATTTTGTATCAGCAAAAAAAAACATCGCAAAGGTTAAACCATTGTGTTTTGTTTTGGTGTGTTTTGTGTGTGTATAAATGTTTCTAAATTGTGTTGTGCCCAAAAGTGCAGTTTCCCCACAGAGCTGCACTTTTTGTTTTTAAAACTTACAAAACTAAAACATTGAGATACAAGAATATCCGGTTAAAGACTAATGAAAATTGATGAGAATTAACAAATTGAATATCAACCTTAAACCAGATAAATTTTTAATGTTTTAATTTTTTCCCTGCAATCTATTGCCATCAGGGTATATTAATGCCTACTTTTGGCAACCCTTCTTTAATAAGAACGGCAAAAACATTTTTCTTCACACAACACTACCTATTACATGTTATTACGTATCACCTTTATGCTTGCATTTATGATGCAGGTGTTGGCAATTCAGGCGCAGGACAGCATATGCAGCCCGGTGTTTACAGGCGAAGGCACCCTTTTGGGGATAACTCCTCCTTTGCGGGACCTGCCACCAATTTCGGAAGCTGAATGGAATGAAATGGTTGCAAAAGCCAATGAAAAGCTGCTCAACCCTAAACTCAGAACCAGAACCTATCCTTTTGCTGAAACCGCGCTTCCCAAAGGGCCGGATGCAGCCTGGCAGAGAACACAGGGAGGCAACAGAGCAGCCTTAAGTGACCCCATTGTGAATTTTCAGGCACAGTCATCTCCTTATTTCCCTCCCGACGAAATCGGAGCAGCAGGCCCCAATCACTACATGCAGGCGGTAAATGCAACCTATGCCATTTATTCAAAAACAGGCACTCTTCTGGCAGGACCTACAAATCTTAACCTGCTCTTTGGAAGTGTTCCCGGTTCCAATTGCAACGATGGTGATCCTATAATTCTTTACGATGAAATGGCCGATCGCTGGATGGCTGCTGAGTTCTCACTCTGCGGAAATCCTGACCGTATGCTGGTTGCCGTTTCTGCCACCAACGACCCCACCGGAGTCTGGTATCAATACTCCTTTAATATGGGTGGCATGCCTGATTATGAAAAGTTTGGCATATGGCCCGATGGTTACTACATGGCAACCAATACCTCCAACAACACAGATATTTATGTTTTTCAGCGCGAAGTAATGCTCTCAGGAGGTACAAATCCAAAAATGGTGTCATTCGACAATCCCTGGCGCCCCGGTTCAGTGGATGGTTTTATGATGGTACCCCCGGTGGATAATGACGGCCCTGCAGCTCCTGCCGGCACTCCGGGTATTTTTATCGCCCATCAGGACGATGCATTTGGCGGAAGTGCCGATCAGCTATGGATCTACGAACTTGATGTTGACTGGACTACTACCTCAAATTCTACTTTTACCAGAGTTCAGCAGATTAATGTTACTCCTTTCGACAGTAATTTCGGCAACAACTGGAATAACATAAAACAACCCGGCACCAGTCAGGAGTTGGATGCGATTCCGCAGGTAATTATGAATGTGCCGCAGTATCGTAATTTTGGATCATATCAAACCATTGTCTGCTGCCACACTGTGGATGTAAATGCCACTGATCATGCCGGTATCCGTTGGTATGAGCTCAGAAAAACAACCGGCGACTGGACCATTCGTCAGCAGGGAACCTATGCTCCCGATATTCACTCGCGCTGGATGGGCAGCATTATGCTCAATGGTGCCAATGAAATCGGGCTGGGCTATTCCATCTCAAGTACCTCGGTTTATCCGGGTATTCGCTACACCGGACAAACGGCCGAAGAATATGCACTCGCCAGCGGGATTATGGATGTTGCTGAAGGGGTAATCTGGGAAGGGGCCGCCTCGCAAACCGGAGCCAACCGCTGGGGCGATTATTCACAATTAAGTGTTGACCCATCGGATGATGAAACATTCTGGTACACCAATCAATATGTAAGTGGCGGACAGCGTACACGAATCGCCTCATTCAGCATCGGGCCGCTCGGGCCAACCCCGGCATTTTCAGCCAACAACACACTGCCGTGTCTTAACGAAACAGTTTTATTCACCGATAACAGCAGCGGATCTCCCACCTCATGGTCGTGGTCGTTTTCTCCAAACACCGTAACATTTGTGAATGGTACAAGCAGCAATTCACAGAATCCGCGGGTTCAGTTTAATGCTCTGGGAACTTACACTGTTAGCCTTTCGGCCACGAATGCCGGAGGAACCAATTCGGTGACTCAGGAAAATTATATAGTTGTAAACGAAGCCAATGCTGCTTTTTCAGCCAGCCCATTGAGCATTGTGGTTAATAATCCGGTGACATTTACCGATGAAAGCACCTGTAATGTTATATCGTGGAACTGGAATTTCGGTGCCGGAGCCAATCCGGCAACTGCCACCGGACCCGGGCCTCATTCTGTAATCTACACCACCACCGGAGCCAAAACCATCACCCTTCAGGTTAACGGAGGCAATTCCATGACCCGCACCGATTACATCAATGTAATTCCCGACTCTTTCAATATGGGAAATACCACTATAACCACCTGTAGCGGAACATTTTATGATGCCGGCGGACCTTCTTCCAACTATGGCAACAATCTGAATCAAACCATGGTTTTTAAAACTTCGGTTCCCGGAAACCAGCTTCAGGTTAACTTTACTGAATTTGCACTTGAAAACAGCACTTCCTGCACCAACGATTATCTTACCATTTACAACGGGCTTACTCCCTTTTCTCCGGTGATTGGTACCTGGTGCGGAAACGATTCCCCTGGTATTATCACTTCTGATAATGTAAACGGGGCACTCACTTTTGTTTTCAGAAGCAACAATTCTGTCAACGCTGCAGGCTGGTCTGCTGACATTACCTGTTTCTCCCCTGTAACAGCACCCGCCACTTTTACTGCAAATGCATTAAATGATGCCGAAATTCAGCTGAACTGGACAAAAAATCCTGAAAACAACGATGTTCTGATTGCGTTTTCTCAAGAAAGTGTCGGACAACCTCTCAACGGAACAGCATATAATAGCGGTGATGCACTGCCTGGCGGCGGAACAGTTATCTATTCAGGCAACCTGAACTCATTTTTGCACACTGGCCTGAGTCCGGAAACAACCTATAACTACAAAGCTTTTTCAATCGGATCAGGAAATTCTTATTCAACAGGTATCCCGGCCTCTGCAACCACTTTGGCGACTCCTCCAACACTCTCGGTTGAGCCTGAGTCAATTACAGTGGATGATGCCGCAGGAACCACCAATTTTAATGTTACTTCAAACAGCAGCTGGTCAGCAAGCAGCAGTGCAGCCTGGCTGACTCTTACACCTTCGGGCAGCGGAAACGGGTTATTGGAAGTAGTGTATGAAGCCAACCTTCAGATTGAACCGCGCACTGCCGAAATCATGGTAACAGTTGCCGGATTAACACCGGTAGCCGTAAACCTCTTCCAGAACGGTGCTGCTCCTGTTTTGCAGGTTGAACCATTCACTTTCAATGTAGCTGCTGAGGCTGGAAATGTATCAGCAACAGTAAGTTCCAATACTTCATGGAGTGTTACCGGCGGAAATCCCGATTGGTGTTCAGCTACTTCATCAGGCAACGGAAACGGCGTAATTGTAATTGATTATACCGAAAACACTTTTGCTGCAGCACGTACTGCTGTATTTACCGTATTTGCTGAAGGAACAGCATCTGTCGAAATAGTGTTGATTCAGGATGCAGCAGTTCCTTATCTTGTGCTTCAGCCTATGAGTCAGCAGGTTCAGTCATCAGCCGGAACAGCACAAATTGAGGTTACAGCCAATTTCGACTGGAT
>JANJXJ010000047.1 GCA_024709105.1 Lentimicrobium sp. | reverse complement strand
AGATTGGTTGATTTGAGTAAATCAATAAAACCAATGATTCCATTCATGGGAGTCCTGATTTCGTGCGACATATTCTGCAGAAATGCTGTCTTTAATCTGTCAGATTCTTCGGCTTTGTCGCGGGCCAGGATAAGTTCATTTTCAATTGCTATTCTTTCCTGTACATTAACCAGTACCTGGGCAAAGACTTGTAGTAATTCTACTTCATGATTTACAAAAGTATGCTCAGCATTAACGAAATCAAACCCAACAAATCCTGAACAACGATTGCCGGTCATCAGTGGTATTGTTATCAGACTCAAAACATTTTGTTTTTCTACAAAGCTCCTGATATCAGGATCTGCAATGGTTTTAATGTTGTTAATTGCTATAATTTTTCCCTGGAAATGCTGATTTACCCAATGTTCAAACCCTTCAAATGGTACCATGCGCAGAAAATCTATCTGAGGCTCAATGCCTTTTTTGCACCATTCATAAGTATTGCTTCCGAATTTCTCATTGATATTGTATTCAAATACATATGACCTGTCGGCTTCAACAAATTCGCCAAGCCTTTGAAGCGAAAATTGAATTGCTTCAGGTATTTCAAGAATTGGCCTGTTGATAAAATTGGTAGAAAGTTCAATGAGAAGTTTTCGTAATTCTGATTGATAACTTGTGAGCTCTTCTGATTTTTTACGTTCGGTTATATCATGCGTAACGCCTATCAGTCTGAATATTTTGCCATCTTTATTGATAAGCGGAATCAATTGTGTGATAAAATGTTTAGTTTCTGCATTTATAGAGAATGATTCCTCGTAAACTATTAATCTGCGTTCTTTAATGCATCTGTTATAATTAGGGAGTATGGTTTCGAGCAAACCCGGTGAAATGCAATCTTCAATGTATTTTCCCTGAAAATCGGATATTTTTCCAATAAGTTTTTCTTCGGCCGGATTGAATGATGCAATTTTAAACCGCTTTTCATCCTCTACATCCAGAATAAAAATATTATCGGATGATTTTTCGAAAATCTGTTTATAAAGTGTATGATTCTCAAGAGCTTGATTTTGAGCAAGAATAAGTTCCTGCTCTGATTTTTGCCTCAGTTTAATGTTGACAAGAATTTCGGAATAAAGCATCAGCAATTGAATCTCATTGTCTTTGTAATTATGATGAGATCTTACTGAATCAAAACCAACAAACCCAATGCAGGAGTTATTTGTAATCATGGGAACAGCCAGCAAACTTTTGATTCCTTGCGGTTCCAGAATTTCTTTCTCATAGGACTCAGGCAAAGCAGCAATGTCTGGAATCAGTAAATAATTCCCTTTTCTGAATTCTGCAATCCACCGGGGTTCTAATGGAATATCCTTTAATTCATCAATCTGGGGTTCTATTCCGGTATTGCACCATTCGTAAGTATTGGTGCAAATTCCTGTATCAGCATTTAAATCAAAGATATATGCGCGGTCTGAGCCTACAAACCTGCCCATTCGCTTAAGTGAATCATTCACAGATTGGTCAACCTGATCCAGCGGCAGATTAATGTATTCAGTAGCAATCTGTGTGAGTAATTGCCGGAGGTCGGATTGAATTTTTAACTCATTCTCAGTTCTGATTTTTTCAGTAATATTTCTTACAATTGAAAGTACCTCATTGTCAGAAGCTTTGACATATCTGGATTCGAAATAGCGAAGTCCTTCCGGGAAAAGCAAGGAATAGGTATCATAGGTTGCTTCTCCTGTCTTTAATACCTGATCAACATTTAATTGCGTTATCCTGCAGACATCTTCAGGCAGTATTTCAGATATATTCTTGCCAAGAAAGATCTCAGGTTTTTCATAAAGGTTTTCATCTGATTGAGAAGAATGGTAGTCAACAATATAGTATTTGCTGTCAAAGACAAACATCAGATCTGGATTAGCATTCAGCAGGGCTTCATGTCTTTCGCTTGCTTTTAATAATTCAGCTTCAGCCTTCTTAATCTGAGTAATATCGCGGGCAGTGCCAAGCACGCCAGCAATTTTCCCGTTTTTATCAAAAAATGGAGTTTTAATCACATCGAGAAACAGAAACTTACCTTTAACATTTCCATATTCGTTGAAACGGCCTGGTTTTTCACTTTTAATAACAATAGAGTCAGAATCCTGGCAGATTTCGCCGAATGTGTGCCAGTAAGGGTCATCTGGCTTTGAGTTGCGCTCACGCAATGCGAAAAAAAGGTCATCTTTGCCTATTGGCTCATGAGTATCTGTTGCATTTAAAAGGTTATCACATATTGATTTATTGGCAAATATATATTTTTTATCCAGATTTTTAGCCCAGATCATGTCCGGCACAATATCGGCCATGTGACGGTACAACTTATCATTTAAAGCAATATCTAACTGCTGCTCGAGTTCAGCAATCCGCTTTTCAAGTTCTTCGTATGTTGGTTTCATATCAGCCATTTTTAAAATATTGATTTAAAATTATTTAATAGTTGTACAAGATTTTTGGCAGCAAGTGTCAGTTTCAGGGTTCTAAATTAATGAATTTGGCAACAAAATGTAACTTTGTTGTAAAAAAATCTTCTTGTTTAGAGTTACATTTTATAATGACTTTGTGTTTACAGATTTTGATCTTTGATTAAATGCAACCGGTTTATATAACCTGGTATTGTTTGGTGTAATATGATATTTGTACAGGTCTTGTAAAATCTTTATGTTTGAAACCTGAATTGATTCCCCGGATGTTTACGGGGTCGTTTTTGTTTTTCTTAATTAAATCTGATTTTATCTTATTGTAAAACAGTGTCTTAAAATATTCTAACATGAATAATTTTTTATCAACGATCAGCAAAGTCCTGATTGTTTTTTTGTCTTTTATATCATTAAATACATCCGGAAATGATAATGCTGATATTTCAGGATGGCAGTCATACAATCTGATAATGGATTCAATTGCCAGATTTTCAGGGCACAATGATTCTTTACACAATGCTTATATTGGTTCCTTCTACTTTATTACAGCAGCTGATTTTAACAGTGGCTTGATTTTGAGGCCTGAAGAGTTGTTTCAGGGGCGTATCCCGGGGTTAAATTCCTTTTCGGCCGACGGTATGCCCGGCACTCCATACAATATGTCTTACAGGTCGGTGAGTACAATTAGTAATAGCAATCCGCTAATACTTATCGACGAATTTCCTGTATCTGATGGTAAATTTGTTATAAACCCTGCTGATATTCTGGAAGTAAGTTTTCTTTCAGGAGGTCTTGCTGTTTCCTTATACGGAAGTGAAGCCGCACAGGGTGTTGTCAGAATAAGAACAATGCAAAAGACTAACAAGTTTAATCTTACCTATAAATCTACAGCCGGTATTTCTGTATTACCTCGTAAAATAGAAGTTTTTAATGCAACTGAATTTGAATCTCTGATTGAGCCTTATTTTACACAATATCCCGGACTTCAGAGTCAGATTGGAAATGCCTCCACAGACTGGCAGGATGAAATTACCAGAGCTGCAGCTGGGCAGGATCATTACCTGAGTGTTTCCGGAGTTAATTTTAATGTGCCCTGGAAAGCTTCAGCCGGATATAATTCAACCAATGGAATAGTTGAAACTACTGGTTATAAACGGCTTACTACTTCGCTTCAGGTCAGGCCCGAATTTTTCAAGAAACATCTCTCTGCAAAAGCCGGCATCTTTTACAATAATGCCAATGCAGTTTATGATGACTGGAATGCCTTCAGCAAGTCGAAATATTTTAATCCAACATTGCCGGTATCCGAAAATAACGATTATGGGAATTACTTTTTTTACAAAGATACAAATGGCGATCCGTTGCCTTATATGCCAATAAATCCTGTTGCCCGCCTCAGGCAGGTTGACCCGAAAAACCTGAATAACGAGTTGATTGCCAATTATTCCATGGAGTATAAACTGCATTTTTTTCCTGCATTGAAGTTTGGCGTAAAAGGAAATTTCCGGCAATCTGATATTGAAAAATCAGTACAAGTAAATTCGAATGCTGCATGGTATAATAATCTCAGTGCCGGAGATGTAAATATTAAACATGAGATAAAAACTGCAGAGAAATTTATTGAGCCTTATGTGGCCTATAACCATTATTTTGCTAATTCCGGGGTTGGAGTTGGATTTCAGGCAGGGTATCGTTCAATGACCAAGGCAAATGAACACAGTATAACATCACTGCTGTCAGAATCAGATGAGGGTTACAGTATTGAGAATGATGCATATAAAGATGCTTATTATTCGCTGCTCAACATTAAATTTCTTAACAGGTATAGTTTGACTTTAAGCTTGCTAAATGAAAAAAGCAGCGTTTATAGTGAAGAACACCGTAAATCGCTCTCCCCTGGTATTGGGCTTTTATGGGATATAAAACAGGAAGCATTTATCAGAAATATCAGCTTTATTGGGAAACTCGAGGCATATGTTTCTTATAACAGGTTGCATCCATCATATATCAACTATAATTCTTCCCCCAACCTTATGTATACCGGAAATTTGTCATATGGTGAATTATTATTTGACAAGGATCTTCGCCCGGAAACAGCAACTTTGATGGAAACGGGATTGCGTTTTTATATACCTGGATTACGAACAAGAGGAGGGGTAGCTTTTTTCAGCAATAACCATGAAGATTTAATGGTAATATTACCAATAGCCTCCGGAGATAACTTCAATAATTATATATTAGTTAATGGCCCGGCTGTACAAAGCAGAGGCTTTGATTTACATCTCAGTTCATTGGTGCTGACAAAAAATAAACTCAGCCTTGAAGCCGGGTTGAATCTGTCGGTTATCAAAAGAAAGGTTACTTCATTGTTCAGTGGTCTTGATTATATGACACATGGTTTTATTTCAACCGGGGTTGGTAATTATGTTAAGGTTATGAAAGAAGGCTATGCTCCCAACTCTTTCTTTGTTTTCAGCCAGATGTACGATGCAAGCGGCAATCCGATTGAAGGGATGTTTACCAATTTCTCTGGTGAGCCGGGCTCGGTTTATGGCAATGATGAAAACCGCTATATTTATGGTAAAACAGATCCTGATCTGATGGCGTCCTTATATTTGCAGGTAAAGTATTCTAACCTGAGGTTGGGTGTTTCTGCACGGATGAACACCGGACAATCCGTTTATAATCAGGTAGCTGCTTTGTCTTATTACGATGCAGTTATTGGTGTAATAGGTACTCATGCCTCAAATATTCCGAAATTTGTTGAGAACTCCGGATTTCAAAGAGCATGGTTTTTATCAGACCACTACATAGAAAATGCTTCATTTCTTAGGATTGATAACATCAGCCTGAGTTATACTTTTAATCAGATAGCCGGTGGTCATTCCTGTCTTGAAGTTGAGGCAGCAGTTCAGAATGCCATGTTATTCTCAGGTTATAGTGGCATTGACCCCGAAACAAATCAGGGTATAGATTATCTTCAGTATCCCCGACCACGTATTTTTAGTTTATCACTAAAGTTCGGGCTCTGATGCAGGCGTTATTTTCTGGTAATCCTTATGGATGGTGCTTCGTAGCCTTCAGGTAACTGATCTGCAGGGATGGTAGAGGTATTGCCATCGCGCAATGCCCTGTAATGTGGCGACATTATTTCTATTCCACGTTCGTTACAAACATCCTGTATATTCTGATGCAGACCGGAATAGATGGCCGCCAGGCGGTTAACTTCTTTTACATAAGCATTGATCTGGTAAGAAACATAAAAATCATCAAGGCTGGTTTGTAGCACAAAGGGCTGAGGCTGGTGCAGGATTTGCGGAGTTCTTAAAGCAGCATCAATCAATGCCTGGTGCATATCTTTCCAGGGTACATCATATCCTATCGTGACAGTTGAATGAATGATCAGCCCTTCATTTTTTGTGTTTGAAGAGTAATTAATGGTGTTTCCGGATAAAACGGAGGAATTTGGGATGGTTATTTCTTCGAGTTTAGGGGTTCTGAGTCTGGTCACCAGCAAGGTTTTTTCAATGACATCTCCGGTCATGTCTCCGATTTTTATACGGTCTCCGATTTTGAATGGGCGCATATAAGTTATAACGATGCCGGCAATAATATTGGAAATGGCTGAAGATGAACCGAGTGAGAACAATATACCGATAAATACGGATACTCCCCTGAACACTTCAGAATCGGAACCTGGCAGGTAAGGGAAAATCAGCACAAACATAAAGGCATACAGCAGAAACTTTACAATGCTGTAAGTTGGCATTGCCCAGTCGGCATGAAAACCCGAAATAGTAAGCTTCTCTGATTCAATTTCATTGAACAGATATTTCACAAACCTGATTACATATCTCATAATAATAACAATTACAAGTATGCTGAACAGATTTGGGATGTAATTCCAAACAGCTTGTAAAACTCCTTTAAAAGGAAACCAAATCAGGTTAAGAAGATTGTCGGCCCAGCCTCGGGTAAAAGGAAAAATACTGAATATCAGCGGAATAAACAGATAAATGGTTAATATTAGGACAACCCATTTTAATATCTTGATTAAAAATAAGATAAGACTCAATTCCTGATCGGCTGATAAAAAGGTATAATCTCTGTAAGTCAGGTTTTTTAACCAGGTGTCTTTTTTAGATCCAATCCAGATTTCGGTTTTTTTATGTAATTTGATAATCAATTTTATCATCAACCAGAATCCGGCAATTATAAGTATCGCCAGGCCAATTCGCTTAAGAATTACACCAATACTTCGGTTGTTTCTGGCTTCACGCAGGTTTTCCTTTATGATAACAGCATATTTTTTCGCAAGTTCAGTTCTTGTTGAGCCCTGCACCATGGCATCAAGGTCGGTAACTCCCATTATAACTAATTGATTATAAATAATGTTGCTGGTAAAATCTGTTTCTGTGATGGTTATTGAATCTATAGCGAGGAAATCATCCTTTATCAGATCGTTTAGACGGGTTTGAATATTTTTTGCTCTTTCTTCAGGAGAAGATGCTCCCAAATGGGCATAAATGTAAAAAAGGGTATCATAATCAATGATTACCGGGTATTTTTTTCCTTGATCTCTCAAAACAGCAGCCTGCTGTTCTATACTGTTCCGTCTTATGGAGTCGCTGGAGCGGAGTTTTCGTATTTCATCCTCAATCTGTGTTTTTTTTCTGATTTCGGTTTCAGATAAATTTGTTAGTTGTTCGTTTAACAACACTATCTTGATAGAATCTGCAATTCTGCTTTTTTCAGCAGCTCTGTAGACTACCTGCAATTCACTAGATTTACTTAAAGTATCCTGAGCCCCGGTTGTTAAGCAAAATAACATAAGGGAAGCTAAAAGAAAAGTAGCCTTCATTGACTGATATTTTTAAAAAAGATCAAGTAAAGATAATGAAAGTTTTATCCTTTTCTTCAAATGCCTTTTTACTTTATCAGGATTTTGCTGTTTTGACATTTCTTATAATTGCTTCAATCAGTTCTTCTTTAAGAAAAGGTTTGCTAAGGTATTCATTAAAAAGCTTATCATCTTCTGAATGCTTGTTATGACTTGATATGTATGCACTTTGTGCGACAACAGGCAGGGTTGGCCTGAATTTTTTTATAGCTCTGGTTGCATCATAACCATTCATTAATGGCATTTTTATATCCATAAGAACCAAATCCAGTTCAGGGGTATTTTTACAAATTTCAATTGCTGAGATTCCGTTGTGAGCATGAAACAAGGTGAGGTTGTGTTCAGATAACAGCTGCTCTATGTAAGAATAATTGAGCAACTCATCTTCTGCCACCAGAATCTTAAGACCACTGAGATTTGAGGTTTCCAAGGGAATTTCATTTTTAACATCAGAGGCTGCAGAAACAGGATTGAAGGGAATGGAAAAATAAAATCTGGTTCCGTTATCTTTGTCTGATTCAACACTAATGCTGCCATTCATCAGCTCCAGATTTCCTTTGCAAATAGCCAGGCCAACACCAACTCCGTCGTAAAACCTTTGATTTGTACGCTCCGATTTCCTGAAACGTTTGAAAATTTCTTGCTGCTCATCAACAGGAATGCCAATTCCTGTGTCTTCAACAAAAAAATCAAGTTTTTTATTATTCAGTAAATAGCCAATTTTTATGTAGCCCTTTTCTGTGAATTTAATTGCATTGTTTATCAGGTTGTTAAGTATCTGACGCAATTTATATTCATCAGAAATGATAATGGTTTCATTAGTAAGATTCTTGTCTGGCACGAAATAAAAATCAACTCCGGGCTTTACATCCTGAGCAAAATCATCTAAAATTTCTGCAGTGAATTTTATTAGATTTATTTCATCAGTATTGGTTTTGATATTTCCGGTTTCGAGCATGCTGATGTCGAGCACCTGATTCACCACATCAAGCAAGCGGTTCGAAGATCGGATAATGATGTTAAGATATTCCTGTCTTTGATCTTCGGTAAGTTCTACATCTCTCAAAAGGCCTGCAAACCCCATAATACCATTCATGGGGGTTCGTATTTCATGCGAAATGTTTTGCAGAAATGCAGTTTTCAATTTGTCGCTTTCTTCGGCTTTTTTTCTTGATTCTCTGAGGGAAACCAAATGCATCCTCAGATAATAGAAGAAAAGGACGGCTGTAGATAACACATAAAAAAGTCCTTTGTAGGTTTGAATGCGCGTAATAAGCTCCGAATCGCTGAAAAGTGAGTTTACCAGGCGATCAGAAAAAGTTATCCACAGAATTCCTATTGCCAGATAGACAATGGTAAAACGATATTCAAAACCTGTCTTTTTCATAATCAGCCATGATTAGTAATTGGATTCAGGTTTACTGAATTGTGTTATTGTGAAAATGAGTTTCTAAATATACAACATTTTTAAGGAAATGGCATAAAAAAACTGCTCCCGTTAAGGAGCAGTTTTTTTATGGATTTCTGATGCTATTTTGTTAGTGAAAAAGATGCTTCTTTCACATCTCTGGAATTGCCACCGACAAACACTTTAAAGTCGCCGGGTTCTGCGACAAAATCGAGGTTGTAGTTGTAAAATTTAAGGTCTTCTTCGGTTATTTTGAAAGTGATTTCCCTGGTTTCACCTTTTTTTATCATCACCTTCTCAAACTTTTTAAGTTCCTTAACCGGACGAGTGGTTGTACCGACCATATCGCGGATGTAAAGCTGAACTACTTCTTTGCCGTCATACTTTCCAGTATTTGAAACCTTTACCTTTACTTCTATATTTTCTCCGGGTTTTATGGTGTTTTTACTCAGGCTGATATCGCTGTAGGTAAACGTGGTATAACTTAAACCGTAACCAAAAGGATAAAGCGGTTCATTGGGTACGTCGAGGTAATTCGACCTGAATTTGCTGAACCATTGCCCATCAGCCAGGGGGCGCCCGGTATTTTTGTGATTGTAGTAAATAGGAATCTGTCCTGTGTTTAAAGGGAAGCTGGTAGTAAGTTTGCCAGAAGGCACCACATCTCCAAAAATTACGTCTGCCACAGCAGCCCCGGCTTCACTTCCTCCAAACCACATGTTAAGAATAGCAGGAACATTGTCATTTTCCCATTTTAATGCCAGTGGGCGGCCAGTTAACAGAACCATTACTACTGGTTTGCCTGTATTGAGCAAAGCCTGCATAAGATCGCGCTGGTTTTGGGGAATTTCGATATTCGTAAGGCTTGAACTTTCTCCGCTTGATTCTGAGGCTTCACCAAGAACAGCTATAACAACATCTGATTTCTCAGCGGCTTTAACTGCTTCAGCGATCATGACATCAGCAGGACGACTATCCCAACCTGTGGCTTTGCCAAACATGCCAATTCTGGTTTCGAGCAAAGAATCGGAAACGATATTGGAACCTTTGGCAACAATTATGTTTTCAGGTTTACCGGTCACCATTTTTATTCCATCATGAACTGATATGGCTTTTTCAAACTCTCCGGCAACTGTCCATGTGCCGCACATATTCAGCCTGTCATCGGCAAGCGGACCTACGAGGGCAATTTTTGCATTTTTTTTCAGAGGCAGGATGTTTCCTTCGTTTTTAAGAAGTACAAAACTCTCGGCAGCGGTTTGTCTGGCGATTTTGCGGTTGGCATCGGTGTAAACCTCGGTAGCGGCACGCTGAGGGTCGCAATAACGATATGGATCGTCGAATAATCCAAGTTTGTATTTGGCTTCCAGTATTCTGCGACAGGCAGCATCTATCTGAGCAGTTGTTATTTTACCTTCATTTACTGATTTATGCAAGGTGGTAAGGAAACCTTCACCCACCATATCCATATCCATTCCGGCTTCGAGAGCAAGTGCCGAAACAGTTTGCAGATCGCCCATTCCATGGTCAATCATTTCATTTATTCCGGTATAATCGGTAACAATAAAGCCTCCAAAACCCCATTGTTTGCGCAATACATCGTCCATCAGCCATTTATTGCCTGTGGCGGGTATGCCATCTACTTCGTTGAATGAAGCCATTACACTTCCTGCCCCTTCTTCAACAGCAGCTTTGTATGGCAGGAAGTACTCATTGTACATTCTGTGGCGGCTCATATCTACGGTGTTGTAGTCGCGGCCGGCTTCACTGGCGCCATAAAGAGCAAAATGTTTTACACAAGCCAGAATGGTATTGTTTGCAGTAAGGTCATTTCCCTGATATCCTCTCACCATGGCTCTTGCAATCTCTCCCCCCAGATAAGGGTCTTCGCCGCCACCTTCGGCAATTCTGCCCCAGCGTGGATCGCGGCTCAGGTCAACCATTGGAGAAAAAGTCCAGCAAATTCCATCGGCGCTGGCTTCCTGTGCAGCAATGCGGGCGCTTTGCTCTATCAATTCCATGTCCCAGGAACAAGAAAGACCAAGGGGAATCGGGAAAACCGATTTGTAACCATGAATAACATCCATGCCGAAAATCAGCGGAATTTTAAGCCGGCTTTTTTCTACTGCAACCTGCTGAACGCTGCGAATTTTGGCAGCTGTACTTATGTTGAACAATCCACCTACCTTGCCTTCAATAATCTTTTTCCCGATATCGGTACTGGCAGTTTGCCCGGTGGTAAAATCGCCGGCACCGGGCAGGTTAAGCTGACCAATCTTTTCTTCGAGTGTCATTTTAGACATCAGTTCGTCAATAAACTGCTTCATTTTCACTTCCTGCGGAAGCGGCTGAGCCTGGAGGTAAACCGCTGCAAATATTGCAGCCATTAAAATGCTGATTTTTTTCATCTTATTCGGTTTTTATTGTTTTTGATTTTTCTGAAATTCCGTTTTCGTTAAATGCTTCAATCACAAAGTAATACGTACTTTCTTTATCAAGGGTTTTGAGCCAGTACTCGTTTTTGCCCATTACCATAATGCAGTTGTAGAGTTTATCCGGTTCAGTGCCAAGGTAAATGTTGTATCCGGTGGCATGATCAACGGGTTCCCATTTGAGCCAGGCACTGCGTTTGTCGCTTTCGGTGCGTAGTACAATCAGGTCCTCAACTGCTGATGGTTCTTCTCCGGCGCCTTTGCCAAATACCCTTAAGCCGCTTATGGCAAATTTTCCGGTGGGCATATGAATATTTTCAAGTTTGATGTATCTGGCTTTTACAGGCTTTTCAGGTACGATGTAATCGTGTGGTACATCAGTTTTGTTTTTGCTTTTATCAGCCAGAATCTGCCATTTTTTGCCATCAGCAGAATACCAGAGCTTATACTGATGGAATATCCCTTCAGCTTTGCCCAGAAATTCTGCATTCTGATCGGCGTAATTGATTTGAACTGCATTTACTTCTGATATTTCGCCTAGGTCAGAAGAAATCCACTCCCCGGCATTGCTGGTTTGGGCACTCCAGTATGTCTTGATATCTTCATCTACTGCATGATTTGGAGCGTACCCTCCGAGTGTTGATGATACAGCAACGGGTTTGTTGTAATTCAGCAGCATCCAGCCTGTAAATCTTGATTTCAGATGGTCTGCAGGGCCATCGGGAAGATAGTGTGGATAATCGCCGAAAACGGTATTACAATACATGACATCATCTGAATCAAAGCCGGCAGGCCATAATCCCAGCCGGCGTTCGAAATTATTTTTTACTGAAATGGCAATGGTACTCACATGCCAGTAATTGCCCCATTTATCGGCAAAAGTAGCACCATGTCCGGCACCCCGTGCAAAGCCTCCTGGCTTATAGGAGAATGGAAGTGATTGATGGCTGAACGGGCCCAGAGGATGTTCTCCAACTGCAACGCCATCGGCATAACCGCTGAATTCGGTGCCCGGTGCTCCAAACTGAAGATAATATTTGCCATTGTGTTTGTTCATCCATGCCCCTTCAATAAACGGATCAAGGAAAGTGTTGTCCATATGCTCCCCGAAACGATGCCATCCAAAGCGGTTATCGTCCAGAAGCAACAACTCTTTTCTTGTGCCGTAAGGTTTGAAGGTTTTGCGGTTTATTTCAATTCCATATAAAGGATACTTGTTGCTGCTGCCATTATACATGTATAGCTTTCCGTCATCATCAGTAAAAAAGGCCGGATCCCAGCCCCCAATTTCAAAAGGATCAATGGCTTCCTGCCATTCATTTGCTTTCGGGTTGGTGCTCATCCAGATCGGGAATGTGGATGAGTAGGTTGATCCAAACACCAGTAAAGTGTCACCTTGCACCCATACCGCCGGAGCACATAAGTCATCGTAAACATTGTGGTATGGTTTCAGAAATGAACGGGAAACAAAATTCCAGTGGTTAAGGTCGCTGCTCCACCAATACCCCCATTGATTAGTAGAGAAAAGGTAATAATCACCCTTGTAAAGCACAATTACCGGATCGGCAGTTGCTCTGTGCCGGCCCCATTCCGAAAAGTTTGGAATAGGGGTAAAACCGTAATCCAGATTCATGGGGTTGCAATAGGTGGCTGGTTGCGCCTGAAGTGAGGATGAAGCCACAATTAATAAAAGGGTAAAAAGTACTGTCTGTATTATCTTCATTTCGTCTGTTCTTTTTTTAGTTGAACTCTGATTTCAGTGTCAGAATTTTTGAATGTTACAAAATGCACTTCCGGCCTTGGTTTTGCCAGGCTGATTTGTTTGAACCAGTTTGTTTCATATACTGGTTTCAAGGCTTCCAGGGGGTCAAGTAAAAGCATGGGTGTTTTTGAAGCAGTTGCAGGCTTGTTGTCAATCATTACCTGACTAAGTTCTTGGTGAAATCCATGTAAGATGAGCTTGATAAACATGTATTTTGACAGATACTTTCCTTCTGCTTCATTAAAAACTATTAAATCTTCGTCAGGAAGGTACTCAATGGTTCTTTTATTGAACTGCATATTTTGATAATCAAAGGTTTTGCCATCGTCTTCATACAACACAAAAGAATTTTTTTGATTACCCTTGTAAATATGTACCAATAATGTGTCAGAAGGTCTTTCGCTGGTGGATTGAACCAGACTTTGCATTGGTAAAATAGAAGAAGCCTTCAAGTAAAGCGGAATACTGTAATTCTGGCATCTGATGCTCAATTCCTTGTCTCCTTCTATCAGCACATCACTCCATATATCATACCATTCGCCTGGAGGCAGATAAAGCTGTTTTGTTTCTTCACGGGTGGTAACCGGAACCACCATTAAAGCATCGCCAAGCATAAATTGGTATTGATACAATTCGTCGTAGACATTATCCATATGAGGATGCTCAATACACAGGCTTCTCACAACCGGCAGGCCACTGATGCTGGTTTTGTAGAAAATGGAATAGATGTAGGGGAGGAGTCTGTATCTGAAACCAATATACTCCCGGGCAATTGCTTCAGCTTCGTCGCCATATGCCCATGGTTCATTGGCTGAGGCATATGATTCTTTGTGATTTCTTGCAAATGGTTGAAAAACACCGGTTTGTATCCAGCGTATAAATAGTTCTTTTGATGTAGGTCCAATATAACCCCCGATATCATCACCAGTAAATGGTATACCGGATAGTCCGAGCTGCGTATTAAGTAATGTTCCGCTCAATATGTACTCATCTTTGGCTGTATTGTCGCCGGTCCAAACGGCTGCATAGCGCTGTACTCCTGCAAAGCCACTTCGGGTAAGAATAAATGGACGCCTGCCCTGTCCATATTTCATTGCTGCTTCGAAAGATGAGCGAGCCATAAGCATTCCATAAACATTTTTAGCTTCCAGTGCATCTGCTTTATGTCCGTCGAAATCGAAAACCAGGTTATCCGGAAGATATGATGCACCAACAGCCGGTTCGTTCATGTCGTTCCAGTAGCCGTGTATCCCGTTCTCAGGGAGGAATTTCATGTTGTCTGCCCACCACTTTCTGCCAGCCGGTTTTGAAAAGTCAACAAAGTTGTTCAAACTGGGAGCGATCTCAGCGGTATATGTGGTTCCGTCGGTGTACTTAAGAAAAATATTTTGTTTCAGTCCGTCGTGATGCGCAAAATAGGTGCTGTCAATTTTGATTCCGGGATTCACCGAAGCAGTAACTTCAATTCCAAGTTCAGACAGTTTCTTTGTGAGGCCTTTCATGTCGGGAAATCGGTTCAGGTTAATTCTGAAAGGTTCATATTCCCATAAATAGTCGGCATCAAGCACCATACAATCAATGGGTATTTTTCTGTCCCTGAATGTTTGAGCAATGTTCAATACAATATTTTGCGGGAAATAACTGCATCGGCTTTGATGATAACCCAGGCTCCAAAGCGGAGGCAACGGCATCCTTCCGGTTAATAGAGTGTAATTGCTGAGAATACCTGCAATGTCATAGTCATAAATAAAAAAGTAATCAATATCGCCACCATCGCAGGTAATGGAGGCAAAATCGGGAGTAGAAACGCCAAAGTTGAAGAATGATTTATAAGTATTATGGTAGAAAAGTCCATAAACTTTGCTGTTATGAATTCCTATATAGAATGGCACATTGGTGTACATGGGCAATCTGGGATCACCATATTTGTAGGTGTCGGTGTTGTTCAAAGTAAAAGATGCTCCTCTTTTATCAAGATTTCCCAATACTTCACCAAGGCCAGTAAAACGCTCTCCGGGCTGCAATTTTTTGTAAAGGTTGGTACGGTTGCCATTAAAGCTATAGCCAAAGCCCTCTCCGCCGCGATCTTCATTAATTATTTCACCAGTTAATGTTTTGAAAATTATCCTGAAAGCCGGTAGTTTTTCTATTTCGGCCACCATGCAGGCAGTAGAAATAAGGATTGTGTTTTTGGTTTCAATTATGCTGAAATCGGTTGCTGCAGGCCTGAGACCGGGTGAAAGCAGATATGAGAAATCCCGCATTGGGGCATTTTTTGAAACTCTTACCCTTATTATATGCTGGTTGTAGACTTTAATACTGAAATAAGCCCTTTCAGCTTTTCCTTCTATACCATCTGCCTGCTTTTTCCAGTTTGTTATTTTACCTATATCCTGTTGAATACCAAAGGCTGTTTCGGGCAGAATCAAAAGCAACAGCCATGCGGAAACACGGACGAGAAATGATAAATCTCTGAGTCTGGGCCTGATCATCTGATTTCCCTTTTATTGCTGCATGTACTTGCTTTTAAAACCAAGCTTCTTTAACCCATTCTGTATGTCAGGAATCTTCATAAACAAATCCCAGATCAATCCAGAGCGGTAGTTTTCTATCATAATAATTATTGGTCCCTGATCAATAGCCAGGTGGCTTTTTGCATACCAGTTGTGTGTGTCGCTGAAACCATCAGTAAAACCATAATCACTCCAGATTTTATCTCCTTTTTTGTAGTAGAAGTATTTGAGCGCCTGCATCGAATATTCGGGAGTAAAAGGCATGGATGACAAAGCAGCAGTAGGTTGTATTACACCAAGATCAACTTCAGGGCAATGAGCAACATAGCCTTTGTAGGAATCTCCGGCAGTTAATCCCCAGCATTCTTCGCTGTAGCCGGCATACTTTTTCGGATTTTCGATACAATAAGCCCGGTTGATAAGCGTGTGGTTGCGGCATTGCATAAAATAGTCTATCCCCAGCGAATCGGTGAGGCCATTTGGGTCAATACCTGTAAACGTGTACTGTTCGAAGAAAAGGGGGCCTCCTTTGTCGTAATTTCCGAGGGGGAGGGTAATCCCATAATATGTTTTTCCATTTAGGAATCCGCTGCTACCGGTCCAGGTGCCATCATAAACCGATTTCGATATGGAATGCCATGGACTGGAAGCTGCCATTATGTATGTGATCAGGCATTCGTTCCAACCCCAGATCGGGAAATTCATATCAAAACCATTGTTGGGGCTCCAGTGCCAGTATAATTTATTTTCACCGTTGGTATGCCATTTCCAGTTGGCAACATTCCACATTTGTGTTATTCTTTTTCTAAGGTATTTTTCTTCGGGTGATTCCTGCCTGAAATATTCACGGGCACACAAAAATCCCATTAGCAGATAAGATGTCTCTACCAGATCAGCACCATCATCGAGCCGGTCGAATTTGATGGTTTTACCTGTTGTTCCATTCATAAAATGAGGGTAAATGCCGTGGAAGCAATCAGCATTAATCAAAAAATCGGCTATTTTTATCAGCCTTCTTACAGCAGTGTCTCGCCCAATCCAACCTCTTTCTACTGCCACTATTGTGCTCATAATACCAAAGCCAGTGCCTCCGATTGCACCTGCATCGGGCCCGAAATCAGTTTTACTGAGGTTGGGCTCATCCCAGGCTTCGTTAATGTAGTCCCAGTAATGTTCTGCTTTAACAGTATTGCTTCGTTCCAGTGCTAATCCGCTTACCGGATGTGCCCCATGCCAGAAAAATCTGAATGTTTGCCTTTGAACAACTTCGAGCAGCTCATCGTCAGATAATCCGGGAATTACACCAACCGGAGCAATTGAGTCGGGGAAGTATGGATTGGCATTCTGTGAAGTTCCGGTTAAGGTAAACCCAATAAAAAAAATCGAAATTAAACACAGGAATATTTTTGCTTTCATGACTGCTCGTTTAATGTTGTTTACTGTGACTTTTCCATATATGGAGATTCAAAACCAAGTTTTTTCAGACCTTGTTTAACTTCGGGGCAGCTCATAAACAGATCCCACAAAAGGCCTGTTCTGTAATTTTCTATCATCACAATAATAGGCCCCTGGTCAATGGCCAAATGTGATTTGGCATACCAGTTTTTGGTTTCGTTGAATGAATCTACAAAACCATACTCACTCCAGATTTTATCGCCCAGCCCGTAATAGAAATGCCTGAGCGCCTGCATGGAATATTCGGGAGTATAAGGAAAAGCCGATAAAGCGGCGGTCGGAGTAATCACACCCAGGTCGTTGTCGGGTGCATGTGCATTGTATCCTTCGTGATTGTCGCTGGCAGTAAGTCCCCAGCAATTTTCGCCATAACCCGCAAAATTTTTGGGATTATCAACGCAATATGCTCTGTTTATTAATGTGTGATTTTGATTCTGTTCCCAGTAATCGGCGTAACGATCCTTAAGGCCTTTTGGACTCAGGCCAAGAAATGAATAGTGCGAAAAGAATAAGGGTCCGCCATAATCGAAGCCCAGAGGAAGTTTTATTCCATAAAACTGCTTGCCATTTTTAAAGAAGTTGCTCTGAGCCCATCCGTTGTGATACACTGCAGGGCTAACAGGATGCCTTTCTCCGCTGGCAGCCAGCACATACATGATGAGGCATTCGTTGAACCCCCGTACTGCAAAATTCATTGCCCATCCATTATTCGGACTCCAGTGCCAATATAAGACTTCCTGCCCGTCACGGGTAAACCAGTTCCATTCAATGTCATTCCATAACCAGTTGATGCGGTTGCGTAATTCATTTTCCACAGGATTGTTATTCGCAAAGTACTGTCTGGCTGTAAGTAAGCCCTGAAATAAGAATGAACTTTCCACCAGGTCGGCGCCATCATCTTTGCGGCTGAATGGAATGGTTTTGCCTGTGCTTCCATTAAACCAGTGAGGGAATACCCCATGATAGGAATCTGCCTTTGATAAAAAGCGAACTATTTTAAGCAAATGCCGGGAAGCGCTGTCGCGGGTTATCCATCCTCTTTCTGCTGCAACCACAGTTGCCATAATGCCAAATCCTGTCCCTCCGCTGGTAACAACTTCATTGCCATAACCATAGGCTTCGTTGCTTCTTTCGCGAGCCATGCCACTCACCGGATGAGCAAAATCCCAGAAATACCTGAAAGTCTGTCGCTGAACCTCATCCAGCAGTTGCTCATCACTCAGACCCTGAATTATCCCTCTGGGTTCAATGCGGTTCGGGTCTTTGTCTGCCTGTTTTTTCTTTTGGGCAAATAAAATCTGACTCTGAAAAAGAATAATCAATAAAAAAATGATTCTTACCATTGACTGAATGTGTTAGTTGTTACTGGCTCAAAAATGTAATTGATGGTGTAAAAATAACACTAAGTTGATTACCATCAAAATTGATTTTATAAAATTAACAAATTCTGCTAAAGCAATACGGGTTTTTACAAAGATTCCGGCAATAATAATTTGTATTCAGCAACCTGGTTATTGGTACTGACCATTAGTTTTAATAATCATCAATTTTGCAATTGTTGTTAAATAGCAAACATGCAGCGCAGACTTTTATCTGACAGAACCTCCATAAAATCTGATTAAAAAGGGGTACTCTTCATTTTCGGGATTTGCCGAAATAGCCTCCCTTAGTTTATTTATAAATTCCCTGCGATTTCCCTTAAGATCAGCAGCAGATCCCTTGGCCAGAAGTGAGTTCCCGGCAACAAACCTATTCATTGCAGCAGTGTCAGCTATATTTGTAAATGTTTCAAAAACATTGCACCGGTTCTCGTCAAGGAATTTCAGGTTGTGGATGATATTGTCGTTCTTGAATGACGAAAATCTGAAGAATTCCGTTAAAGGGTGATTGTCGGTGTTGATTCTGATATTTGCAGGGAATTCTGAAATCGCATCGCTGTCAACTACCAGACATGCAGCCAAATGATATGGATTATTATAAAAATAAGGGTCCTTTCCTGTTGATTCTACTTTGTCTGACCACGCTTGAAAATCGATTTTAATTGGATTTAGCGATCCGAGCAATACAGCATGGTTTTGCCCGAGCCATACAGTTGAATTCGGGAAAACGGAATGAAAGGTTTTTATAATTCCCTTGAAATCATCAGGCAAAAGTTTATGCAGAGGAAGGTATTGAGACACCATCCCACCCGGGTTCAATCGCGATTTACATAATTCAAAATATTCTTTGGTGTAGAGACTTCCGGAGCCGAGGATAGGATGTGTAGGGTCGCTGGAGATCAGGTCGTATTTTTTGGTAGTACTTTGAAGATAATGACGTCCATCTCCCGGAATAACTCTGAGTCGTTTATCATTCTGAATATTGTTGTTTAATCCACTGTAGTGATGTGCTGCCGACTTCAACCCATCAACAAGTTCAATACAATCTATATGTTTAACTTCAGCATGAGAGGCGATGGCCGAAGTGGTAACGCCAATGCCGAAACCTACCACCAAAACATCGTTGCACTTAATGCCAGAGTAAAATGGCAGATGCCCGACCATTTTTACAACTTTTATGGCATCGTAGCTTGATCCTATAACAGCACTGTTATTCACATAGGTTGATAATGCAGTGTTTCGGCCTCCCTGCTCACGGCCAACAACCCAGGTACCTTCGGTGGTTTCATGATATTCCAGGACTTCGCGGTCGAAGCGTGAAAAAGATGGGGGAAGTATGCGCTGCACAGGCAAAAGAGCTACAAATGCAACCAAAATAATTGTTGCTGTTGCAGGTATTAAAACTGAAAACTTGTCTGAAACTGCTTTTTTACCTTTAAAAACTATATAATAAGAAGCGATGGAAAGCAGCGATGCAAATACCAATACCGACTTTCCTGCACCAAAAGCCGGAATCAGAAGAAAAGCCGAAATGGCTGGCCCGGCAACGCTGCCAAGGGTGTTATATAGCATTACCTTGCCTATATCTCTGCTTATGGAGCCAAATTCTCTTGAATAAAGCGAACACGCCAATGGGAAAAGATATCCTGAAACAAATGTGACTGGAAAAATCACAAGAATTGCTGATAGAACCGGAATTACTATAATTCTCATCAAATAACTTTCTTCATTTCCGGCTAACGGGAAAATCAGAATTTCAGGAATGTTGGTGAGAATAAAAAAGCCAGCAACTGTTAGTAAACTGCCGCCAAACAGCATTTTCGAAAGAGCGGGGTATGAAAGTTGATCGTTTTTCCGGCTGGCAAAATATCTGCTGCCAGCAAATAAACCGAGAATTACTACAGATGCGATCAGCGAAAATGTGTAGCTTGTGTTGGTAAGATATACCCTGAAAATCCTGAACCAGAGTATTTGCAAACCAAGTACACTCAGGCCGCTAATAAAGGAAGCCACCAATGCTGATTGCCTGTTGTTGATTTGCAGATTTTTATTTTCGGATTGGCTTACTTTTTTTGAGCTCCTGTTATGAGATTCGGTTGGAGCAGCCGGAACCGGGACATAATGGCAGGAATGCCGGAAAGCATAAAAAACAATTGATGAAATAAGATTTAGCATTACTGCAACCCAAATCGTATTTTGCTGACCCAGATACCTGATGAGCAGGAAGCCCGTTGCAAGGCCGCCCAATGTACTACCAAGTGTTTCAAATGAATAAATTCTGCCTATACCCGAAGGTGTTTCTTCATTGCTTCTGATTATCAGGGCAGAGGTTATGGGAATAGCTCCACCCAAAGTAAAGGCAGGGATAAACAGTAATATTAAGGTAATTACCCATACTGAAATATCAGCGATAACCAGATTGTTAAAAATCTGATGAACTAAACCACGGATAGCAGGCAATTCCTTTGCAAGGAAAAAGTAAAATAGTATGCCTGTAATGGCCGAAATCAGAAAAAGTAAGGAAAGAATTTCAGCTTTTTTCTGACTTTTTTGTGCAGATTTACCCCAGAACCATGCACCAGAGCCAAAGCCAGCCATAAAAGCCATCAGCACAAAAGTGGATGATTTTACAGTTGCTCCCAGTGCCAGGGCCAGCATCCTGAACCAGCTGACTTCGTATATCAAAACCGAAAAACCTGCAAAGAAAACAAGGATATAAATTAATCGTAATGACAGGCTTTGGTTCTTCATTGTTTGATATTTAGAAGGGACAAAAATAACAAGTATGGTTAAAAATCTGATAAAATACTACTACAAACACGAATTTTAAACCAAATGCAACAAAAATCCGGCAACAGCACCTCCAACCACTAAAAAAACAGAGCTGTAGTTTTTTGAAAGAATGATATACATGAAAGCAGCTAAACAAATTGATATTGTTTGCCAGGTTTGCAGAGTGTCAATGGCCATAGAAAAAAGTACAGATGCCATAACCGCGACCGATGCAACATTTACAGAATCGAGGAAATTTCCTGCAAGTTTCGATTTTCTGAGCCTGGGAATCAAAGGGTTAAGAATTGCAACAAAAATAAACGAAGGTAAAAATACTCCGGCAGTAGCAGCTATGGCTCCCGGTATGCCTGCCATGATATAGCCTATAAAAGTAGCTGTTGATAAAATCGGCCCGGGAGTAAACTGGCCAACTGCAACTGCATCCATAAGCTCATTGCGGCTCAGCAAGCCATTTTGAACTAATTCGGCATCGAGAAAAGCAAAAAGAACGTATCCACCTCCGTAAAGCAAAGAACCGATTTTGAGGAATATCCAAAAAATTCCGGATATGGAAATTCCTGAAAACATAGAGAGTACAGGTAAAGCAATGAATGGGGCTATTGAATTAAGTTTTTGTTGCCTGTTTTTAAAATAGAAAAAGGTGGTGCCCGCAATTCCAGCCAGAATCATTGCGGTTAACTCACTTAAGCCAGCAATTCCGGCAGCGAGAACAAGAACTCCCAGAATTGCAGTTTCGGGGCCTTTTACTGCTTTTTTTCCAAGACTAAAAACGGCCATAGCAATAATAGCCAGTACAGCTGGTTTTATGCCTGCAATCATGGGTTGTACAGCCGGAAGTTCTCCATAACTCACATAAAACCAAGCAAAAACACCGGAAATAAGGCAGGCAGGGATAATGAACGCCATTCCTGCAAATATTAATCCCTTGAATCCGGCTTTTTCTTGCCCGATGTGCATGGCCATTTCAGAGGAATTTGGGCCGGGAATCAGGTTGGTAGCTCCCAGCAGGTCGAGAAAATGTTGTTTGTCAATCCATTTTCGTTTTTGCACTACCTCCTGCTCCATCATGGCTGTATGAGCTGCAGGGCCGCCAAAAGACAGTATCCCCATTTTGAGGAAAAGCGAGATGACTGCTTTTAAATCAGATTTTTTTCTTGATGGAGCCCGCATAGATATCTATAATTGAGTGCTCAACTATAAACAACAATATTTCAATGATGACATTTTTAAGGCCAAAAAAAGCTCAGATTGAAAATTAAAATTAATAAGGGCCTTATTTAATTAAAATTCGTTGTCTATTTTTCCTCCTTAACCATTCTTTCCCGTGCTTTGTCATAATACTCTTCCGCAATCAGGAATCCATTGTCCCACACTTCTTTTTTTTCGGCTATTCCTTTGTCGCTCAGATGCATCCACACTCCATGTTTAAAGTTATTTTTGTATGTGCCCGATATCATAACTTTTCCGCTGGGGTGGTAAAACGTTGCCAGTCCTTCGAGTTTTCCATTTTCAAACACTGCACTCAATTTGGTTGGACCATCATGAAAGTATTGTTTCCAGGGCCCATGCTTAATTCCATTTTTATAATTTATCTCTTCAAGCAAAACTCCATTCTGATAATAATTTTTCCAGGTTCCTGATGCAATGCCATTCTGATAGAACTCTTCTGATATAAGAATCTCTTCCTCATTGTAAAATTTCCACAAGCCTTCCCGTTTTTCGTTCAGATAGTTGCCTTCAGAATTTTTCTTGCCATAACGATTAAAAGTAGTGGTAAATGCTTTGGTACCGTTTTCAGTAAAATCAGTAATAGCTTTTACCCTTGCTGCGGTATCGTAATAAGTAAAACGGCCGGTTGGCAAGTCATTTGTAAACTCACCGGTGTATATCAGCCTTCCGTTTTCGTCACTTTTCTGCCATTTTCCCTGCTTTTTGCCTTGTGCATCGGTTTGATTGATGCTGCCGCTCTGAGCCAACAGGTTATATGAAGAAAGCAGCGTAACAAGGAAGGAAATGCTTATGATTTGAAAAACAGTTTTTAACATTCTTGTCAGGGGTTTATTATTGAAAGCATTTCACCGGGGGTAGCTTCATGCTTTACTTTTCGTAAATTTGCTGCAAAAATAACGAAAATTTAAAAGAGCATCAATTTTGCTCTTGCATCCATGAACACATATTCGTCACGTTTACTTGAAGAAGCCGTTTCTGAGCTGAGCAAACTTCCGGGCATTGGCCGCCGGACAGCAGTGCGACTTGCCCTGCATATTCTTAAGCAGGACGTTGCAAAATCTGAGTCACTCGGAAATGCCATCATTAAACTTAGGTCAGAGGTGAAATATTGTGAGCGGTGCCACAACATCAGCGATGCAGACATCTGCGCAATCTGCAGCGATTCTAAACGCGATACCTCGATAATATGTGTGGTCGAAGATGTTCGCGATGTAATGGCAATTGAAAATACAGGGCAGTTCAGGGGTGTTTATCATGTGCTGGGCGGCGTTATTTCACCCATGGATGGAGTTGGTCCGGGAGATATAAATGCTGATTCGCTGGTTGTAAGACTGAGTCATGAAAATGTTGCAGAAATAATACTTGCTCTGCCGGCAACTACCGAAGGAGATACCACCGGATTTTATCTTTTCAAACGATTGAATGATAAAGTGAATTCAATTTCAGTGATTTCAAGGGGCGTTGCTATAGGTGATGACCTGGAATTTGCTGATGAAATTACTCTGGGGAAATCAATTACTGCCCGGGTTCCATATTCACGTTAGTGCTTTCAGGGTTGACAACAGCCTCTTCCATCAAATCAAAAATACTCATCTGATTGTCGGGAATAATGTGCTCTGCCTGTTTGGGAAGTGTTCCGTATCCGTTTTTAGCCAGAAAAATATTAATGGCCTTTTTATACATTGAAACCGGGGTAGTTTTGTATTTGCGGCAAAATGCATCTACCCGTTTTTTCTGCTGTGCAGTGAGTTTAAACTCAACGTTCTTGAATTTTCTGGCTTTCCGGTTGCGTCGTTTTGGCGGCATAGGAGGTGAAAATGAATGTATAACCCCGAAATTTTTTACAAACCTACACGAAAATCATAGAATTAACAAATGCCATAATTGAATATTGTTATTCAAGCCTGTTTTTAATAGTTTACATCTAATGAAATAAGTTGTCTTTATTAAAAAACATCGCTTCGGCAGGGCTGATTTCATTATCATATTATCCCTTTTCCTAATTTTA
The DNA here is from genome assembly GCA_024709105.1 of Lentimicrobium sp. Taxonomy (GTDB): domain Bacteria; phylum Bacteroidota; class Bacteroidia; order Bacteroidales; family Lentimicrobiaceae; genus Lentimicrobium. Next base: position 160,943 of record JANJXJ010000047.1, on the reverse strand, counting down.
CAGAAATATTAATTAAGGATGATATGGGTAAGCAGGTGCAGGTAAAAAAATCATCGGGAGAGAATCAGGAATTCTCCCCTGAGAAATTATACAATTCGTTGCGCAATGCCGGAGCTTCAGAAGTGATTATTGAGTCCGTAATTTCGGAAGTAATGAATTCGCTTTACGATGGCATCTCCACACGGGCGATTTATAAAATGGCATTCAGGCTTCTGAAACAAAAGGTGCATTCAACCGCTGCCCGTTATAGCCTGAAGAATGCTATTATGGAGCTCGGCCCTACGGGTTTCCCTTTTGAACGTTATGTAGGGGAGCTGATGAAAAAGCTTGGTTATAAGGCAATCACCGGACAGATTCTTCCCGGGAAATGTGTAACACACGAAGTAGATGTGGTTGCCTGGAATGATGAAAAGAAAATCATGATAGAGTGCAAATATCATAATACTCCCGGGCGAATATGCAGTGTTCAGGTTCCGCTGTACATACAATCCAGGTTCATTGATGTTAAATCAGTGTGGGAAACTGCACAGGAAAATAAAGGAAAAAATTACGAAGGCTGGGTGGTGACCAATACCCGTTTTTCTGAAGATGCAGCAGCTTATGGGATATGCGCCGGTCTTCGGTTAATAGGCTGGGATTTCCCCTCAAAATGCAGTTTGAAAGATCTTGTCGAAAATACGGGCTTGTTTCCGGTAACCGTATTGTCGGGACTAAACAGGCGCCAGAAGCAAAGCCTGATTGAAAGGGAATATATTCTTTGTACAGATCTTGCAGCAAATACAAGGGCAATTGACGAATTTGGCCTGTCGCCTAAAGCAAAAGCAAAAGTTATAGAGGAACTTGAATACCTCTCAGCTCCTTTTTAATACAATGAGCTGAATTAAGTTGCTGAATCTGCAGTTCGAATGACAGAATTAAAACAATCCCAGAAAAGCAAGCCAAATAAGTATATTTGCACACAAATCTCATGCTTCAGCTTGTTTTTGATCATTCTTTGAATTCATAAAACATTCTGCTTCATATGAGGTTTATACTCAAATAACCAACACTCAGGAATTTGTACTCGATGCTTAACACAAGTGGCGACAAGGTTGCCATTACTTATGGAGATCAGAAGTTCTCCTACTCACTGCTTCAGGGTAAGATTGAAGCCATTGCTAAAAAGTTTGAAATCACTGCAGGTGCGCATGCTGTTGTTTTCTCCGAAAACCGGCCGGGCTGGATAATGACCTTTTATTCCATCTGGAAAAAGGGGGGAGTTGCCATTCCAATTGATTTTATGGCTGCGGTTTCGGAAGTGGCTTATATTCTGAGTGATTCCAAACCCGAAGTCATTTTCTGCTCAGCCGATAAACATGCGCTGATGCTTGAGGCTGTTGCCCTGGCCGATTGCAAATCAAAAATTTTAATCATCAATGAACTGGAAGTCATTGATGAAACTCAGGCAGATATAGGTTTATTTCCAGTTGCCGGAGAAGAAGATACCGCAGTAATTATTTATACTTCGGGAACCACAGGCAGCCCCAAAGGGGTAATGCTTTCCTATAAGAATCTGATGACCAATGTGCTGGCTGTTTCTGAACATATACCCATTTACAGTGAGTCATCAAGGGTAATGGTGCTGCTTCCGCTGCATCATATATTTCCGCTTATGGGTACCATGGTTATACCTTTATACCTTGGAGCAACCATCGCCATAAGCCCTTCAATGGCATCTGAAGATATTATGGCAACCCTGCGAAACAATGCCATTACCATAATCATAGGTGTGCCCCGCTTGTATGCCGCCATTCGCAAAGGCATCATGGATAAGGTAAACAAAAGTGCCGTTGCCAGAATGCTTTTTGGCATTGCTTCTAAACTTAAATCAAAAGGTTTCTCGAAAAAGATTTTTAATACAGTGCATCAAAAGCTTGGAGGGTCGGTTGAAGTGCTGGTTTCAGGAGGTGCTGCACTTGATCCTGAGGTTGGACATGATTTTCAGGTTCTTGGTTTCGAGGTACTTGAAGGTTATGGTATGACCGAAGCTGCACCTATGATCACTTTTACCAGGCCAGGCAGGGTGAAAATCGGATCGCCCGGTGAGTTGATGCGCGATACTCAGGTGCGTATTGATGAAGGGGAGATTCTCGCTTCAGGGCCAAATATTATGAAAGGATATTATAACCGACCCGAAGAAACTGCCGAAGTTATTCAGGATGGCTGGCTCTACACCGGCGATCTGGGATATTTTGATAAAGACGGTTTTCTCTTCATTACCGGCCGCAAAAAGGAAATTATTATCCTTTCGAATGGCAAAAATGTTAACCCAACCGAAATTGAATACAAGCTGCTGGAATCCCCGCTGGTAAAAGATTGCGGAGTTTTCTTCCGCGATGATATGCTTCAGGTAATTGTTATTCCTGATCCTGAACATGTAAGCGGAGGTATTTCGCAGGAAACAGAGGCCATTCTGCGCCGGGAAGTAATAGAGCCATTTAATGGCAGCGTGTCGCCTTATAAAAAGGTAATGAGATTTTACCTCACCGATAAAGAACTGCCACGCACCAGGTTAGGGAAACTCCAGCGTTTCCGCCTGAGCGATATGGCTGTTGAGCAGCATGACGATAACAATCATGATATTCCGGAAAGTGCTGAGTTTAAAATGATTGCTGCATTTCTTGAGTCAGAGAAGGGCCGGAAAGTTCGCCCGCATCACCATCTTGAAATGGATCTCGGCATGGATTCTTTGGATAAGGTCGGATTTCAGGCATGGCTGCAACAGAATTTCGGAGTGAGTATTGAGCCTTCGGCCATGACAAATTTTGGAGATGTGCTTAAGCTATCCGAATATGTTGCCGAAAATAAAACCCGTATCGAAGATGCCCGCATCAACTGGGCTGATATTATTCGCGAGAAGGTAAACCTGAAACTGCCCGGAAACTGGGCTGCCGGACGCTGGCTAATGTATTCATTCAGAATATTCTTCCACCTTATTTTCAGATACAGGGTTACTGGAAAAGAGAATATACCGGAAGGGCCTTTTATTCTTGCGCCCAATCATCAGAGTTCTTTCGACGGGATGTTTGTTGCCGCCTACCTCACCAATCAGCAGATGAAGCGAACCTATTTCTATGCAAAGGAAAAACACCTGCGCAAGAGATGGCTGAAATTCCTGGCCAGCCGCAACAACATTATTATTGTTGATTTGAATAAAGATCTGAAGGAATCTATTCAGAAAATGGCTGAAGTGCTTAAGCAGAACCGAAGCCTGATAATTTTCCCCGAAGGTACCCGCACAATAACTGGTGAACTGGGCGAATTCAAGAAAACTTTTGCCATTCTTGCCAGCGAGCTAAACATACCCATTGTTCCTGTGGCTATAACCGGTGCATTTAAAGCATTGCCCAAAGGAAGCCGCTTCCCGAGATTGTGGACCAAGGTAAAAATTGGTTTCCTGAAGCCGGTTCACCCCGAAGGGCATACCTACGAAACGCTGACTGATGCAGTAAAAGAGGAGATTTCGAAGGAAATTGAAAACCGGGATTAGCTGTCAGATCTGTGTTCTTTAGCTCCAGATACCTGATTTCAGGCAAATGGAATATGCAATGCTACCCGAGCCACTGTTTAAACCGGCTTACCTTATCGCGGCTTACAAACACTTCTTTGTCAGTGGCAGGTTTTAATTCGAGTTTTAATCTGCCTTTTGGATAAATGTGTATGTTGGCGATGGATTCCATTTTTACGATGAACTGCCGGTTTATTCTGAAAAATACTCCCGGATCAAGCATATCGCTGAGTTCATCGAGGCTGTAATCAATGGGGTATTGATGATTGTCGGCTGTAACCATAAAGGAAATTCCTTCTTCGGAGTAAAACCAGTTGATATCTGCAATGGCGAAGGTTTTGATTTTCTGGCCGATGGTTACTGAGAACCGTTCTTTATACTCGGTTTTGTTACCTTGTACAAATAATCTGAATAACGATTCCATGTCAGTTTTTGTATTTACAGAACTGAACTCATGGAACTTATCCAGACTCCGCGCCAACTCTTCCTGAACTATAGGTTTCAACAGATAATCAATACTTTTCATTTTAAATGCCCTGATGGCATATTCATCAAATGCTGTTGTGAAAATTACCGGGGCATCAACTTTTACTTTCTCGAAAATTGCAAAACTTAGATCATCTTCCAGATGTATATCGAGGAAAATAAGATCGGGTGCTGTGTGATTGCGAAACCACTCTACCGATTCTTCAACTGATTCAAGCCTTGCGATAACTTCAATGGAGTTGTCGCATTCTTTTATCATACTTTCAAGTCGGCGGGCTGCCAGTTCTTCGTCTTCAATAATTACAATTTTCATGATCTTATCAATTTGAAATGGGGTTTTTAAATTACAAAAGTGGAATTTTAACGATAAATTTATCGTCTTCAATTCCTGATATTACCTTTCTCTCGGTAAAGTAGGCATACCGGCTGCCTATATTTTGCAAGCCGACTCCGGTTGACTGTACATGCGCCTCTCTCACCTGAAGGTTATTCTCTATTACCAGGTAATCCTCCTCCGCAGTAATGTTGACAAGCAGTGGTTTGGTGCGCGAAAAGGTATTGTGCTTGATGGCATTCTCAATCAGCAGCTGCAATGCCAGCGGTACAACTTTTAGCTGCATTTCATTCTCTGAAAGTCTTACGTCAACCTTCATTTTTCCTGAAAAACGTATGTCGAGCAGAAATGTATAGGCCTTCAGGAAGTCGAGTTCGGTTTCGAGAGTTACCAGGTCTTTGTCCTTATTTTCAAGAACATACCTATATACCATGGATAGCCTTATGGTAAACTGTTCAGCCAGGTCAGGCTCAATTTTTATCAGCGAAGTCAGAACATTCAGGCTGTTAAACAGAAAATGAGGATTAACCTGAGATCTTAGCGTTTCAAATTGTGACTGTAACTTCTCTTTTTGAAGTCTGAGGAGTTCGTTTTTGCGGGTTTCCAGTTCAAGGGAGTAGGATTGCACTTTACTGCGCGACTCAGAATAACTCTTTTCCAGCACGGTAACATATTTTTCCAACTCAGCTTCCAGTTTCTTTTGTTCAGTAACATCCTGAACCAAAGAAGCCAGCCCGATGACTTTACCAGTTTCGTCCTTAAGAGGAGTATTGTACCAGTTGCAGATGATGGTTTGCCCGTCTTTGGTAAGATTTTCGTTGGTACTCCTTTGGCCGCCTGTTTGTTTAAGGATGGTTTCAGATAGTTCCTGAATCTGAGGTTGAATCTTTGAAGGAACGATCAATGTAAAAGCATGTTTCCCGATTACATCCTCGCGGGTATAACCAAAAATGGTTTCAGCTGCGGGGTTCCAGTCAGTAACTTCAAGGTTCTCATTCCATTCAATATATGCCAGTGGTGTTTCTCTGAAATGCAGTGTTAGCCTTTCATTTACCCGTCTGAGTTCTTCTTCCGATTTTTTTCGTTGTGTGATATCATGCACAATTGCAATAATAAACGGCCTGCCTTCCATCTCAAAGTAACTGGCTGAGATTTCAACCAGAACAGGCTTTCCGTCCTTTCGCAATGATTTTCTCAGCGGCACAAAATGAAAGCGATTGAGATGGTCGAGAACCTCCAGGGTGTCGTCGGGTTCATCGGCAAGCTGCATAATATTCATATTGAGCAGTTCATTGGTAGAATAGCCGTAAATTCTTACAGCCGACTGATTGACATCAACTATATTCCCATTTTCTTTGTCAATCAGGAAAATGGCATCGCCGGCAGTATTAAAAATGCTTCGGTACCTGGCTTCACTTTCTCTTAGCCTTTCCTCTGCTTTGCGTCTGTCGGTAATGTCCATATGTGAGCCAGCCATGCGATATGCCTTTCCGTTGTCGTAACGAAGACATACCCCCCTGGCGAGTATCCATTTGTATTCACCACTGCTGTGCAACAATCTGTATTCAGGATTGTAAACGGTTGATTTTCCTTCAATAAACTCCTGATTTGCCTTCAGTACCCTTGGTTTATCATCGGGATGAATACGTTTTTCCCATTCTGTGATCTCATTACGCATCTCATCGGGCGAAAGGCCTAAAATTGCTTTGTAATGGTTTGAATAATAAACACTTCCGGTTTCCAGGTTCCAGTCAAAGATGCCTTCATTAACGCCCTCAACTGCAAGCGCATAACGTTTTTCGCTTTCAATCAAAGCCTGTTCGGCTGCTTTGCGTTCGGTGATGTCTCTGATGTATGTCTGAGTCGCAATTTTTCCGTTGTAGGTGATGATGGTGTTGTTGAATTCCACAGGTTTAAGTGTGCCATCTTTCTGAACAAGCCATGATTCGTAAATGGGGGATACTTGTTCACCAGCTTGTCTGCGCCTATAGAATTGTATTACTTTATCTCTTTCACTTTCAGCAATATAACTAAGGAAAGAAGAATCTATAATTTCATCAACCGAATATCCAAGAATTTTAGCCATCATCTGATTAATGAACATGACTCTGCCATCCTGAATGATAACAATACCATCATTAGCCTGCTCAACCAGAGAGCGGTACTTCTCTTCACTTTCAATAATACGGTTGGCAGCTTCCTTCTGGCTGGTAGTGTCGCGCATAATAACGTATGAAGCCGGCCTCCCCTCGTATTCAATTGTGCTGCTGTTAAATTCAAGATTTACCCTTCTGCCGGATTTGGAAATGCCAATGGTTGAGTAAATGGATGGGACAGTTTCGCCAGCCATCCGGCGCTTGTGTAATTCAATCAACCCTGGCTGCTCTTCAGGCGCAATCAATTCAGTAAAAGGCCTGCCAATCAGTTCATTGGATGGGTATTCCGTGATTTCGCAAAAAGCTGGATTTACAAATTTAAAAACGCCATCCTGGGTTATAAAAATTCCATCTTTAGCCTGGCTAACCAGTTTCCGGTATTTTTCTTCGGAATCTCTAAGAGCTAGTTCTGCTTTTCTGCGCGCAGAAATATTTCTCGATACACCGAGCATTTCAATAGGCTCACCAGAAGCACTCGTGATTATTGTTGCAGCAATTTCTATCCATACAGTTGAGCCGTCGCGGCAGGGTTGTTCAAGTTCATCCACAGAAAATGACAAGTCGCTTTTTCCCGCCTTATAATCCGAAATGGCATTATCCAGAAGTACTTTGATCTTTTTCTGGCTTTCCGGGGTAAAAGAATCCTCAATACGCATACGCACAATCTCATCTGGTGTAAATCCTCTCAACTTTTCAACAGAAGGGCTGATCCACGAAAATTTTAAGGCTTTCAGATCAAGAGTCCAGATTACATCCTGCATATTTTCGGTAAGAATTCTATACCGTTCATCACTTAGCCTTAATCTGCGCGAAGTATTGTAATAGGCCGCAGCCATCCGGTTGTTTTCAAAAGCTATAACCACTCCAACCAGAAAGGCACCTGTAAGATATACTCCTGACTCAATAGCTATTAATAGATCAGGCCGCTCACTAAGAAACCAAAGTCCAGCCAGGTACTGAACCAGAAAAATAAACGCAAACAGAATCAAGCGGTTATATCTGAATGGAATAAACGCCATCCAGACAATAAGTTGCAAAGCCATTGCACCCCACCAGAATGATTCAAATCCACCTGAAAAATGAGAGATGAATGTGTTGCTGGTTGCCCAAATAAAAAATGAAATATAGGTTAGAACTCTGATTCTGTAAAGATAACGGGTGCTAAGTGCAGTAAACAGGTTAAATAGAATGGCTCCTGATGCCGATATACGCATCCAGAGCAAAATGTCCTGATTCTTGTTACTGATTAGTAAATCAGGAATTAAACCAGCAAGTAATACTATTGCTGCAATAATGGATACGGTGGTCAAAACACTTCTGATCCTGAATTCCCGGTATTTCAGGAAGTCATGTTCCTGATTAATAGCCTCCAGGTCGCGGATAACTTTCAGGATGGGGTTCAGTATCATAGTTTATGTTTAGGCTCTTAAATTGATGTTGTTGCTTTGAACAGCATCTTTTGATGTGTTTGGTTTGGTAAAGGTAAGACAATAGAGCTGTTCGTCAAACAAGTATCGGATTTCAATATTTTTCATGCCAGTTGGCAGCATCTTTACCGGATAATCAGGGCCTGAATTATTTTGTTGTCCGGGAAGCGGTGAAAAAGGATTTTTGTGATCAGACCTGCCTGGGTTGCCTTCGTTATCATCAACAATCATAAGTCTGCCACCCGGATTTGTTACCCTGATCATTTCGGCAACGGCTTTGCGATTGTCATTAAAAAGTGAAATTCCGCCAACATGAAAAACAACATCGAAAGTATTGTCTGCAAACGGCAAATGCTCTGCTTCTCCCTGAAAAAGTCCAGCGGGAATCTTCCACTTTCTTAAATGTCTGCGGGCCATAGTCAGCATGCCATAAGAAATGTCAATACCACAATACATTGCATTGGCTGGCAGGTACTTTAAGTTGTCGGCAGATCCGACTGCTACTTCAAGAACTTTTTCTCCACTTTGAATATTGAGCAGATCAAGGTATTTCTTTTTGATTTGTTTTTCAGTTGATCCCTTAAGTCTGCTGTAAATAACCGATGAAACCCTGTAAAACCGGCTTATCCGGTCGTAAAACCTGGAGTATTTCAGGTTATTTCCGCTCATCTGCTGTTCGGGTAGAAAAACTGGAATGCCATTGTTAATGTAATATTTTTCCCCGTTTTCGGGGTTGAACCAGTAACCTTTGCCGGGTAGTAATTGCCGGTGGTCAAATGGGTCAATCAATTCTGGATTATAGGCTGGTTCGAGCATTGCATCAAATCAAATGGCAGTTGCTGTGCAAATATAATTGTTTGATCCGGTTACTTCAAACTCAATTTCACCAAATCCTGAGGCCGACAACAAACGGGCAATTTTTCTGCTCGACCATATGGTTTGACCACCTTTGCGCTGGTATGTATTCAACAAATTAACTGTAAGTGGAGTGAGGTGTCTGAACCATTGATCAGCAAAAATAACCTTTCCGCCTTTTTTAACAATTCGCCTTAATTCTTCCAAAACCTTGATATGGTCGCTGAATTGACTGAAAGCATCAATACAGATCAAGGTTTCAAATGAATTATTATCCCAGGGCAATGGAGTTATCTCCTGATTTCTTCCGAAAGCAGTTTCAAACTGAAGTAAGGGGAAAAGCCTGGGCAATAAACCGCTTTCTTCTGTATTGCAAAGGTTCACTGTTGCAGTTATTTGATTTTGCCCCATCTCTGAGGGTGCAATTTCGATAATTACGCCGTTCTTTTGATTGCCAATCCGGCTAAGCGCCTGACGATAGAGTGCACTTCTTTTGCGGTGGCAAACCCTTGATTCGAAGGAATATGTGTTGTGATAACTCATTTCTGGTGTGGTTTCCTGAGTGGTTAACATAGTTTTAATTGTTAGTGGTTAAAAAAGTCCAAGTTTGATTCCTCCGTTTACTGAGATTCCATTCATAAGGTATTCTCGCCTGGCATCAAGCTTAATGCCGCTTGTAGCTCTGTAACTTACTCCTGCCGAGAGCATTACATAATCTGTAATTTTTACCTCGAGTTCTACTCCTGGTTCAATAATAACAAATGCAGCAGATTCCAGTACATTCCTGTAGGTTTCATCTTCCCAGCTTCCTGAGTCGAAAAGGTAGTTTTCTTCGGTAAGTACAACAGCACCTGCGCCCAATATCAGTGGAAAAGATAAGTGTACTGGAAATTCAGGAGCAAAAACCGGTTCAATAAAAAATCCGCCATAGCCTCCCTCAACGTAATAACCGTCGGGGATATTGTCCGGCCTGTCGTAATTTAGTCCGTAAACGGCATCTGAAAAGGCATTTCCTGCAATTCCAACCGAAAAGTTATGGTTAAAACGAGCTGCCAGCCTCATTTGGCCCATTAGTGCATTATGCCCTCGTAATGAGGCATTCCCTAAATGAAATGAGACATAAGCACCTAAGGATGAAGCTTGTAAATTGTATATATTTCCCGAATGGTTTTCGGGTTCATTATCACTGGTTTGGGCCTGCAAAGCAAATGAAGTGGTTATAAGCAGAAATACAAGTGCGAAACGGGTTTTCATGCGAAATCAATTTCCAGCAAAAGTAAAACCGAAGTGCCAGACTGGAAACTTTAAAACGATGAATGGGGAATTTGTCCCGGTAAATTGTGTTTTTTACCGGTTGAACGGGACATGTCAGACGTAAGATGTATTCCTGGCCGGTTAAATATTTTCCTGGCAATTAAATCCATTTGTCTGCAATAATTAGCTTTGCATTCCCAAATCAAAGATTTTGAGCACCTTCAATAAAATAGTCAGTTTTCTGCAAAAGCCCGGCTTTATTTTCAGGTCGCTAAGGCACAGAAACTACCGCTACTATTTTCTGGGCCAACTCATCTCTCTCCCCGGAACCTGGATACAGAATATAGCACTGGGCTGGTTGGTGTACAGACTTACTGATTCGGCTTTTATGCTAGGAGTTGTTGGCTTTACAGGTCAAATTCCAGCGCTCATTCTCACTCCATTTGCCGGAGTGTTTGCTGACAGAATTGCCAGACGCAGAGTGTTGATTTTTACTCAATCAGTAATGATGGCGGTCGCCTTGGTTATTTCCTTGCTGATATTTTCTGAAAGTATTAAAATCTGGCACATATTGTTAGCCGCATTTTTCAATGGAGTTGCCAATGCATTTGATACACCTTTTCGCCATGCTTTTCTGGTTGAAATGGTCACCGATAAAAACGATCTGCCCAATGCAATAGCTTTAAATTCAACCCTGTTTAATACTGCAAGGTTTATTGGCCCTCCGCTCGGAGGTCTTTTGATAGCCCTTGGAGGTGAAGGCATTTGTTTTTTAATTAACGGGCTGAGTTTTATGGCTGTTATCGGGACATTAATGGCTATGAAAACTGATTCTGTTATTGCCCATTTTAAAAATTCATCAATTCTTCAGGATTTGATTTCAGGTTTAAATTACTCATGGAAAACCCTTCACATCAGATATTTGCTTTTAATGGTATTTGTTACCAGTCTTATCGGATTGCCTTATCAGGTATTTATGCCGGTTTTTGCCCGCGAAGTGCTGGGGGGCAATGCTCAAACCCTGGGCTTTCTTACTGGTGCCATCGGATTGGGTGCACTGTCTGGGGCGTTTTACCTTGCCTCCTTAAGAAATACCAATAAAATACCTGGAATCGTTTTTATCTCAGCAACCGTATTCAGCATGGCACTGATGCTCTTTTCGCAATCTCAATATTTCTGGGTATCAATGATTCTATTGGTTTTTGCCGGATTTGGCATGGTGGTGGAATTTGCTTCGAGCAACACATTATTACAAACTATGGTTGACGATAAGATGCGGGGAAGGGTGGTGGCTTTGTATAGCATGTCATTCATGGGTATAACTCCGTTGGGCAGTCTTACTCTCGGCTCAGTCGCTGAATTTGCAGGAGTAAAATATACGTTATTCGCTGCCGGTTTAATATGTCTGATTGCAGCATTCCTTTTTCTGAAGAAACTGCCAATAATCAGAAAATCTCTTGGATGTTCAGATTGAAATTATTAAGAAAAAAAGCAGCCGGACAATTTTGCCCGGCTGCTTTTTTTAAAGATAAAAGTAAGATTAGCGTGAAATAACGAAACGGCTGGTAACTTCCTTGCCATTTCCTGTTAGTCTGAGGAAATACATTCCTGCCGGTAGCTGGCTTACATCAATTCCGGCTTCACCGCGGGTTGTGTTGAAATTACTCTGAGTCATTACAATATTTCCAACCACACTTATGATTTCTGCTTTGTTAATGCCAACGGCATCCTTGACAAAAAGAACAGTGTTGGCCGGGTTGGGGTAAATGCTGATGTCTGACAAAGGTTTTATTTCTGTGTTAACATTCAGCAATGTGGTGAAAGTGCGAACCACTGGCAAAGTAGCTACTCCGCTGTTATTTTCAACAGGAAGCACCTGGAAATAATAACGCTGATCGTATTTCAGGTTAGGGTTGGGAACCACAGTGATCTGAGTTTTGGCAGTATTGATGGTTGCTGTAAAACCAACCTGTGCTCCGGTTGCATTTCCTTCGCGGTAATTTACCAGCGATGCAACATTGCTGTTGGTAATGGCTTGTCCTCCAATCATGCGAACCGGCTGACTGTAAGTAATCACAAGGCTTTGATCAACAGGAACATTTATTGCATTATTTGCCAGATTAACAGAAGCAGAAGCGCCTACTTCAGTTGAATAAGCCGATTGGTAAATGCCTTTGGTAGAGTTGTCCTGAATAAAAATAGCCACCATAAGATCATCCATCTCTTCAACGTTGGTTGAAGTCATATCAATGGTGTGTTTCAGGTTAAGGGTTTCACCAGAAATCAGGTTGGCAGTAGTTCCGTTGGCATCAGGAACCATTTTCATCATAACATGATGGAACTCGGTTTCGCCATTTGTAGCTACATTCTCAGTGGTGATTTCCTCAATGATTACAATATGAACCTTTACATTCGGGTAATTGGCGTGAGGAACAATATTGGCATCAATAATAACATTGTTACCCTGAATTTCGTGGGTTGAAACAATATCTACATAAGTATAGGTGCCAAAAGTGGCATTAAAAGCTGCATTAACTGCTGATGAATTCGTGCCGGTTTTCTTTCCGTCAACATAAAGATCGGGAACAGCATTTACACCATAATATGTGCGGCGTACACCACCTTCAGCAGTATAATAAGGATCTCCTGAACCAGGCCAGTTCATCTGATACTTGATGAGGGTGAGGTTGTCTCCATTTTGGGCAATAAACGGGTTTAAAGTGCTATTATTGAATGAAGCACAAGGGCCGCAGGTTGAACTGGTGAATTCCTCGAACAGCGGACGGTAAGGAATAAGAGCCGTAGGAATCGAAATTGATTTTACCATGGTGTCGTTGGCAGGGTTGAGGTCAGCACCCAATCCATTGATATTCGAAATCCAAACGCTAAGATCATAAAGGCCGGCTGGAAGTGAAAGTGAATCAGCACACTCAAAATTATAACCTGCTCCCGTTGGAACACTTAATCCTGAAAATGAAGTGGTAAAAATTTCACCATCATTTGCCTGCCAGCTAACATCTACAGAGTTGATAACATCCTCGCCAAGATTGGAGAATGTACCTTTCACCGCTTTTGAACCAACAAATAAGGCAGGTACATCAATTGCCGACATTGCACCATCTCTTTCTAACGGAACAACTACTTCAACATCATCAATATACCAGTCTTTCATATTTGCACTGCTTCCGTTTACATAGATTGAAAACTGAAAATTGGCAGCTCCTACATTGGCATTGTTCACAACAATGGTGAGGGTTTGCGCGGGAATGTCAGCAGTAGCATTTACTGACCAAACACTATTCCATGCACCATTATTTGAACGCGTATCAACTCCCAGAGTAATAGGGCTGGAGTTTCCATCGGCATGGTCGAACATGTGTTTCAAACGAATAATAACCATGCTTTGTCCGGTTGTATTCACTTGCGGAGAAATGATTCGCTGTGTTCCGGTAAATGAAGGGGTGCCTTTTACGCGCATTTCAGGCGCAGTACCACTGGCATTGTTGGTGTTTGAAGAAGCCCAGTTCTGCATGTTTCCGAATACCATCCATCCAGATGGCGGAAATGTTGCTCCGCTGAAGGTTTCTTCAAACAATACCTGCGCTGATAGTAAGGTACTCAACAGAATACCTGATAAAAAAAGTAGAGCTTTTTTCATAGAGTGTTGATTTTGAGGTTGTTAAAAAAGGGGTTGTGTCGTTGATTTTCGAGTCTAAATATATAGATAATTGTTTTTAAAAAACATTAAAATCTTAAAAAAATAAGGCCGGAATTTGCCAGCCTTATTTCAATGTTTTTATTTAGTGACAATTACCCTGCATGATTCAATGAAATTGCTGCTTCTTACCGTTAATAGGTAAACACCTTCGGACAGATTATTAACCGGAATACTCAGATTATTTCTTTGTTTGCCTGCAAAATTCTGCTGTAAAACAATTTTTCCGCTATAATCAGTAACCGTAATTAACACATCTCCCTGTAGCTTTTCGATTCCGCCGATATTAACATAGCTGCTTGCCGGGTTGGGATGAATCTCAATGATACCTGGATTCTGAAGTTTGCTGCCTGTGCCTGTTTCGGTAGTAAAAGTGCTGGTGTAGGTGTAGGTCGCTGTGCCGCTGTAATTTTCTAAAGGAAGTACTGTCAGCTGATATACAGAAGCTTCAATGAGATCGGATGCGGGGGTTACTGTTATCATATTTTTTTCTGGATTGATTTCTGCCGAAAATTCAACAGCTTCTCTATTGCTTCCTGTCAATTCAAGTGAAATGTATTCCGATACATTTTCATTGGTAAGCTCGGCTCCGCCAGGTTGCCTTACTGCATGTGAAAAGCTGATCAGCATAGGTTCGCTTACTGATACACCAGTAGAAAGATTTTCAGGATCAGAGCTGATGATTGCCCCTGAAAGCGTTGCATAAGCAGCCTGAAATACATCTTTGGTAACATTATCCTGCAGGAAGATTGCAACAAAAAGATCATCCATTTCTTCAACATTGGTGCCGGTCATGTCAACATTATGTGAGATTTTCTGAGGAATACCTGTTTGCAGTGCAGCCTGACTTCCGCTTCCATCAGGTAGTAAGCGCATCATAACATGATGAAACTCAGTTTCACCGTTGGTTCTTTTGTTTTCAGTGGTAATGCCTTCAAAAATTACAACATGCAGGGTCGCATTGTCAATATCAGTATATGCAGTAATATCGGCATCAATACCAACATTACTTCCATCTATTGTGTAATATCCGGTAATTTCAACAAATGCCGGATTCGTAAGTGAATTATTGAATGCGGTATTCACTGCCGAAGAGCTTGTAGCAACATTTTTCCCATCAACATAAAACATCGGAACAGCTGCTACTCCGTAGTAATTTCTGCGCACTCCTCCTTCTTCTGTGTAATAAGGATCTCCTGAGCCAGGCCAGTTCATCTGGTATTTCACCAGTACCACTTCTTCGCCATGCTGGGCAATAAACGGATTTAAAACGCTGTTGTTAAAGGATGCGCAAGGTCCGCAGGTGCTGCTGGTAAATTCCTCCATAAATGGCTTCCTGGGAACTGTTTGAACCGGAATTCTTAAAGTTTTGGTAAGCGTGTCGTTTTCTGTAACATCATCACCTGCCGGGTTTCCGTTAACCTGATCTACCCATATTTTTAAGGTGTAAATACCTGGTTCAAGGTTGATTTGATCAGAAAAGGTATGATTATACGAATTTCCCAGCGAAATATTCTGTGCTGTGATGTTGTCTGAGTGGATCTCATTATCATCAATTTGCCATGATAATCTGAAAGAAGACAGGTTGGTAAGACCCATGTTTGTTATTCCGGCTTTTACATCGCGGGTGCCGGTAAAATAAGTAGGTACTTGAATTGACGATACTGCCGCATCTAAACCAGCAGGTACCGTGAGCACAACATCATCTATAAACCAGTCATTCAGATTATAGCTGCTTCCGCTGAAAAAGATGCAGAATTGAAAATTTGCACTTCCGATGTTTGCATCTGAAATGGGAATAGAAACCTGCTCTGCAGCATAGCTGCTTGAAACGGTTCTTGTCCAGGCATTGGTCCAGGTGCCGCCATTGGATCGGGTGGCAACCCCAATCTGGTAGCTTCCACCATAATGATCAATCATTTGCCTGAATTGCAACAGGGCTGTTGTTGTACCTGCCATATCAAGCACTGGAGAGATAAGCCTGGTTGTTGTGTTGAACTGAGGAGACCAGCTCATGTGAGCTTCAGGGGCAGATCCGCCGGCGTTTGCACTGTTTCCTGATGACCAGTTCCCGGCCTGCGCATCAATTGTCCAGCCCGAGGGAGGAAATGTGCCACCGGAAAATGTTTCGTTCAAAACAGTTTGTGCCCCGGCAAAACACGCCAGAACCATAATCAGCATTGTAAATAAAGTTTTTTTCATTTGAGTGAGAGTGTTGTGGTTTAAATAAGGATAAATGCAGTTAAGCAATTATCAGGGTTTTAGTTTTCGTGGTCAAAAATAATTTTATTTTTATCAATTATTCAAAAACTGGTAATAGATTTTAAAATAATTTACCAACAAACTATTACTTTGTTATTTGGATGGAGGCAATTTATCGTCAGCAGATTATTCTTTACGAATATTTGTTCATTTGAGAATAATATGCGTTAAAAGCATAGGGTTTGTAGTTGTCATGTAATCAGATGATTACTTGTAATCTGTTTCAATATGTAGGTAACTTAAGGCCTGTATTTTATTCTCTGATATTTTTTGGGCTATAAAAATTTCCAGTATTTAGAAAAGGTCTAAATTAGCTGCAAAATTGAGAATGGATGAAAATGTTTGTTACTGAGTTGACACTTCCGGTAAGCGGCATGAGTTGTACAGCCTGTGCATCAGGAGTTGAGGGAGTGTTGAAGAATCAGGACGGAGTGTTGGAGGCATCAGTAAATTATGCTGCTTCTACTGTAAAAATCAGGTTTAATCCGATGGCTACCAACATTGCAGAGTTGCAAACGGCTCTTAAACCTCTTGGATACAATTTAGTAGCCGAAGGAGAAGAGAGCGAACAGGAATTTGACGATCTGGAAGCAAAACGACTCAATCTGCTCAGAAAAAAATTATTGGTTTCTCTTATTTTTTCTTTGCCTGTTTTTGTCATTTCTATGTTATGGCATCATACCACGGTGCTGCAACAGCTTGTTCTTCTTTTGCTTAGTTTGCCTGTTATCTTTTTCTCCGGGAAGGACTTTTATATTACTGCATTCAGGCTTGCAAAAATAGGCCGGACCAATATGGATACTCTGGTAGCTTTAGGTACTTCGTCAGCGTTTATACTTAGCCTGATAAATACTTTATTTCCATCGCTTACTTCGCAAGCAGGGATAGGGAATTATGTCTATTATGAGTCAGCCGTTGTGATAATTACCCTGATTCTGCTTGGACGTTTTCTGGAAGAAAGAAGCCGGAAAAAGGCAGGTTCCGCCATTAAAAGCCTTGCCGGACTTCAGGTTAAACAAGCTGTTCGTATAGCAGGAGGAAAAGAAGAAGTGGTTGATGTTAAAAATCTGTTTCCGGGTGATATGGTGTTTGTAAAACCCGGTGAAACTTTTCCGGTTGACGGAATAATAACTGAAGGAAGTGCATGGGTTAACGAAAGCATGATGAGCGGAGAATCTCTCCCGGTGCATAAAGATATAAACAGCAATGTGTTGGCTGGTACCATAAATATTGACGGTGCGCTCAAAGTTAAAACTCTTGAAACCGGCAAATCAACCCGATTGGCCCGTATTATTAAAATGGTTAATGAAGCCCGCAATTCAAAAGCCAAAGTTCAGCTGCTGGTTGATGAAATTTCTACAGTATTTGTACCTGTAGTAATGGCGGTTTCAATTCTAACATTTTTATCATGGCTGTTCTTGATTCCCGGTGGCAATATTTCTGTGGCAATTGCCACATCCATAAGTGTATTGATTATTGCCTGTCCCTGTGCCCTGGGCCTGGCAACACCCACTGCACTCATTGCTGCCATTGGTAATGGGGCCGGACACGGGATTTTGTTCAGAGATGCTTCCGGGCTTGAAATGGCTGGGAAAATTGATGCTTTGGTTATTGATAAAACGGGTACACTTACCACCGGAATGCCATCAATAAATACTGTGTATTTTCCGCTTGGAACAGATGAACTTGTTGCTAAAAAGGCATTTATGGCATTGACTTCCCGCTCGGCTCATCCTTTGTCAATGGCTATTGCCGCAGAACTGAGAATTACTGCAGATTCTGTTGCGGATGTCAATGATTTCAAAAATATTCCCGGGGTAGGAATGAAGGGCAGCATCAATGGAGAAATGTGGTATGCCGGAAGTATATCGGTATTTGAGATTGCAGGATTTTATCCGGATGCCGGATTAATTGAAAAATTGAATCAATTTGCTGAAGATCCCTCTTCTATGGTGGTGTTGTGCACAAAAGAAAAACTTTACTGTGTAGCACTGCTTGGGGATACCTTACGCGAAGATGCCGCGGATGCGGTAAAGCGAATCAAAAATATGGGAATTGAACTTCATATGCTCACAGGTGATCACAAACTGAGTGCTGAGCAAATGGCTGAAAAAGCAGGCATTGATTCATTCAGATTTAACATGTCGCCGGAGGGTAAGTCAGAGTATATTAATGCTTTAAGATCCAGGGGAATGCTTACTGCAATGGTGGGTGATGGAATAAATGATACCATTGCTCTGGCTGCTGCCGATGTGGGTATTGCTGTGGGTGGCGGTTCAGATGCCAGCCGCGAAGCAGCAGCCGTGGCATTAACAGGAACAAAACTAATGCTGGTTGCTGATACAATTGCTCTTTCGCGAAAAACAAACCGGATAATCAAAGAGAATCTATTCTGGGCATTCGGTTATAATGTGATTGCAATACCAATTGCTGCAGGAGTTTTGCTGCCTTTGTATGGTATTCTTCTAAATCCAATGATTGCCAGTGCTGCCATGGCATTTAGCTCGGTTTCGGTTGTGCTTAATAGTCTTAGGCTCAGGGATTGAGCATAAGCAAACTGAAAAATGCCTGTCCCAACAGCTTCTCTGACAAGGTTGACTCTTAAAACAAATCAAATGCACGATCACAATCATAACAACGCTCAAAAAAACATTGCAGTAGCTTTCTTTTTAAATGCTTCATTTACTGTTATTGAGGTAATCGGCGGAATTCTAACCAACTCGGTCGCCATACTTTCAGATGCTGTACATGATTTGGGAGATACTTTTTCAATCGGTTTATCATGGTACGCCGAACGTATAGCCCGCCGCAGACCCGACAGTAGCTTTACATATGGTTACAAACGTTTTCCGGTACTGGCAGCATTGGTGAATGCAGTTTTTCTGCTTGGTGCATCGGTCTTTGTTTTAAGCAGGGCTGTGCCGTTGGTAATCAATCCCGAACCGGTTCATGCGCAGGGAATGATCTGGCTGGCCATACTGGGAATTATTTTTAATGGAGCGGCAGTGCTCAGGCTCTCTCACGGAAAATCTCTCAACCAGAAAGTGGTAAGACTGCATTTGATGGAAGATACGCTCGGCTGGATGGCAGTTTTGATTGGAGCGATAGTAATCAGGTTCACCGGGCTCCATTGGATTGACCCCTTTATGGGCATATTGATAGCTCTGTTTATCATCTACAATGCCTTAAGAGGCTTAAAGGAAGCGCTCAGAATCTTGCTTCAGGCTATTCCTGAAAGTGCTGATATTAAAATGGTTGAAAATGAGCTCTTGTCAATTTCAGGGGTAGGAGGGATTCATGATGTCCGCACCTGGACTATTGATGGAATTTCACATGTATATACCTTGCATGTGGTTGTTAATTCCGGAGTTGAAGCAGAAGATATTTCCCGGATTAAAACAGAGGTGCGGGATAAGCTTGCCAAATCTGGTTTTGATTTTGTAACCATTGAAATTGACCAGGCCGGCGAAAATTGTGGTGCCGGATAAGCAGTTACTTATCAGAATTTTGAACTGTTTTTGATTCAGAACGTTCTTTATAAATGAAATGCTCAATGTGTTTTGAAAACTCCGGTAATTATTATGAAAACAATTAAACTGAAAACAAACATAAAATGTAATGGCTGTATTTCAGCCGTAAAACCAGGACTGGATGCCATTGCTGAACTTGAAAAATGGGAAGTTGATATCACAACTCAGGATAAAGTATTAACAGCAACCGGCTCGGGCGATCAATTGGAATCCAGGATAATTGAAGCTTTGGAGAAATCAGGTTATAAAGCATGGAAAGAATAGTTAATCTCTTTGAATTATTATTTTTTTTCGGCTCTGTGCAAAAATAAGTTCCGTGTTATTTTGCATAAAAAGACCCGGCTGGATTTGTCCTGCCGGGTCTTTTAACAGATTTGATTTTTTAGGAAGAGTGAACCTGCATCAGAAAAAAAGAGTTTATTTTTTTTTGAGAATTAAAGATCCAGGTTTTACCTCTTGCCTCATTCTCAATTAAAGAGTAAATCTGCTCCAGCCATTTTCTTTCTCTTTTCGCGGAGCCATTTGATCCTGGAAAATGATGTTCTTTTACCCCAGCCTTTCAGCTACTTTGTCCCAATTAACTATATTCCAGAATTCTTTTACATAATCTGGTCTTCTGTTTTGGAAATCAAGATAATAAGCGTGTTCCCAAACATCGCAGGTAAACAGAGGTTTTAAACCGTCGCACATGGGATTTCCGGCATTTGAAGTAGTAACTATTTTCAGCACACCTTCTTTATCCTCAACTAACCAGGCCCAGCCTGAGCCGAATTGTTTAACGGCTGCATCGGCAAATACAACTTTGAAGTTTTCGAAAGTTCCGAAATGGGTGTTGATTTTTTCAAGAAGCTTTCCGCTGGGTTCGCTCCCTTTTGCGCCCAGGCTTTCCCAGTAAAAGGTATGATTCCAAACCTGAGCGCCGTTGTTGAAGATGCCGCCGTCTGATTCCATAATAATCTCTTCTAGCGTGGCGTTTTCGAATTTTGTGCCCGCAATCAGATTATTTAGATTGTTGACATAAGCCAGATGGTGTTTGCCGTGATGAAACGAAATAGTATTTGCACTGATCACTGGCTCAAGGGCTTCCGGTGCATAAGGAAGCGGAGGTAATTCAAATTTCATGACTATGTTTTTTATTGGGTTTGTGTTTGTTTCCGGTGCAAATTGGTTAAACAAACTTACGGCGTTTATTTGTGAAGTACAAAGTTTATATCAGATTTATGTTCTGGAAAAAGCATGACATGAATTTTAACATTTTACTGTTTTATTTACAGTTTCAGGTTTATATCCTTTGCTTCTTCTGTTTAAAACACTGTTCAGAATTCTGAATCAACAAATTCGTACAAGTTGTTTTTACTTATTATCTGGTAAGAACTTCCCGGGTAGGCTTCAGCAAAAACTGCGGGTATCTTTGCAGAGGACCTGGGATTCCATTTAAACTCAAATGTGTTCAGCTTTCCTCCACTTTCTTCAATCAAATCAATTTCTTTTTGACAGTATGTTCTCCAAAAATAACTGTTTACTTTTCTGTCTGCAGCCTGATTAGCCTTTAAACGTTCCAGCAGACAGAAATTCTCCCAAAGTTGTCCAATATCATTCCTGTTTCCTGTCAAAGTGAAATTTTGAAGCAATGAATTTCTGATTCCCAGATCATAGAAATAATACTTTTTCCCTTTAGCAATCTCATTTCTCAGATTTCTGCTAAAAGATGTAAGCGAAAATACAACGAAGGTTTTTTCCAGTAATGTTAGGTAACGCTGAATAGTCTCAACAGAAACTTTTAGCAAATTGCTGAGTTCTCTTACAGATACTTCCTGCCCAATCTGCAAGGCAAGCGCTTTTAACAGATTGGTAAGTAACAGCGGTTTTCGCAATTGCTCAAACTTTAACACATCCTGAAAAAGGTAGTCACTACTTAACTCATCAAGTAACTGAAGTTTTTCATTGTCGGGGCGCAACACAATATCAGGGTAATTTCCAAAAACCAATAGTTGAGGTATGGCTTCATCAGTTTCAAATTTATTCATGCTTTTCGCAATTTCTATTATTGATAAGGGGAAAAGCGTGAATTTGACATTTCTACCGGTTAATGGTTCGGCAATTGAATTGGCGAGATCGAAACTGCTTGAGCCAGTGGCAATGTATTGGATTTCAGGGTATGTGTCAATCAGTAGCTTTAGGATATCACCTATTCTGAGGATTTTTTGAGCTTCATCAAAAACCACAAGTTTAGCATTGCCTATATAATTCCTGATATTGTGAATATTCATTGACTCCAATAAACTGGCTACACTTTGAAGTTCGCAATTAAGATAAAGAGTGTCCTTATGTTCATTAATAATCTGTTTGGTGAGCGTTGTTTTCCCTACCTGCCGCGGGCCGTATATCAAAATTATTTTGCCTTTAAAGAGCCATGAATCAATTTTTGGCTTAATTGAACGTTGAAAAATTATGGAGTTGCTCATAATTTGCAAATTTGAAAGATAAATCTGACAAATTTAATAAAATTTGTCTGGTAAACCTGACAAATTACAAAATATTTCTGAAAAAATGTTGTATTCAACACGTAATTAGTGAGTTACAATAAATATTCTGTAACTAGCATTAAATTAATCCTGACAAATAAAAAACCGGGACAAACCCATTGTTTGTTCCGGTTTTAAAAATGAATTTTTTCTGAAAGTTATTTAGAAAGGATTTAAAAATCAAGGTTATTCTATCATCAGGAAATCAACATCCGAGCCTGGCTCAACCTCACGTGGTGGAAGTCCGTACCTGAAGATGCGCATAGCATGGCGGCCAATCAGTTTAAGGTTGCCATTGTCATATTGCAGTGAGGTGGCTTCGCGCAATCCGGCTACATAAACTCCCGGATTTGCTTTGATAAACTCTTCAATCCTTTGTTCGCGGGTTTCTCCACCGTGCCCTGCAGGATGTGCATCCAGGTAATGCGGGTTAATTTGAAAAGGTACCAGCCCCATGCAGTTAAAACTATCGGGCTGAACTATGGGCATATCGTTGGTGGTGCGCAATGTTGGACATGCAACATTCGATCCTGCACTCCATCCCATGTAAGGAACTCCTGCCAGAACACGGCCTTTTATGGCCTGCATAATACCTGTGCGCTGCATTTCGCGTACCAGATGGAAGGTGTTTCCGCCTCCAACAGCAATGGCTTCGGCTTCAACTACAGCTTTAATAGGATCTGGCTCATGATGAATGGAATAAATCTCATAGCCCAGAAGGTTAAAAACTGAGTTTACTTTTGCTTCGTAGTCGTTGTAGCTGACAGTAACCCCTGCATAAGGAATGAATAATATGCGTTTTACTCCTGTGTCTTTCAGGAAGTTGGTAATGTCCTGACGTGGCCAGCCCAGGTATTCTTCGCCCGGATTGGTTGAATTGCTGATCAATAAGAGTTTCATTTTTTCTGGTTTTATTGGTGAACAATTAGTTTCTTTGGCAATTGGCAATTATCTTTCAGAAATTACCGGCAATATTCAAAGGAATTTTTTTCAAACCTATGAGAATTTTGTTGATTATACAAATCCTTTTAAAGGCTTTTAATAAAAATTGGGATTTTTGACTGTGATCATCATTCCATAGAATTGGATTCCGAGTAGCTTCAGTACTCTATTGATTTTCCATGTGAAATGTATAAGCATCCGCAAAACGTTTGTACCACTTGTTGCCTCCTGTATAAACTTTGAGCATTGTTTTTATTTCAGTATGCTGATACTCAGTTTTATCGCGCTGAGCAACAATACGGGCTAAACTTCCCTGAATATCATTTACATCCTGAGCCGGAAGGCCTGAAATTCTTAATTTCTCGGTTAGTTGTAAAGATTCATCGGCTTTATTGCGGGTAATATAATAATGTGTCGCGAAAAGCAGCAACGCAGTGTCATTCGTATTCATGGAAAGCTCAAGTAAGCCGGTATTAAGCAAGCCTAAGGTATCAAGCCTGTAGTAATGATATAATGCTTCGGTTTCCTGAAGCCGGCTGCTGCCATTTAAAAAGTCGCCTGATGTGAGTAAATTCAAAGCTTCAGTATTCATCTGGTTCCAACGGATGGCTTGCTGATGCCGGCTTAGTACCTGATTGATTTCTTTGGTTGTTATTCCGCAAAAAGAGTAACTGAAGACCAATTCACGTGCTTCTGATATTACTTCACCTGCCTGGGTAAAATGGTTGCGGCTGAAAAGGTCGTTGGCTTGATTTACAAGTGATTCCAGCTCTCCTTTGATTTTGCCACAAAGAGTTTCCTCTGCCAATTTTTCAAGTTCAAGATGCTGCTTTTTGATATCAGGGTTGTAGTTCAACCCAAACAAGTCAACCAATTCATCAGCAATCAAGGCAAGTTCCATAGCTTTGGCAGGTTCCCCGGCCCATATTTTTAATCTTCCTTCAGAATAAAGATTATTAATTTTAGTGATACCAACTTTTGCTATCAGAGTGTCGTATTGAGGATTTTCGTGAATGCTGTAATTACGGAAAACCTTTGCTGCTTCAAAAAGTCTGGTAAAAGCTTCTTCCTTGCTGTGGGCTGAATTGGCTTTCCATGATTCAGCAATCAACCGATTGAATTTTATCTGCGCAATTCCATTTTTCAGGCTGTCAGCAAGGGTCAGGTCATATTTAAAATCGGTATAATTCGCTGAAAACGTTAGTGCTTCATTTAGTTTGATTTCAGCATTTAAAATATCTGAAGTTTTCAGATAACTCTTTGCCCCGGTAAATATAAAATTTGTATGACTCTGAAATGCTTTTTCGGTGGCATTTCTCAATCCTGCCGGAGGTTTTACTCCGGGTTTCGTTTGGCTGATAAAGCTTGCCTTTTCAAATTCGGTTAAGGCATTCAGGAACTCACCCGCCTGAAAAAGCTGATTGCCTTTGCTCATATGTTGTGCTGCCATTTCTTCATAAAGGCTAATCAATCCGCTGCTTTCCAACTCAGCAATATCAAAGCGCTGAGCATAACTCTCGGCTTCTATCAGGTATCTCTGAGCCAGGTCGGGCAATTTTCCGGCAAGCGCTTTCTGAACAATACGCGTGTACGAGGAAGTCAATCCACTACGGGCTTTTCTAAGGCGTTCGGAAAGTGATCCGGGGATAAAAACAGCCGGATTGGCGGAAGCAAATTTTTCTCCTGAAGTCAGTAAATCCACAGCTTCGGCAAATCTTCCTTCATTCATTAATGTATCTGATAGTTGTTCTATCCTTTGTAATATTCTTAATGACAGATACTTGCTGCCATAATGCATTGTTCCGGCATAGTTTTTCAGCATTCTATCCATTTCACTGATCTGTGCCTGACTCAGGCAATTGGAAAACAACCTGTAATAGAACGGGCTGCTCTGATGGTCGGTGTTTCGTGAGATGTTCAGTACTTCAAGCATCATATCGCGGTAAGCATCCGATACAACTAAAAAGCTTTGGCCTTTATTAGCCAATAAACTTCCGGGTTTCAGCAAATGTTGTTTTAATTCGCTGTATCTGAATTTATTAATTTCAAATTTCTGCTTTAGATTGCCAGGGTCAGCTCCCGGTAACAATAAAGTCCTGACAGCAACAGCCTCTTCGAGTAACCTGATGGCTTTGTTGCTGAAGGCCAGTATTCCGAAGGCATTACCTGGAGTTAATCTTGCAATTCTGGCAGCCTTTAACCGTTTCTCCAGGGTGTCAGCCAATGAAACAGCCGCCTGATAATTGAGCAAGGCATTTAATTCAGATTCGGCAAAGGCATATGTTTCAGAGGTGAAACTGAACGAATGAAACTGCGTTTCCAGCCTGTTTCCGCGTTTCCATAAAGTATCAGAAATTGCCGGAAAATATATTCCTTTCACCAGGTCGGAGAGCACAAAATCTATTGGTTCACTTTCATAAAGAACCTCTCCGCCGGGACTAAGCATACTAACGCTGATCTTGCTTTTACCGGGGATAAGAATTTCGGAAAGATCAAAACCATGCATAGTAACATCACCAGTACATATGCCCGGTGTAAGTCTTATTGATGCAAGGAGTTGTCCTTCAGTATTATATGAGATTTCACTGGTATATGAATAATGAAAAACAAATGAGGTTCTTTCGGTTATTTTTTTGTGAGCAAGTGCCAGCTGATTGATGATTTGATTATCAGCTTTATAAGCCTTGCCACCGGGGTTGTATTTCATGAGCCATTGCCCGTCCCGGGTTTCAGTCCACAGGGTTTGAGCCCAAACCTGAGCAAACTGTAAAAAGACAAAAAAAAGTATCAGGACGAAACGAAACATTCAGCAGCAGGCGTAAAACAAAAATATAATTCTGATTATCGGCATCAAACACCATTACGGTGAAATGATGCAGCAAAATTATGCTGAATTTTCGATTCAGAAGAAAAAATAGAAGGTAAATAAAAATTCAGATTCCTTTATAAGGTTCTTCCGGACAATAGAGTTGCAATTGCTGATAAATTGAAATTTCAGGTCAACTTTTTTAGTGATTTAAAGTCTTACATTGCTAACTTTGCATAAAAAACCAGCATATGACATTAATAAAAAGTATATCAGGAATCCGCGGCACCATTGGAGGGAAGCCCGGCGAAGGCTTAAGCCCCGTTGATGTGGTTAAATTCACTGCTGCCTATGCCATGGTTATAGAAGCTGCACCAGGCAGCAATATTGTAGTGGGCCGCGATGCAAGGGTTTCGGGTGAAATGGTAAATCAGCTGGTATGTGCCACCCTTTGCGGTATGGGCCTGAATGTCACAGATCTGGGCCTGTCAACCACGCCAACTGTTGAAATGGCTGTTACCGGATTAAATGCAGCAGGTGGAATAATTCTTACTGCAAGTCATAACCCCTGGCAGTGGAATGCATTGAAATTGCTAAACAGTAAAGGTGAATTTATTGATGCCATGCTGGGTGAAAAAGTGCTTGACCTCGCGGCCAGGGAAGATTTTGATTTCTGCACTGTTGACAAGCTGGGAATAGTAACCTATGACAACACCTGGATTGACAAACATATTGAAAAGATACTTGCTTTGCCTTATGTAAACACCGATGCCATTAAAAAAGCAGGGTTCAGAATTGCTGTTGATGCGGTGAACAGCACCGGAGGAATAGCCATTCCCCGTTTGCTGAAAGCGCTGGGAGTTTCAGAAATTGACGAGTTGTATTGTGAGCCCAACGGGCACTTTCCGCACAATCCCGAACCACTGCCGGAACATTTGACCGAAATCTCTGCATTGGTTGTAAAAAACGGTGCCCATGCAGGCTTTGTGGTTGATCCTGATGTTGATCGCTTAGCCATAGTTTGTGAAGATGGAAGTATGTTTGGCGAAGAATATACTCTGGTAGCTGTGGCCGATTATCTGCTGGGTTTTAATAAAGGAAATACGGTTTCAAATCTTTCATCAACGAGGGCATTGCGCGACATCACTGAAAAAGCCGGCGGGTCTTATTCAGCTGCTGCAGTGGGCGAAGTAAATGTGGTAGCCAAAATGAAAGAGACACATGCAGTTATTGGGGGCGAAGGAAACGGTGGTGTGATTTTGCCTGATCTTCATTATGGCCGCGATGCTCTTGCTGGTGTTGCCTTGTTCCTTTCGCATCTGGCAATAAAAGGTTTAAAATGCTCTGAACTGCGCAAAACTTATCCCGATTACACCATTTCAAAGAATAAGATTCAACTGGCAGAAGGCATGGATGTTGATGGAATCTTAAATGAAGTGGCTGCCAAATACAAAGATCAGCCGGTTAATACCATTGACGGTGTAAAAATTGAATTTGATTCGGAATGGGTGCATTTGCGAAAAAGCAATACAGAACCTATTATCCGTATATATGCCGAAAGTACATCTCCGGTAAATGCCGATGCACTGGCAAAACGAATTATGGAGGATATCAGCCGGTTTGCGGGATTGTAATCATTAGCTGAAATTGATAAAATGCTGTCAAATACCTGACAGCATTTTCTTAAAATTTGCTATTGCAATCCGGAGTAAAGCTATATCCTGATCTGGTTTTATAAGTTCAGGAATATAATTCTCAATGTATTTACAGAGGATTCTTACCGCAGGAAAATATTAAATTGATTTTAATTGCTGAGCAAAATCAATTCACCTTGCATTGTTTCAGCCGACAGTAATACAAGGCTCAAGCTCAAAATATTGCATTGGTCATACAATTGTCAATGTGTCGGCTGTTATCAAGTTACGTTTTAATTTAGTAGTATTTTTAAGCATTCATTAGAAAATTACTCGTCTTTCTATTGAATTTCAGTCAGGGTATGCAATATCTTTACCTGGAAAATTCCGAAATTGTATGCTATATCTGCGCAATTTCTCTGCGATGCAGGATTTGGAAATGCGAAGGTTTTTAAGGCTTTTTGGAGTATTCTTTAAACATCAAAGCAGTATATGATTCCCCAAAAGAATTATTCCTGCAGAATTATTACAATAATCATTGAATTAATGTCGCTGGGAAATAGGTGATAACTTGTTCGGAAAGGTCAGGAAGAAGGATAAATCATTCCCTTTTACTTTTTGACATTTAATTGATTATTACCAGTTTTTGTTTCAGCATTCCATGATTTGTGTCCAAGGCAAGGATATAAGTTCCAGGTTTCAGAAATGAAACATCCACCTGATGATGACCGGTATTTCTGCGCAGATAAAGTAATCGTCCTTCTATATCAAATATGCTAAACGATAGATAATCAGTGTCATGCAACTGAATTTTATCTTTTGCCGGATTGGGGTAAAAGTAATTTTCTACTGTTTCAGTAATAAACCATGAATTTGATGTGTTGAAATTTTTATAACGCATAATTAACCCTCTGTCACCGCAAAGAAGGCCTGTGTTCTGATCGCAGAAACTGGCTGAATAAATGACAGGGAAAATTTCAGAAGCCTGGTGAATTGTTTCAAAAGTTAGTCCTCCATTGTTTGTGATAGCTACATAATTGCCAGTGCTAACAGCTATACCCAGGTTTTCATCAAAGAGTCTGATATAGGTAAGGTTCTCAGGAGCCTGAACAGCCGATTCTTCCCACGTAATGCCACCGTCGAAAGTAAGAAGTGTCCTGTTGTCATTAGTACTGATTATCCCATGAAGACTGCTGATAAATGAGATTGCTGTAATTTTTCCATTAGTAGACCCATAATTCAGTTCAATCCATGATTCTCCGCCATCAATGGTTTTATATAAATGATCATCCTTTGTTATCTCATTGTTCGCAACGGCAAAGCCTGTAAATGGATCTATGAAAAGAAATTTACCTGATAAGCTGGAATTCTCAAATTCATAATCAAGCAATGTCCAGTTGTTTCCCTGATCTTGCGATTTAACAATTCTTCCATAAGCGCAAGCTCCGATTATTGTATTCTGATCGGGACAAGCCAGATATCCAATCTTGTAATTTTCAAGTCCTGTAGGAATTATCTGCCAGGATATCCCGCCGTCGGAAGTTTTAAACAACTGATCAGAAAAATTTGATGCCCAGCCGGTTTCGGAGTTTGAGAATTTAATATCGGAAATTGCTGTTGGGTTAAAATAACCAGCCGGGAAATCTATGTATGATTCCTGCCAGCTCAATCCGCCATCATGTGAATAGGCAAGGTAACCTGATGATTCATTTTTGCCTCCGGCAATTACATGAAGTGAGTCAATCATGTAAATGCTTTTCATTTGATAAGTGTGAGCAGTAACAAGATTTTCAAGAGAATTTCCTCCATCGCTTGAACGGCAGATAACAGGCCCTTGGCCAACAGCAAACATATGGTCGTTATCTAACCAGTCCATATTAAGAAATTGAGCTGAGGGTGAATCTGGAAATGAAAATAACTTTTCTGTCCAGCTTAGGCCACCATCCGCAGTTGAATAAATTCCTTTAGTTGTAAGCAATTTGCCATTCATCTCATCCAGGAAGATTAGTTTTCTTATAGCTCCTGAGTTTTCTGTTGATACAATATTAACCGTTTCCCAGGAAATACCGGAATTGGTTGTGTGGTAAAGAACAATGTTGTTGTTATTATAGTCAAAACTACCAATCCAAAGTTCATCATGGTTTATTACTGACATATTTTTAACGCGCCGGATGTCTGATGGAACCGGAATGTCTTGCCAGCTTAGACCTTCATTATTGGTTTTTCTTAAAAGGGGGGTGTTCATTTCAAAATCCAGACTTCCTCCTATGTAACCTGTTTGATTGTCAACGAAATCCATGCAAAAGTAATAGTCATGTACATTAAAATCTACGCTCAGCAGCTGCCAGTTTTGGCCGGTATTGTTCGTTTTGGCGAGTGTTTTAACAGGTCCGAAAGCAAAACCAGTTGTATCGTTAATAAAGTGAATAAATTGTGCAAAAGCATTGTTGTGAGGAAGATATGAAATACTCCAGTTGTTTCCTCCATCCGAAGTTCTGTATACTTTCCGGTTTTGGACAGTATATCCCTTTTTAGAGTTTGTAAAAAATATGCTACTCATTTGTAAATCATCGTCGGGCAAATCAAGTGTAGTCCATGATTCTCCGCCATCAGTGGTTCTCATCAAAAATGAATGGTCTCCGGCAATGTAAATAGTATCCATGGCCGGAAAGGCAACAGTTGACGGAATCATATATGTTGGCAGTGGGTTGATCTGGCTCCAGCCTTGCGCATTTAGATTCTTAGTGCCGAGGTTCAGAAACAAACCAATAAGAATAACTAACCTGAATGTCTTTTTTATCATTGAGAACAGCATTTGAAGTGATTAATTTGTTTTAAAAGGTGATAACTTGTTCGGAAAGGTCAGGAAGAAGGATAAATCATTCCCTTTTACTTTTTGACATTTAATTGATTATTACCAGTTTTTGTTTCAGCATTCCATGATTTGTGTCCAAAGCAAGGATATAAGTTCCGGGTTTCAGAAATGAAACATCCACCTGATGATGACCGGTATTTTTGCTCAGGTAAAGTAATTGTCCTTCTATATCAAAGATACTCAGCATTTTATAATCATGTTGCCTTAGGGTTATCTTTTCAGAAGCAGGATTCGGAAAAAAGAAAAGCTGGCTGAGATGATTAGCTGGCTGCTGAAAGGTGCTGGTCATAAAATTATCATATCGCATAATCATTCCCTGAAGTCCCACTGCCCAGCCCAGATTTTCCTTAAGAAAGAAGGTTTTGCTGGACTCGGCCCAGCCTGAATCGGGATCGGTATGCATAACTGTGAAAGTTAATCCCCCATCAAATGTCAATGCTGTAAAGTTCCCATTGGTATTTATCACACCATATTGGGAATCAAACATTTTTATGTATGTAATAAAGTATGGAGGATTAAACTCAGAAACTTCCCAGTTTTCTCCGCCATCTGCCGTAAAAAGTAAACTTTTGTCGGACAGGCTGATAATTCCATGTAATGAATCTGCAAAATGAAAAGCAAGAATTTCGATTCCATCTGAACACGTGTAAATATCTTGCCAATAGCTGCCGCCATTTGTGTTTTTCATTAATCTGTGAATTGCAGGAGAACTTTCTGACACAACAGCAATGAAACCATGAAGGCTATCGGTAAATACCGGACGCAGATTCATGGAATTAGTATTAAAAATAGTTTGACTTGTCCATGAACTACCTCCATCATTTGATCTTATAATTTTTCCATTTTTACTGAATCCCCAGATGTTGTTAGCCGAAAAACTGTGAATGAAGTTGAAGGTAATATCTGGAAGCTCAGTAGGATGAGCATTCCATGAATGTCCACCATCCATAGTTTTATAGAGTACATTTGAATATGAAGTAGCCCAGCCATTCAATTGATCCCTGAAATGAATGTCGTCAATCCTGTTATACGAAAATTGGAAAAACGGGACATCAACATCGGCTTCATTCCAGGTGTAACCCCCATCTTCGGTATATGAGATGTAAACTCCTGCAGTTTTACGGCCACCGGCGACCCCCTTTAGTGAATCAATAAAATATACTGATTGCAGCGGGTAGATATTTCCAATCATCATATTTTCAGTAGTTAAGCCTTCATCTTCAGTTTTCCCAATCAGAGGCCCATACCCAACATAGATTGCAGTATCATGATTTATCCATGCAATGTCTTGTTGTGAGCAAATTTCGTAGTTATAAAGGTTAGTGTAAGAATTGGTCCATGTTTGGCCTCCATCATTGGTGCTGTACATTCTATAATTACCTAAAGCCCTCCCCTGAAGTGAATTAAAAAAGTCTAGTTTAATTACTCCGTTGGAATTATTGTTTTCTCCTAATGTAACGCTGGTCCATGTTTCACCACCATCAACAGAATGATAAAGTCTTGCTATATGTCCGGGTGAATTTCCGGGAGCAATCCAGATTTCATCAGGACTAATTACAGCGAGGTCGTTGATGCACTTAATCCAGGTCGGAACTTCAATCTCCTGCCATGTAATACCTCCGTCATCCGTTCTCTTTAGCATGGGTTGTGTTTTGCCCAGATCCTTATGCCCGCATAAATAACCTGTCTGGTGATTGGCAAATTTCATACTCATGATGACATTGTCTTCCATGATACTAAAAGCCAGCATTTGCCAGTTTACACCTCCATTGGTGGTTTTGGCAATAGCATTGTACCATCCGAAAACAAAGCCTGTAGTATCATCTATGAAATACGATTGATCAGCTGATGCCCAGTAATTGGGCAGTGGGCTCATTTGCCAGGTGTTTCCTGCATCAGTTGTTCTGTAAACTCTGCGGCCAATGACAATAAAACCATTGTTGTTATTGGTAAACAAAACATTGCGCAGTTGTTCACCCTTTTCGGGAAAATCAAGGGCTGTCCATGAATTTCCACCATCTGTAGTCCTTAAAACAGTTGAATTGTGTCCCGCCGTATATCCTGTATCGGCTGAAGGAAATGAAACTGCTGAAAGATGGTTAAAGGTTGGATATGGATTGAGTTTTGTCCAGCCTTGTGCCTGAAGATTGGTTAAAGCCAATTGCAGAAATGCAAATAAAGTAAATGAAATCATCCGGGTTTTCATAATTTTCTATTGTCTCGATTTTTGATTTTAAATGGTAGCACCATTAATTTTAGTTTTGTTGTATCAGACTGAATGAGCGATAAAAAAGTTTGATTAATCGGATAAATCTCCTTCAGTAAGATTAAGATAAAAGGTTTATTATTTTCTGCAGGATTTTTTAATCCATAGAAAGGACAATAATACGAAAAAGTGCAGCATAAAATCAAGTGTTGAGTATTTATTTTTGGTTAATTTTTATTGAAGGTTGAATGCCGGACAAGATGGAGGGAAGTCTTTAGCATCTAGAACAGCAATATTTCTCAGTTAGCTGCATCTATTAAATATCAAATACTTAACCAAAACACCATACGTTGTCAGGTAAAGGATTTATTGGCTATCATTTAGCATAACTTTTATATCCCTGCTTACCGAAAAATTTGACATTACCATTTTTATTGTTTAAAATTTCTCTCTCATATGTATTATTATCTTCAACAAACCACTTACCTTTGAGCGGGCATTAATACTCAAATCTTATGAGTGATACATCAAACCATAGCTCAAAAGGGCGCAGAAACTTTTTTAAAATGGCTGCTGCTGGCGGTCTGGGTGCAGTTTTGTCAAATTTGCCGGGTAAGTCGGCAATTGCAGCTGCAACTGATGATGAAAAACCTGCAACCAACATTGCTGATGCATTAAAATATCCCAAAACCGGACTTTCCATGCCCGGAAAATTTCCTGGGAAGGTGGTGAAGGTTGTTGACCCTCAATCGGTTTCAGAGGATAAACCAGTTAAGTCGGTAACATACAGGATGTTATCAGATGCCATGCTTCAGCTTACAGGTGCTGCTTCGCTAAAAGAAGCCTGGCTGATGTTTGTTCAGCCTGGTGAAAAGATTGGTTTGAAACTTAATCCGATAGGAGGGAAGCTGCTCTCTACCAGTCACGAATTGGTACAGTCAGTTATTGAACAATTGATTGATGCCGGCATTTCCAAAGAAAATCTGATGTTGTGGGACCGCCGCGAATTTCAGCTCCATGAAGCTGGTTTTACACCTGAAAATTACCCTGGAATAGCTATTTCAGGAACCGAAAAAAAGGATGCCGATGGCTCCTATTACAACAAGGAGGGCAGGCTTTACAGCGAAGACATGATTGATAAGGATTGGTTTTACTATGCTGATGTTGACGGGCAATATGATGATTACACTCTGCCATTTATGGTCAACAACGGAAAGTATTCTTATTTCTCGAAAATCTGCACTCAGGAACTGGATAAAATCATCAATCTTCCTATACTCAAAAATGCCGGAGCTTCCATTACCTTGTGCCTCAAAAATCTCGGGTACGGGGTTATCACCAATACAGGCCGTCTTCATGCTAAGCTATGGGGCGATACCAGTGCTGAGGTGTGTTGCTTTCCACCTGTCCGCGATAAAGTAGTGCTGAATATTGTGGATGGACTTCGCGGTTGTTATCAGGGAGGGCCTGGCGCCAATCCGCAGTATATCTGCAATTACAACACCTTGCTGGTTGGCACCGATGCTGTGGCTGTTGACCGGATTGGGTATGATATTGTCCTTAAAAAGCGCATTGCCGAAGAAATTCAGCAGGAAGACTCCCCTCGCGGCAGACAGTTTATGGAATACGCAGCTCAGCTTGGTTTGGGAGAAGCCGATATCACCAAAATTGATTTGGTGGAGATTTAATGAACTCAAGGTGTTGGTTTAATTTTTCCGGATTTATGAAATACTTTTTTCTGCTGATATACAGCATAATAGCGATTATGGCAACGGGTCAGAATTCTTTTGTGCTGAAGAATGATGTAATACAAGGTATTACCTCGGTTGATGAACGACATTTTGGCGATGAGGAGTTGTGGGGCTATATAAATGGTGGTGCTGACCTTTACCTTGAATACGGATTCAAAAACCTTACTGTATTTGATATCAAGACCGGGTCGGTAGATTACAAGGCTGATATCTATGTAATGAACTCTCCTGAAGCAGCTTTTGGCATTTTCAGCATTTCGCGTTTTAAGTGCAGCGAAACCTCTAAAGTTACTGAAAATGATTGTCTTACCCCTTATCAATACACTGCGGCCAAAGGTAATGTATACCTTTCGGTTTCAAATTCAGCCGGAAGTCCCGGAATTCAGCAATCCATGCTTGATATTGCAGCTCAGATTCTTGATCAGGTTGAGAATATAAATGTGCAGGTGCCTGCGTTGTTTAAGCAGGAATTGCTTTTATCGCAAACTGATAATCTTAAGTTTATACAGGGCCCTCTGGGAGTGCAGAATGGTTTAGTAAGATGGGAGCCTTTGTTCAACAATATCAGTAATTATAAAGTCTGGGTATTGCCTGTAAAACAGGAACATGGCAATTATTATGTTGCCTGTATTGCTTTTTCTGATAAAGCTGAAATGCAATCGTTTTTGCAGAAAAATCAGCTGCAGCATCCCGTAGGGCATTCGAAAACAATAAACAATAAGGTATTTACGGTTTTTGCCATTAACGATCTTAGCCTTATTCTTACAGAGGGCTCCCTGCCTGTGCAGCTTAAAGAACTTTTGCAAAAGCAATAAAGACTTTTGAAGCGATTCAATAGTTCTCAAACTACTTTCCTCCAATCTGGTCAGAAAACTTATAAATTTTCAGGGATAATAATGTTTAACGATTTTAAATGAAATGCATGCTGGCAGCTAAACAACTTTTAGGTACAATCGTTTATTATTCAGTTCATTTCTAATTAGTTCTCACATTATACTGTTATGAAAAAGACAATTTTACCAGTTTTACTGGCTACTGTATGGATCAGCCTGTCTGAATTTGTACGCAATGAATTTATGTTTAAGCAATACTGGACAGAACATTATGAATCCCTGGAATTGGTTTTTCCTTCTGAGCCTGTTAATGGTGCGGTGTGGGGTATATGGTCCCTTTTTCTAGCAATAGCCATTTTTATCGTTTCTAAAAAGTTCGGCTTGTGGCAAACTATAGCTTTAATGTGGTTTGTTGGTTTTGTGCTGATGTGGCTGGTCGTTGGAAATATGGGCGTACTGCCTTATGATATATTGTTTTATGCTGTTCCTTTGAGTATTCTTGAAGTAGGTATTGCGGTGCTGATAATCAGGAAGTTGTCATGATTCATTTATCCTTGGGATAAAATTTTACTTTCCCGGAATCATTATTTCTTCATGAATGTTCAATTAAGTGAGTCATTTCCTTTTCTACTCAATGCCTTATTCCGGCACTGGGGTAGCAAGTTGTATCCCAATTCATAACTTAGGGAGATTAAATATCGTTTTCGTTCAGTGATTTTTTTTTGAGCAATTCTCCGGCCAAACCTTTAAAATGAAGTTAATCGGAGTTTTGATAAAAATACAGAATCCAATATATTAAAGAAGGGAAAGTCAGGTGCCTAAAACAAATTGAAGCTGGAACCGAAAAGATACAACCCTTCTTTTTTTTGAAATTTTTCTATTTGATACACTTTTAATTTAGTGGAATTCCGAACCATGTCACCTTTGTGTCATAGAACATTGATTTGCGCATGAATTTACTTTTGCTGAAATATTCCTTCAGCCACTTTTGTTGTTCATTGATATATTGATTTGCCTCGTTAATTGATTGAGATATTTCCTGGATCATTTCCTGCATATTTGAGTCAGGATTTTCTATTTGACCCAACTTTTGGCTGGCCTGTTTCATTTTTTCTTCAGGTTCATCAAGCATTTTTTGAATTTCAGGATCGGATTTAGCTGGGGTAAACTGTTTATTTCTGTAATAAATAAAATCATTAAACTTGTTTATTCCTGCATTGTAATCATTTATTGCAGAATTATAGAGGTTTACTGCTTTGTTTTGCCTGTCATTCTCAATTTCTAATTTTAACCGATGCAATTTTTCAAATACTAATGAATTTCTTACACCATTCTTTTCAATTCGATATGCCGAGGCGATGGCCTTTTCAATATCATCCATGTTTTCGTAAGAGGCAAGAGAATCAATGTAGTTGAAGTATGGCTTCGATGTGTTAGTTTGTGTTTTTCCTTCGTAGAATTCCTGATTAGTAATTGGGTAGTTGAGAAATTGCCATAGATAATCAAAAGGAATATGTGTTGTAATCAGTGATGCAGGGCTGACTTTGTAGTAGTCATTATTGATTAATCTTACGAATTTTTCTCCATTGATATATCCCGACCCCCATGTCGGATCAAATAAATACCAACTGCTGTCAATAAATGAGGCACTCCAGGCATGCGCCAGATAATCAGAAAATCCGGTCTGTTTCGTATATCCCTCAATTACAAAGGATTTAATGCCTGTTTTTTTGCTTATTTCAGTAAATAATAAAGCATAATCATCGCAAACTCCTTTTTTGGTTTTAAGAGTTTTAACAATTTTATCTTCAGAAGTTTCATTAAAATTGAATGCAAACATATTATCAATGTCGTATTGTATATTTGATGCAACCCAAATAAAAATCGCCCTGGCCTTATCACTTTCTGATGTGAAGTTTGCAGCAATAAATGCGGCTATCTCATCAGTTGTATTTGTAAGTGAGTCGGGAAGTGATAATGCTAATTTGTCAACAGCCGCATATTCCTTTGTTTTAGTTTTCTGACCGGCAACAACAAAGCTTGAAAGGGTAAAAATAGTTGCCAACATAAATGTCTTCATCTTTTTTGTGTTTGGGTTAAATTTTATTAAATCATTGAACAATAGATAGATGATAGTCTTGCTGCTGCTTTAGCTTCTACCTTGTTTTCAAAAATAGCTATTGTTTTCAGGATTTTAAAACCAGTGCCAAATTTAACAATACTTTTAAAACTCTTACAAAATTAAGTAAGAATCGTACAAAAATTATAGATGTAATTTCATGCTCATTTTGAAAATTTTGAAAATTCAGTCACTAAATTATTGGTTTTGACTAAATCTTATTCATCAATAATTACCTAATCCCCGGCTTCCATTATCCCGTTATAATTAGGCATAAGGTTGGTGAAATTTACTTTTGCCAGAAAGCATTGATTTTCATTGATTTCGAATATGCCTATAATGAGATACGCTTCATAGGAAGTGTTACAGGTTATTAAAATTGTTGTCATATGCTTCAATTTTCTTCAAAAGGAGGGGATTATTTAAATCAGAAATGTTGAAGCTGATGCACAAGCAAAGAACCTATTATTATTTGTGCTATTTTATACTGTCATTACTTTTCTGTAAAACACTTTCCCAACTCTTTGAATATGATTTAACAGATCGGAATTACTGATTTGCCTATGTAGCGAAAGGTCAATTTTATATGGTAATAGTAAATCATCCAACAGATTTTCAAGTTTGAGCATGGCTTTGTAATCAAGATCACCAATAATAGTCAGGTCAATATCTGAGCCATTTTTAAAATTGCCTTTGGCTCTGGAACCATAAATAATTACTTGTTCTATCTCTGAGAATTGAGAAAAGCAATGATTAATTAATGTGATGTCGTTCTGTTTTAATCCAAACATGGTTACTTTTCTTGTAAAGTGTCCATCTTATCTTTGAATTCCAAAAACAACCGGTAATACCAATTCACCACATTAATGAGAATGTCTCTGGCAATTTCTTCATTGTAAGTATGTGATGATTTATTGCGGCTTTTGATCATTTCCATCCAGCCTTCCCCATCTGAAATCAGACCTTTGTTAAATGCTTCTCTTGTAGCATCTCTTGATCCTGTAATATCAGTATTTCCCTGATATTCAAAGAAATCTTTAAGAACATTCCATGCAAGTTCATGTGTAAACTCAAACCTCTGAATAAGGCCCTGCTCCTCGAGTTCAGACAAGCCTTTTTCACGAAACTGCACAACAGCACTCTCGAGCAATTCAAAAGCTTTCAGGTAATTCTGAAATCGTTGCTGCCATCTGATGTCCAAACTATCCATGTTGAAAAAACATTCATTGTTAATTATTCTGCCGGACTGCTGAGTTACTTCGGCTATAAAATTAAGTTTCCAAAGCAATTGTTTTCGTTTGTGTTGGCTTTTTATTCGTTTAACTCCAAAAGTAAGTAAACTATCTTAATTTTCACTTACACAAACCAATAAAACAAAGCTGTAAAAGCAACCACAAATATAATTTATTTCCTTGATGTTACATCTGTTCCGGGCATTAGATGAATTATTATGTTAGCATTGATATTGGTTAAGATAATACCTTCTAAAGATTTTTTTTATTGCAGGAGGATTTTAAAACTTTTTTTAATAGTCAATTAGTTCTCAATTTGTCATTTCTGTTTAAACAGGCAAAAGGAATGATTAATCAAACAATTCGTAAAAATTTTCTGAATGACTTTCATGGCAATTACAAACTTTTCAATCAATAGAATCATTATAAAATATTTTTATGAGTCACTACTTCTTACTGAATGCCAGATAATCACTTTCAATAAGTTGCCTTTTTGTTTCTCCTGTGCCGGTTCTGCAGAAAACTATTTCCGGTGATTCTGATTTTTCGTAAACATTGATATAGGTCGAGTATTTGCGGGGCATTGTGTCAGAACCTGGTATGAATAAAATCAGGATTTCTGCATCAAAGTAACCATTGTTATCCAATTGAATTTCGGTACACCCGCTAAGTCCATCACCATAAGTATCAATGGTTAGCAGCTCGCCATTAGTATTTCCTTCTATTTTTAGTCTCACTTCTCCAAATCCGTTATCAATTACCTCGGCAATCCATTCCGCTTTGGTAATGTTCACTTCTGGATGACCTTGAGTTTCCTGCTTATTGTCCTTTTTACAGGAAAGCGTGAGGATTAAAATCGTAATTAAAAGATTGGTTTTCATGTTGTTGGGTGTAATTTTGGGTGTTTGAAGTAAAATTCATGCATCTGATACCTTCATGTTAAGGAATACAAGCATGAATTCTCTTGTTTCATAATTCAATCAAAAGTAAACCAGTTACTTATATAAATCAGGTTTGAAGTTTCTGTTCTTCAAACCTGATTACATTTTAAGTAATTCTCGCCTGGCTATTGTTTTATAAACTTACCATTAAAAACCATATTTCCTGATTTGAGTGTAATCAGGTACATGCCTTTTGAGAGATTCGTAATATTAAGCCCGGAGGCATGGTTATGCAACAAGCGTCCTTCGGATACTTTGTGCCCCATAAGATTAAAAATTGCATACTCTGCATCTCCTTCAGGTAAGCCTTGTATAGAGATAAAATTACCGGCAGGATTCGGGTACAGGTTGATCAATGCAACTTTATCTGTTTCAGTTAGGCCAAGTGCCTTGTTAGGTACTATAAGGTTTTGATGTTGCATTTTATAAAACAGGCTGTCAATATTACTTAAGAGCTGGTTTACTGATGAAGCCGGACCTGAATTTCCAAAACCTGTGCAGTAAGCAATATCTACCTCGTGAACCTGTCCCGGTGCAAAATCAAATGGCCCCATTGACCCCAGGCCTCTTTTGTCAGTTGGCAGATTGCCTGCCTGTTCTTCAGTCCAGAATTTATCTCCCTGATTAAAACCTCCTTCAGGGAACTCGCAATTGGTGCCCCAGTTGAGCGGATCGGTGTTGCCCGGATACATAAACCGGCAAGCGGAACCGGTTGATCCTAACTCAGGACGGCCTTTGCCTCCGTAAGAGAAAGGTGTACCATCGTGCCAGAATCCTTTCATAGTATTGAAAAAATCAAAATGATTTGGAGGGTTCCCGATATGGATTATGGTATCATATAGCTGGTAGTCGAAAAAAGTAGTTAAACCCAGCCTTTCATCATCAGCAATGCTGTTTCCGAAGTTGGTGCCGTTTACACTTTCGTTGCATCCGCCTGCCGGATTGTCAAGTCCATCAGGCTTCATAAACGGACCTCCCAGCACTGTAACTGATTGTGCCGGCGGGTTTTCGCCATAGGCAAAGAATTGCCCATTCCCATCAATGGCTTTTCCGTTATAG
Organism: Lentimicrobium sp.; assembly: GCA_024709105.1. Classification (GTDB taxonomy): domain Bacteria; phylum Bacteroidota; class Bacteroidia; order Bacteroidales; family Lentimicrobiaceae; genus Lentimicrobium. The sequence continues at coordinate 120,454 of JANJXJ010000047.1, read as the reverse complement.
GCATAAAATGAGCTCCGGCTAACGTCAGAAGCCAAAAAGTCATCTGTGTTATGTCCAATATCAAGGTCAGATAAAACTCCCACGTAGCAGTCATGATATTGCTGCGCAGACCGGTTGAACAGATCGTAATGCACAAAAACAGTGTTAAACAAAGCAGTATCCTGAGGTGCATCAAAACCGTAAATCATGGCATGAATTTCAACTTTCATGGGCTGAACTGCAGTACCGGGTCGCTGAACATCATCATTATACATAATAAAAATGGTTTGATCACCTCTGATTAACGGATAATCACCCTGCATACAATCGTATAAACCATCGTTGTTCAAATCGGCAAAAGGAGCCAGTTTTTCGGCCTGCCCCAAAGCCGGGTTCCCGTTTCCAGGCCAGGATTGTATTACTTCAATTGGCTCATAACCAGTTTTCCAGTAGTTCTGCCGGTGAAAATCTATGTCGCTTTTGTTGATTTTCCAGGTTCTGCCATATCTGAGATAATGATTGGTATCATATATAGCAGAAACAGGCCCTGCCTGAAAAACCAGAGCAAGAGAAGAATAAACAGGCGTTGAAAGATGAAGCATATCGCTATCATTGTAACCACCAATCACCAACTGACTTGCAAAGATGGTGTTGGCCATACCTCCGGCTGGTACTGTGAAATGAGCATCAGATATCAGCCCTTTTGCCTGTTGGCCTTTAATATCAAATGCTCTGTAAAACAAAGCACCATGCGCATTAACACCTGCATTTATGTTGTTGATCATCAGCGAATCATAAAATCTTTGCGATGTAATGTCAACATAAACATAGCCCCTGGCTAATATTGTATTGTTTTTCCCTCTGAGAAAATAAGTAATCCGGTCTGTTCCTTTGGCCTGAAATGCGGAGGTGTAGGTCATTACATCGCCCAAAATCGTAACTAAGCCTTTGTCAGTTTTATAACTATTTGTTTGATTCGATAGGTATATAGTGTCTTCAGCATTTTTGATGTCGTTAAGCAGTGGCCTGATTTCGATGGGAATACCTGCATGTGCATTTGCATAATCATTCACGGCTACCGGAAGTGCAGGATTTACAGCAAGCTGAATGTAAACTTTTGTCCATTCTGAATATGAAGCAGCATGGTTTGCTTTCTGCGCCCTGTAAAAAATTGAATCCTGTCCCTGGGTAAGCGGATGCGGCTGATAAAGAATCTTATTGTCTGCGGTAATACTTCCAATACTCACATCTTTAATGATCAAAGCCCCGTTGCCTGGATCATAATCATTGGCGAGCACATCAATGGTCATGGGCAAGGCAGCAGTTCCTGATACGAAATCATCCACACCCACCGGGCAGTCAGGGTTCTTGGCTACATATACAGTTACTGAAGCTTTTTCAGTATAGATAGCCGGATCATCCTTCTCATTAATGGTATAGTAAAATTGTACATTTCCGGCAAATGAAAGGGGAGGAGTGAACTCTATAAAATCGCCCGATATAACAGCACTCCCCTGACCAGGATAACTTACTGAATGAATTTCAATCTCCTCACCCTGAGGATCGTAATCGTTTTCAAGTACTGGAATAAGCACTGGAATTCCTCCGGTAGCGTAAGCGGTGTCCGGCATTATTACAGGTACGTCCGGGTTATATGTACTCAATATACTTACTGTAACGTAAGTTGAGATGAAAGCGGTTTCGGTATTGAATTCGCGTATGTTATACTGGAAAGAACATAGCGGTAGATGGCCGGGTATTACTGTTACCGAAAGTGAATCTTCATCAATCTGAACAGTACAATTTTGCGGCATCCGGACGCTGTTTATTTTGAAGGAATCTCCATTGGGGTCGTAATCATTGGCCAGTATACTGAGGGTTTGAGGTATTAGTCTCATCAACTCAAAAGTGTCGGCATTTGCTACTGGCAAATCGGGGTTAGGCAGTAATTTTATGTTAACTATAGTGGTGTTTGAAATCAAAACAGGAGTTCCGTTGTCTTTAACCGAATACCTGAAGTAATCGGTAGCGTTATATTCCGGGTTGGATCGGTAACTGATTTTTTCATCAACGATTGCTGCATTGCCATAATGAGGAACAACATTATGGATCACAATCTGATCACCATCCGGATCGTAATCATTGGCTTTTACGTCAATAAGTACTTGAACCTGTCTCATTACAGAAACGGTGTCGGGTGTAGCCACCGGAGGATTGTTTTGCGCTGTGCCGGCCATGCTGAATATGGCGCTTACGAAAAGAATGAGAAAAAACAATTTCATAGATTTGTATTATTTGAGTGAACAACAGATCAGAAGTATTTGAAAATGAACTAATTCTCCTTTTAGATTATTCCCGAACTTACTTTATGCTGACTTTAACCAACCTGCTTCTGCCTTTCTTATCCTGAGTCATCAGGATAGATAATCCACCGGCGAAAGAACTTATCATTTCCTGAAATTATATAAATCCACTGAAAAATACAGGCAATTCAGCTTCAGACTTATTGGCTTCAATAATATTCTGACGCAAATATATAATTAAAACTTTGTAATACCTACTGTTTCAGTAAAAAGTTTCTTATCTCACTGATATAGGAATCATATTGTTCTGCATTGATAAAGTGGCCGGCTTCTCTAACGTACACAAATTTATGTACAGGGAAAAGTTTCAGATATTCTTCGGTGGCTCCCCATGGCTGATTATCACATTGACCCTTCATTATGAGTACCGGTATTTTAAGCCCTTTGATGGCCCCTCTGTAATCTTCTGTTTCAAAAAGACTCCTATATGTCATAACTCCGGCAAAAAATCCACTTTGACCTCTGTTTGCCAGAGTTATTGATGTGTCGCATAATGCCGATTTATAAGTTTTGGAATCAACAAATGTTGCATATTGATCCGCTTCTTCATCTTTCGCAATTTTAATTCCGAAACGGGTTGCGAAAAAGGTAATTGCTTTGATCCTTAGATTGGTAGCAGATTCATTGGCTTGTTTATTAGTATTAAGCGGAGCTCTGAGCTGCAGACTGTCTGGTGCAGTAATGCTGATTTGCGTTTTATTTCTCGGGTAAATCGGGCCGGGACTTGTGAAAATTACTTTTTCAATTTTTTCGTGATGTTCTGATAGATAGGATGCAGCCAGCAAAGCACCCCATGATTGTCCGATAAGGATAACTTTTTCTTTGCCGATTGTATTAATAATCTCATCCAGGTCATTAACGTGTCTTTGTACAGTATATTCCGAAATATTGCTTAATCTGCCCGATCTTCCACTACCCACCTGATCATAAAAATATAAATCAAAGCCATCGTTGCATAATGGTTTAAGGTCATTAAAAACCCGCTGGCTGATTGCACCACCCGGGCCACCATGCAGGTATATGACCGGGCAAGCTTGCTTGTTTTTTAATGATGATGGTAAATGTGTATAACAAATTACTGATCCTGTTGACAATTGCCAGAATGAGTAATTCATTTCCGGGTCATCTGATTGTAATCTGTAATTCACCGGGACGAATATTTTATACAATAAAACCAGGAACAAAATCAAAATTGCCCATCTGATAACTCTTCCTGCTTCCTTGAGCCTTATCATATTGAGGCTTATTTTTATCGGTCTTACCTATAACGTTGTATTATTCACAACATTGTACATGGTATTTAAAGACATCAAACTGACCTCAACATACATGTGAAAGACAGTGTTCTCTTTTTCATGGCAATTCTATTTACAGCTTAATGGAGGTGTAAAGGAAATGTCAGATCAATCATTCTCACAGGCAAATTCTGCTTTCCCGGAAGTAAAAATTGATCTGGTATAGAAGAAAAATAACCTTTCAATATTAATCACGGAAAAGCCTTTGACTTTTCAACGCAAAAGACATTTCTTGCCAGATACTTAAGATATCGGATTTTGACTTTCTGTCAGGATAGGACTAAGCTGTTTGAACAGGAATAGCAAAGGCTCTTTCACTCATCACTTCCCAATACAAAACTTCCCAAAAATATTACCCAGTAATTCATCTGTTGTGACTTCGCCTGTGATACTGCCCAGATGATGCAGTGCTTGTCGAATATCTATGGCAACCAGATCTGATGGTACTCCTTCGGCAAAGCCTTTTTCAATACTTTCTATGCTTTGGGCTGCACGGCTGAGGGCTTCGAAATGACGCAGGTTATAGACTATGGTTTGATCGCCTGTGTCGCCCGGATGTGCGGCCTGCAGCAGACGTTCTACAATCAGGTTGATGTTTTCGTTGCGCTTGGCCGATACAAAAAGTGTTTCGAGTTCAACCAGTTTTTTAAAAGAATGCGGCGCCTCTGTGAGCATATCGGTTTTATTGGCAACCGGAATAATGGCTTTGCTGCTGTCTTCGAGCTGCACTCTGATGTCGGCAATGGCTTCATCAATCTCGGTTTCGGAGGTGGAAGTGATGTCGAAAACATACAGGACAACCGAAGCCTGATTCATCTTCTCAAAAGTACGTTCAATGCCCATGTTTTCAACAACATCTTCGGTATGCCTCAGGCCGGCAGTATCAATAAATCTAAAGGTTACACCACTTATATTGATGGTGTCCTCTATGGCGTCGCGGGTGGTGCCAGGTATTTCGGAAACCAGCGCCCTTTCTTCGTTCAGCAGCGCATTCAGCAGAGTAGACTTCCCCACATTGGGCTTTCCGGCTATAGCAACCGGAATACCATGTTTCATAACATTGCCTAATGTAAATGAGGATTTCAGGTTCCCGATTTCTGATTTTATCTTTTCGAGCAGTTGAAATAATTCAGTACGGTCGGCAAATTCAACATCTTCTTCGCTGAAATCGAGTTCAAGTTCAATCAACGAAGCAAAATCTACGAGTCTGGCCCTTAGTTCGCCGATTTTCAGTGAAAAGCCGCCCCGCATCTGTTTCATGGCTAGTTTGTGCGATGCTTCGGAGTTCGAAGCAATCAGATCGGCAACAGCCTCGGCTTGCGAAAGATCGAACTTGCCGTTCATAAAAGCCCTGAGTGTGAATTCGCCGGGCTCAGCAAGCCTTGCCCCAAGTGAAAGAATCAATTCAAGCAGTTTTTGCTGAATATATACCGAACCGTGACAGGATATCTCTACCACATCTTCGCCGGTGTATGAATGCGGACCTTTAAAAACGGTGGCGAGCACCTCATCTAGTATTTCTCCGTTGGTTTCAATGGTTCCGAAGACCGCTTTGTGCGAAATTAAATCCTCAGGATTTGTTTTGCGGCCTTTCTGACGAAAAACCTGAGTCAGCAAAGAAACAGCCTCACTGCCTGATAATCTGACAATTGCAATGGCTCCGTGTCCGGCGGGAGTTGACAGCGCACAAATGGTATCTGAAGATGAAAGAAAATCGAGGTTCATGGTATAATATTTTTTGTACTTTTAAGGCGTGTTTCGAGGCATGAATATAAGCATTTTCTCGCTACCATTGAACAAAATTAGGTAAAAATCATTCTTAGGAGTGATAATTTTCTTTTTAAACCCAGCAAACAAGCATTTATGAGTATCCTGGTCAACAAAGATTCCAAAGTAATCGTTCAGGGCTTTACCGGCACTGAAGGCACATTCCATGCAACACAAATGATAGAATACGGTACCAATGTGGTGGGTGGTGTAACACCCGGCAAAGGCGGACGTTTTCATCTCGGGAAACCGGTTTTTAATACAGTTTCAGAAGCTGTTGCAGCTACTTCTGCAGATGTTTCCCTTATTTTTGTGCCTCCTGCGTTTGCAGCAGATGCCATAATGGAAGCTGCCGAAGGTGGTATTAAAGTGATTGTTTGCATTACGGAAGGTATTCCTGTTAAAGACATGATGCTGGCCAAAGAATATATCAAAGGCCGGGATTGCAGATTGATTGGCCCGAATTGTCCGGGCATAATTACTCCGGGAGAAGCCAAAATCGGAATCATGCCGGGTTTCATTCACCAGAAAGGTGTTGTAGGTATTGTAAGCCGTTCAGGCACCTTAACTTACGAGGCCGTTGATCAGCTTACCAAAGCCGGTTTGGGGCAAACTACTGCAATTGGTATTGGAGGTGACCCGATCAACGGTACAACCACCCGCGATGCTGTAGAACTGTTTATGAACGATCCTGAAACCAAAGGTATTGTAATGATTGGTGAAATCGGCGGCGGCATGGAAGCAGAAGCTGCTTACTGGATAAAAGAACATGGAACCAAACCTGTGGTAAGTTTTATTGCTGGTGCCACAGCTCCCAAAGGCCGCACTATGGGTCATGCCGGTGCCATTGTTGGCGGTAAAGACGATACCGCTGAAGCCAAAAAAGCCATTCTCCGCGAATGTGGTGTGCATGTAGTTGATTCTCCGGCCGACCTGGGGGCAACAATGCTTGAGCTACTGAAAAAATAAATAGCTGAAAATGCAATGAAAAAGCCGGTTCTGATTTTCAGTACCGGCTTTTTTGTGAAATTTATCTGTGCTGTTAATTTATTGATTTGATTAACAGGAGGATGAACTATCTTTTTCTCCTTTCAGGCAGCAGAAACTCGTAAGCGCCCAAATCTGGTGCAGCATCGCCAATGCGGCTGTTGCCTGCCTGATCCAGTGATAAATCTGTAAAGAATCCGTTGAGAATAAGTAGGTTACCCTTGTCTATTACAGGTGAAATCAAAGTATCGGGTTGAAATTCACCTTTATAGGGATCCCGGAACCATGGATTTTCATTTTTGAAGGATGCAATAAACTTACTTTCATCACTTAAATCGGCTTTGGTTTTCAGCAGACAGTTTTCGAAAGTGTAGTTAAACACTCCGCCAGAACTGTGCTGATCAAAATTTATTTCGTCGTCCTTGTCGCCATAAATAATGCAGTTGCCAAAATACGCTTTTTCAAGAGGCCGGAGCTGAACATTATTGTTTACATCAAAATAGTAGTTGTTGAGCACCAAAGCAGCTTCGCGCCTGAAAGACTTATTCCAGAAGTTTCCTATGGTACAGTGCCTGAAATCGTACTTACCACCAAGGGTGAGGGCTACAGAACGGTTTCCGCAGTTCCCGATCACACTGTTGGCAGCTTCAATATAAGTTCCCTGTCCGAGAATTCCAGTAAAACTCATATTATAGATTAACGAATTGTTCAGGCGCAGGGTGGGGTTGGGCGAGTTACCGGTAGTATCGGCATGAATGCCTACTTCTCCGTTTTTAATAATGGCATAATTTATTTCATTGTTTATGCTGCCTGCATACAGCCATATCCGGCCCCACTGTCCGGCTATATCCTGGTAGTCTGGTTCAAGCCTGTCGCCCTGAAAAATCACCGGTTGTTCTTTTGTGCCGTTAACTTTTAGTGTGGCATCACGGTAAACCAGCAAAAAAGCATCTTTGTGCAGATGTATTCTGCTTCCGGCTTCAATGGTGAGCGTATATAAAGAATCTACAGCCAGGAACCCATAAATCACATGCGGTTTGTCGGCTGTAAATGTATAATCGCTGTCCACAATTGTATTGCGGTAAAAATAGGCATCCTGCCCCCAGGCCAGAAGTTTAACGTCCTGCAAATTGCCATTCACAGAGAAAACTATACTATCCTGCTGAATAAGCGGATTATTGGCATTATTGGGGTCAATGGTAACCTTAACAAACACAAAAGCCGAATCTTTACCGGCTATTTCAAGGTCTTTTATTTCTGTGCCTGCAATACCATCCACATTCAGCCTGAAAGGAGAGTTGTTCCCCCGGGCAAGACGAACCGAACTTATATTCACTCTTTCTTTCGAAGGATTGTAAATCATAAATACTCTGGAGGATGATCCAATGGTTGCAAACACCGTATCAAAGAATACCGTATCGGTAGAAAAACCAAGCTTAAGGTCGGGGCTGGTATCAAAGTTTTCCTCCTTCCGGCAAGCACCGGACATAAACAAAACTATTGATAGAAGTGTAAAAGCAAGAAAAACAAGAAATCGGTTCATACCTGTATTTTGGATGTTGCAAAGTTAACTAAACTTATGCTAATTACGGTTTGCAGCGTTTTTTATTGCCTGAAATACAGTATTCAAACAAAATTCAGGCATTTTTCGTTAAAATTAACATCAGTAGAAAAGCTATTAAAAGCTTTGGCAAGTTGTTAATCCATTGAGGAGTATGTTTTTTCAGCTGTTTTTCATGCTGATATAAATTCGAATAAATATTTATTACCACAGTCTATATGACTCCGTATACCTGTTTATGTATGGATTTAACCAACGAAATTAGTTTTTCCTTTTCAATTGTCTGGTTACTCAGCAACAACATTTCAACGGGTTTCTTTTCAGGGTGATATGCTGGCTGTATGTAATCAGCATCCACAATCATAAAACCCTGCCTTTCGTAAAACCCAACCCTGCTTTTTGATATTTCTTCTGTTGGATGTTCGGTTTCCAGCAGCAATGGCAGTTGTAATGCCTCATTTAGCAGATGAACAGCAGTTTCGCCTATTTTACGGTTTCTGAATTGTTCGGTTACCACCAAATGCTCAATAAAAGCATAATCTTCTATCAGCCAAAAGGTTATCAGCCCGGCAGGTTTATCATAGTGGCTAATCATCAGAAAGCTGAATGAGTCATTGTTCAGCATTTTATCCAATTCGTAGCTGTCTCTTCTTTCATCAGGAGGAAAAGCACGGGTATAAAGTAGTTTAAGCTCAGCGAAACCAGGATAATCAGCAGTTTCAATGGTTTTCAGGCTGATGAATCCATTATTGATGTCAATCTTCATTCTTGCTTGTTAAGTGAAACCTTCTTTTCTAAACTTAAAATCTGAGAATAACCATCAGAGTGCAAATTAAATTCTCATTTCCCTGTTATTGCATGACTTTGGAAAATGTAATTATTCATTAATGAATGGGCAAAATTAGAAAAAGCAACGAAGCGAACTGCAAAATTCAAAAAAATCATTTATTGTCACTACATCTCATTCGCTGTGAAAAAGTACAGTTCAGTAGTTTATTAAGCCACAGAAGCGATTAAAAAAGTTAAAATTGATTAAGCATGTTTCATGACAAAGGTTTAACCTGTCATGTTAATGGACTTTTTAAACTTTTAATATTCAGTTAATAAGTGGGATATAAGCAGAAAAATACTCCATTTAAACTATACCAGGATATTTTTACCTAAATGATGAATATAATTTGTCAGATTTTAGTAAATAAATTTAGTAAAGGCGTCTTTGTAGCCAAATTTTTGTAGATTTGTTTTATTAAAACATCAGAAGTAAAAATATTTACTTTAATTGTGACCGACATGTACCGGTTTAAATGGCAGGATCTGGGAAATATTGAAAACGGCCGGCCTAATTTGGGAAAGAATACCCCTGTAGCTGTTTATCGCCTGATGCAATATACCATGCGCAGTGTGCTTTTTGAGCAGTTTGGGCCCGTAGAGGCAAGCCAGCTGTTTTACAAAGCCGGCGAGTTGGCAGGTGTTGAATTTTGTAAAAATCTGCTTGATACTTCGCTCGGAATTGATGCCTTTCTGGCTGATCTTCAAAGATGTATGAAAGAGTTTGAAATAGGAATTTTAAGGGTAGAAGAAACTGGTGTGGATGGAAGCAATTTTGTGCTTGTTATTGCCGAAGATCTTGATTGCTCGGGTTTACCTCCAACTGGCGAAACCGTTTGTGAGTATGATGAAGGTTTTCTTGCTGGTGTTATGAGTACCTACCTGAACAGAAAGGTTGTGGCCAAAGAAATTGATTGCTGGGCAAAAGGCGACAGGGTGTGCCGGTTCAGGTTAACTTAATGGCTGTTTATATGTCGAAGTCGGATTGGTTGAATGTTGTAAACAATATAGTTAAGGAGATGATATCCGGTGAAAACAGCGGATATCCACTCCCCGGTTATTCTGAAATTGACAGCAGTGGTTTGTCGGATGCTGAACAACAACTTATCCGTAATATTTTTCAACTCAGGGATAAATTCGCAGAAGCCAGTCAGTTTGCCAATGTATTATCCGAAGGAAAACTTGAAATATCTCCTCCCCGCGATAACAATCTGGCATCTCCGGTAAAAAATATTCATGCCAGTTTAAAACATCTCAACTGGCACACCCATCAGCTGGTAAAAGGCGATTTGAATCAGCAAATTGACTTTCTTGGCGATTTTTCCAATTCCTTTAACAAGCTGATAGAAGTTTTACGTGAGAAAAAGCAGGCCGAAGCCAGGCTGATCAATAGCAAAAAGCAGCTTCAGGCTGTATTTGATGCCTCGCCCGATGGACTGGTTATCAGCAATTCTTCAGGCGCAATACTGAATGCATCTGACGCTGCCGTGCATTTGTGGAATTACAGCGATTTTAGCGAAGTAGCCGGTAGAAATATCGTTGATTTTGTGCATCCCGAAGAACACGGCAAGACACTTTTCTTTCTGGATGAGTTGAAGCAGGGCATTGAATATAGCCGGGTAGAATATCGTATGGTTCGTTCCGATGGAAGTGAATTTTTTTGCGAGGTTTCCGGCAGAAAAATTATAGAAACCGAAAACATCAATGAGCTGTTTTTATTTGCCATCAGAGATATAACGCAACGCAAACTTGCCGAACAGGCATTGCGCGAAAGTGAAGAAAGATTCCGAACATTGTTTGATACAGCCGCTGCAGGCATATATATAGTCCGCGACGGGCGTTTTGTTGAAGTTAATCCGGCCATCACAACCATTACAGGTTATTCAAGGTGCGAACTTCTGAATATGGAATTAAAGCAACTGTTGCATCCTGAAAATTATAAAGATCTTATTTCAATGTCTTTCAAACGCCAGAAAGGGGAAACAGCACCTTTTGCGTTTGAAGCAAAAATTATTGCCAGAAATGGCTCCGAAAAATGGGTAGCTGTGAATTCTGGCCGCATAATATTTGAAGGCCAGCCTTCAAATATCGGTTCTGCATTTGATATTACTGAACGAAAAAATCTTGAAAAACAACTGATTAGCAATCTGGATATCAGAGACAAATTTTTCTCGGTAATAGCGCATGATTTAAAGGGTCCGGTTGGATCTATGGATAGCTTTCTGGATATTCTTATAAAAACCGACTGGGATGTTGGAATGATGAAAGAATATTTGCAAATGCTTAAAAAAACATCTTCCAAAGTTTATGAGTTGCTGCTTGATCTGCTCTCATGGGCTCAAACCCAGAGAGGTGAAATAAGGTTTCAGCCACAGATGAACAACCTTTTTCATTTGGTTCAGCAAAATATTGAAGTGCAGTCTACTTACCTCTTTAATAAGAGAATTGAAGTAAGAAATAATGTTCACCCCGATTTTAATTTTACTTTCGATCAGGAACTTTTGAATACGGTCATCAGAAATTTGCTTTCCAATGCTATAAAATATTCTCAATCGGGCGGAGAAATAATTATCTCATCCGAACTCAATCGCAATGAGGTTTTGATTTCAATTGCTGATGAGGGAGTAGGAATGACAGAAGAGCAAACAAATATGATTTTTGATAATCGTTTGCGTGTGAAAAGCAAACCCGGTACCGAAGGAGAAACAGGCACCGGGCTTGGATTATTACTTTGCAAGGAGTTTGTCGCCAAACATAACGGTCGCATCACTATACAAAGTAAACCTGGATCAGGCAGCACTTTCAGGGTTATTCTTCCTGTTTAGCTTTTTTATATCCTCATTGTTTTTCCGTTGCCGGAACGCCTTCTGTCATCCATTTCGGAGCAGGAGCATTTTTCAGATAGTGATCAAAAAACTCCATCATGCGGCGATCAAGGTCTTTCATATTTCCTCTTTTTGTGAGGTTATGTTCATCTCCGTTGTAATTCAGCAGCCATGCCGGCTTGCCAAGTCGCCTCATAGCTGTAAACAGTTCAATACCCTGATACCATGGAACAGCGCCATCCCCGTCGTTTGACATAATGAGCAGAGGGGTTTCAATTTTATCAGCCCTGAAAAGCGGAGAGTTTTCAATATACAGATCAGGCCTGCTCCATAAATCAGCACCTATTCTGCTTTGCCCCGCTTCATACTGAAATTGTCGTACCATTCCCGATTCCCACCTTATTCCACCATAAGCACTTGTCATATTGCTCACTGGCGCTCCGGCCATTGCTGCTTTAAACATAGGTGTGCGTGTTATCAGCCATGCTACCTGATATCCTCCCCAGCTCTGTCCCTGAAGGCCGATTTTAGTTTCGTCAATATAACCTTGATTTATGACTGAAAGTGTTCCGCTAATCACCGACTCGTAGGCGCTTTGACCCGGGTAACCATCTGTGTAATTGATGTCGGGTACAAAAACCACATAATCATTACTGACGCAGTATGCCGGGTTTATGATACTCCTTGACGGACGTGGTGTGTAATGCTGGTAAAGATTGTCGGAACTTTTTTCGTAAAAATAAACCAGCATGGGATACTTTTTTGAAACATCAAAATTCTCTGGTTTGTAAATTAACCCTTGCAGCGTTTCCCCTGCCGATGAAAGCCAGCTGTGCAATTCTACATTTCCCCATTTATAATCTGACTGCTGCGGATTGGCATAGCTCAGGCGTAAAGTGTTAGAAAACTGACTGTCACTTAAGTAAAGGTCGGGGAAGATGTTGAAGTTTCCTTTTGTCCAAAGCAGCATTTCGCTGTTTCTGGCTTTGACAGGAGTGCCAAATTTGTATTCTCCATCTATCAGCTTAACAGGTTCCTTATTCATCGAAACTGAGTAGAATCCAGCTTTTTTACTTTCTTTTTCAAAAGAAGAAAGAAGGAAACTATAGTTTTTATCACCTGCATATGGCACGTACTGATTCAGTTTAACATTTCGGAACCTTATTTTCTCTTTCCTGCCCTTTCCCGATGTAAGATTAACGGCCTGCTGTTTATCAGATAGTGGTAAAGCCCAAAGATCAAAATAGTCGTAAACTATAAAAAATCGTTCATCGGCAGTAAATCCGGCTGAACCATATGCCCCTGGCGTTCCCGGAACATCATGTTCTTCGTCATAAAATGCTGTATTTTCAGGTTTATGCCTGGTAGCTTTTCGGGTTGAAACCTCCATTGTCCTCCACGAACTGTCTGCTGATGAATACCATGCCAGGTATTTGCCGCTTTCGCTCAGCTGAACAGGCCCGTTTTGCTTTTTAAGCAACAAATCTTTTTTACCAGTAAGATTATGAATCAAAAATACATCACGGTACCTTTCTCCTGACCAGGAAGCCTGAAGCCTGTACTTTTCGTTTTCAAAACCCAGTGCATAATCTCCGTTGCCTTTAAACCCCGGACTTACCTGCTGAATGGTATCATCCTCAAGGACGACTAAACGGTTTTTGCGGGTATGAAACACCGACAACTGAGTCCTTTTTCTATCAGCATCCAACTGTTTGAGTTGCTCTGGCTGCAGCCTCGCATCCAGGTAATGCCACACATCAACCTTGGCTTTTTCATCCTCGGTAAGTGAGTCAGCAACTTTCGCTCTGGGAGTAGGGGCAATGCCGAAATAAAGTTTGCTGCCATCGCCTGAAAAGTATAAACTCCCGTTATCACTTACACTTTTTAATTTGCCCAATGCTAGATCTGAAGTGTCTGCAAGCAACTGTAACACCTTATTTCTGAAATAATACAACCGGTATCGTTTGTGTTCTGTAGTGTCGGTGCTCAATAAAAATGCGAGTTGTTCCCCCTCCCGGTCAATGGCAATTTTTCCAAATGTACCTTCTTCCTCCAAAATATCGAAGGTATTGCCATCGTTTGTGTTTTTTATTCTAAGCACTGATTTCTTCAGGCTGTCTGTATTTTGCTGAATGTATGCACAGTATGCTCCGTTTTCTGAAATTACTGCTTTGGAAACATTTTCTATTTTCCCGGAAATTTTACCACTACTAATCAGCAGCAAATCGTAAAGCTCTTTAGGTTTTTCCTTTTTGCCTGCTTTTTTTGCCGGTGCTTCCTTCTTTTCTGTGCTGTCGTTCTTTTTTGCTGAGTCAGCGGCCGTTGGAAAAGGTTTTAAAAGTGCAATCATATTGGCCTGGCCTTCTGCAGCCATTTCAAATGACTTCAGCAAAGGGAATTTAATCTGGCCTTCTTCGGCTGTCCAGATTCCAAGTGAATCCTGCGGCATATCTTCTTTTTTCTTGCCATCAAGTTTTGCTTTCCGGGTCTGCCTGAGCAGGGGTTTTATTTTGAATGCAGCAAAACTATCATCAGCAGCAAATGCGGCATCATAACCCCTGTAAATTGTATCTGTGGTATTGGTTTTATTGTTATATATGATTAGCAATCCGTCACCATATTGCGGGTTTATGGCAAAAGCAGTATAAGTTCCGTTATTTGAAAGCATGGGTTGATGAATTGCTTTCCATGTGTCATAAACACCTGAATGCAGCGGGATTCTTTCCTGAGCTGTGGTATAGCCTCCTGGTAAAAACGTAAGAATTAGAAAAGCATACAAGCAATAGAAGTTCTTCATAGTTTTTTTTCGCTAAAGTAATGCAAAAATATTTTCAGAAAGGAATTGGTTGAAAGGCCAAAACTGCATACATTAATCCATTGATTTTTAGCATCGTGTTAAAAACTTAAAAAAGTTGGCTTATTGCCTCAAAAGCTTGAACAAATGCGGTTATGTCTTGTTTCATGGCAGAATTCAAAGAAAAGCAGATTTTTATTTGGTTTAAATTAAATCTTTGTTGATCTTTGTTTAGGTTGTAACTTTGCAGCCGAATGTTAACATAAAGATAATTCCGGATTTATGAGTTATATATCCTTTGAAAAAAGTCAGCTGGTAAACCTTGAATACAGTTTACCCAAAGAACTTTTGCGTACGAGTCGCGAAGGCGCATACGCCAGCACAACGCTTATTAACTGCAACACCCGAAAATACCATGGATTGCTGGTTGTTCCGCAACCGGCAATGGACAATGGCAACCATGTGCTGCTGTCTGCTTTTGATGAAACGCTTATTCAGCACAACGCAGAGTTTAATCTCGCCATTCGGAAATACAAAGGAGAAACCTATCAACCCAAAGGGCATAAATACCTTACCGATCTGGTAAATGAGCCAATTCCCCGGCTTACTTATGCTGTTGGCGGAATAGTATTTACGAAAGAGATGCTTTTTTCGCATAAGGATGGGCGTACGATTATAAAATATACCCTGGTTAGTGCAAATTCTCCCACAACCATCAGGTTCAGGCCGTTTTTGGCATTCAGAAACATTCATGCACTCTGCAAAGCCAACTACGATGTTGACAAAAGCTACGAAGAAATTGAAAATGGCATAAGAGTGAGAATGTATAAAGGGTATTCGTACCTTAACCTTCAGTTTTCGCGTAAGCCTGAATATGTTCACGTACCCGACTGGTATTACAATGTGGAGTACATTCGCGAAAAAGCGCGCGGTTACGACTGCCATGAGGATCTTTATGTACCCGGTTATTTTGAAATGCCCATAGCCAAAGGAGAAAGTATTTATTTCTCGGCAGGTATCGAGCCTGTAAATACTGCTTCACTTAAAAAGTTGTTCGACAACGAAATTAGCAGAAGAATTCCCCGTGACAGTTTTGAGCATTGCCTCATGAATGCAGCTCAGCAATTTATTGTAAAGCTTGGTAAAAGGGTTGAGGTGATCGCTGGTTATCCCTGGTTTGGAAGATGGGGCCGGGATACATTTATTTCTTTGCCAGGCCTCGCTATGGTTACCGGTGAAACCAAATCGGCAAAATCGGCAATTGATAGCCTGCTTCCTGAAATGAAAGGTCCACTCTTCCCCAACAAGGGCATGGGCGAAGATACTTATTACAACTCTGCCGATACACCACTTTGGTTTTTCTGGACTCTTCAGCAACTCAGGCTTTTTAGCCCCGAAAAGCTGAATCTCTGGAAAGAATATGGCAAAAGGCTTAAAACCATATTGTACGGTTACAAGGAAGGCTGTGCCTACAATATAAAAATGCACGACAACGGCCTGATTTATGCCGGAGAAGCTGGCATTCCACTTACCTGGATGGATGCCGTGGTTGAAGGAAAACCTGTAACCCCGCGCACCGGTTTTGCAGTTGAGATAAATGCACTTTGGTACAACGCAGTTATGTTCGCCATTGAACTGGCTTCAGAAGCAGGTGATACTGAATTTGTTGAAGAATGGAAACCAATTGCCGAAAGTTTTCCGGCTGTTTTTGAAGCCAACTTCTGGGATGCTAAAAAGAAACACCTGGCCGATTATACCAACGGTGATTACAGAGACTTGTCCATGAGGCCAAATCAGGTGTTTGCCACCTCTTTACCTTATGTTCCTCTCGGCGAAGAAAAACGTAACCTTGTTCTCGAAAGAATTAAATCTGAATTGCTTACGTCCCGCGGATTGCGTTCGCTGGCTCCCAAAAACCCGCTGTATAAAGGAGTTTATGCCGGAAACCAAACGGAAAGAGATCTGGCATATCATCAGGGTACAGTTTATCCATGGTTGCTGGGCCATTTTGCTGAAGGTTATCTGAAAATACACGGCAAATCGGGATTAGGCCTTATAACATCTCTTTACAAAGGCTTTGAGGAAGTAATGCATGAACATGGTATTGGAACCATTTCTGAAGTTTATGATGGAGACCCTCCTCATAAACCTGGTGGTGCAATCTCACAGGCATGGAATGTTGCCGAATTGCTCAGAATAAACTGGCTTATCAGAAGCTATTCAAAATAAAAAACAAGTAAATCACTAACAATAATTGCAAAGTATGAGAGTTCTGATGTTTGGTTGGGAGTTTCCGCCGCATATCACCGGAGGCCTCGGTACCGCCTGTTTTGGCATGACCAAGGGCCTTCTGAAAAACAACGTTGAAGTAATTTTCGTTGTTCCCAAAGCCTACGGAGATGAGAGTCAGGAGGCTGTGCGACTCGTTAATGCCAGCGATGTAAGCATCGACATCCGAAAAATCGAACAAAACGAATTCTGGAAAAACATTACCTATCTCGAAGTCAACTCAAGCCTGGTGCCTTATGTGGGTCCAGAAGCTTTTGATAATCTGATGGAGTCTGCCGAAAAAACAACTTCGCTCAACGAAGAATCTGTTTTTAATGCGCGGTATACTTTCTCGGGCAAATATGGTGAGAACCTGCTCGAAGAAGTAGCCAGGTATGCGCTGGTGGGTGCTCAGATTGCAAGGGATTCTGACTTCGACCTGATTCATGCTCACGACTGGCTGACTTACCCGGCTGGTATCGCAGCAAAGGAAGCTACCGGAAAACCTTTGGTGGTTCATATGCACGCCACCGAATTCGATCGCTCCGGCGAAAATGTAAATCAGCGTGTTTATGACATTGAACGTGCCGGTATGGAAGCTGCCGACAGGGTGATAACTGTAAGTAACCTCACCCGGAACATTGTAATTGACCGCTACGGCATTGATCCTGCCAAAGTAATAACCGTGCATAATGCAGTTGAACCGGTTGACCGTCCCGATGCCATTAAGGTTGAGAAACATGTGCGCGAAAAGGTGGTTACTTTCTTAGGCAGGGTTACTTTCCAGAAAGGCCCCGAATATTTTATTGAAGCAGCACATAAGGTATTGCAACGCGACCCTAATGTACGTTTTGTTATGGCGGGTACTGGTGATCTTCTTGAAAAAATGATTCGTCGTGTGGCTCAGCTGAAAATGTCAACCCGTTTTCATTTTACCGGATTTCTCAGAGGCGATAATGTAGATAAAATGTTCGCCATGAGCGATGTTTATGTAATGCCTTCAGTGTCAGAGCCATTCGGTATCTCGCCTTTGGAAGCAATGCGCTCCAATGTGCCGGTGGTAATTTCAAAACAATCCGGAGTAGCCGAAGTGCTTCAGCATGCCCTTAAAGTTGATTTCTGGGATATAGATGCCATGGCCGATGCCATTTACGGATTGCTTCAGTATAAAAGCCTTCCTGCCATGTTCTCAAAACATGGTGCTATTGAAGTTGAAAACCTTAAATGGGAAAATGCTGCCACGCATATCAAGGCTGTTTACGAACAAGTCTATCAGTAATAATTTTTTTAATGATTAAACTCCTTTTATTATGAGGTCAATTTGTTTATATTTTCAGGTTCACCAGCCATACAGGCTCAGAACTTACAGGTTTTTCGATATCGGAGCAAACCACCATTATTATGACGATTTTCAGAACAGATCCATTGTGCGAAGGATTGCTGAAAAGTCGTATCTGCCGATGAATAAACTGTTGCTTGGCCTGATAAAGGAATATGGTGCTAAGTTTAAAGTGAGCTTTTCAATTTCTGGTATTGCTTTAGATCAGTTTTCGCAATATGCTCCGGATGTGATTCACAGCTTCAGGCAGCTGGCCGATACCGGAAATGTTGAGTTTCTGGCCGAAACTTATGCTCATTCCCTGGTTTCTCTGCGCGATAATGAAGAATTCAGGTCGCAGGTAAAAAAACATTCTGACCGCATTGAAGAACTTTTTGGTCAGCGTCCCACATCTTTCAGAAATACTGAGCTCATCTATTCCGATTATGTTGGCGAGCAAGTGCTTGATATGGGCTACAACATTATGCTCACCGAAGGTGCAAAGCATATTCTGGGTTGGAAAAGCCCCAATTTTATGTATTGCAACGCTGCAAATCCTCGCCTGAAACTTTTGCTGCGCAATTACCAGTTAAGCGATGATATCGGATTCAGATTCTCTAATCAAAACTGGATTGAGTGGCCACTTACTGCCGAAAAATTTGCAGGCTGGATCAATGCATTTGACAAAAACCAGCAGGTGCTGAATATTTTCCTGGATTATGAAACTTTTGGGGAACATCAGTGGGCAGAAACAGGTATTTTCGACTTTGTGAGAGCCTTGCCCAAACAGGTTTTGTCCATGACGAATTACACCTTTGACACACCCGCCGAAATTGCACAAAAAATTCAGCCGGTTGCTGCTGTATCGGTGCCAACTCCCATATCATGGGCCGATGAAGAGCGCGACCTTACCGCCTGGCTGGGAAATGAAATGCAGGACGAGGCTTTTGAAGCACTATACAACCTTCTTCCCAAAATGCGCAATTGTGTAAATCCTGATGTTTACCGCGACTGGCTTTATCTTCAGACCTCAGACCATTTCTACTACATGTGTACCAAATGGTTCTCCGACGGTGCAGTGCACAAGTATTTTAACCCCTACAGCACTCCCTATGAGGCATTCATCAATTACATGAATGCTTTGTCAGATTTTATCAGCCGGCTCGACAGCCCTGAAGTAAGTATTGAAAAGCCTGTGGAATTTTCTGTTCCTGACCCGAAAGCAAAAACAACTTCAAAAAACACTGTAGTTCAACCCGAAGCTGCTTCTGCTGATATTGATGTGCTTTTTACTTTGTCAAAGGCCAAAATCAAGTCAGTAATTGATTCACTCGATACCAAAACTCTGGCTTATTCTCTGATCGGAAAATCGGAAGAGGATATTAAAAAACTATTAAAAAAATTGCCTGAAAATTTTCGTGAAGAGCTTGAAACTGTAAGAGCCCAGATAAAAAAGCCACGTAAGGAAACCCTGGATTCTTATAAAAACAAGGTTTCAGACTTGCTGAAGTCGCTGTTTTAATCCGTATTTTTGCACCGCCTAAGTTGAAAATGGTATTAAAGAACCCGGCTGCTTCGAGCAACCTGATTTTGTTATGCCATTCCCTTTGGGGATCATTAACCTATAACACAAACGATGACTGAAAAGAAAAACCTGAAACCTGACTATATTTTCGAAACCAGCTGGGAAATCTGCAACAAAGTAGGAGGGATTTATACCGTGGTTTCAACCAAAGCCCCCGGAATTCAAAAAGATTATGATGACAATTACATACTGATCGGGCCCGATGTATGGAAGGAAACCAATCAGAATCCCGACTTTATTGAAGACCGCTTCATTTACAAATCATGGCGCGAGTTTGCCGAAAGCCGGGGATTGCACATACGCATAGGCAGATGGAACATTAAAAGCAGACCAATTGTAGTTCTGGTTGACTTTACTCCTTACTTCCATCAGAAAGATAAAATATTTGCCAGATTCTGGGAAACCTATCAGCTCGACTCCATTTCAGGACAATGGGATTATGTTGAGCCCGCTCTTTTTGGATATGCTGCAGCCAAAGTAATTGAGAATTTCTACGAATTCAACAATTCTGCGCATGATAAACTGGTGGCTCTCTTCCATGAATGGATGACTGGTACTGGTGTTTTATACCTGAGAGAGCGTGTACCACAGGTGGGCTGTTTGTTTACGACCCATGCTACAGTTCTTGGCCGGTCAGTTGCAGGGAATAATCTGCCTTTATATGGTGAATTTGCCAATTACCCCGGCGATACCACAGCCCGCCGTTTCGATGTGGTTTCCAAATTTTCACTTGAACGCGCTGCAGCTCGTGTAAGCGATGTTTTTACTACAGTAAGTGAAATTACAGCTCAGGAATGCCGCCATTTTCTGGGTCGAGCTGTTGATGTGGTTACTCCCAACGGTTTCGACGATGGTTTTGTACCCCCGGCTGCAGAGTTCGCCAATCGCCGCGAAATTGCCCGTATTAAACTGATGCAGGTTTCCAGAGCACTTTTTAATACCGATCTGCCCGACGATAGCATGCTGGTAATCAATAGCGGAAGATACGAATTCAGGAACAAAGGCATTGATCTTTATATTGACGCCCTGGCCCGGCTGAATAAAAATCCGGGGTTAAAAAGAAATGTAATTGCGTTTATTACAGTTCCGGCCAATCATACCGGTCCTTCACCCGAACTGGTGTCAAGATTAAACGATTGCGATTTTAATCATCCTCATGAAGGCGTATACCTTACGCATGGACTACATGATTATGAGTACGATAACGTTATCAATCGTGCCAAATCGGCCGGACTTTTAAATAAAAAAGAGGACAAAGTTAAATTGATCTTTGTTCCATCCTATCTCAGTGGTTTTGATGGAATTTTTAATCTTGATTATTATGAACTGCTGATAGGTTTTGATATTTCAGTTTTTCCGTCATACTATGAGCCATGGGGCTATACTCCGCTGGAGAGTCTTGCATTTCATATTCCAACCATCACCACCTCGCTGGCAGGGTTTGGTTTATGGATTCGCGAAAAAATCTCAGAAAGTGAACCGGGAGCCTGGGTGCTTGATCGCGATGACAACAATGCAGAAGGCGTTACCACCGGCATTGCAAGAATTTTAAACGAATTTGCAGCTTTTTCGGAAGAATCGGTTAAAGAAGCAAGAAGTAAAGCTTTTGAGATATCGCGTATTGCGCTTTGGGATGAACTTACAGACAACTATCGCAAAGCCTTTGCTCTGGCTTTGGAAAAAGTTGCCGGCCGCGAAGAACTCTTCCGCGACAAGCGGCAGCCCGATGTTCTGATGTCGTTTCCTTTGAAGCAACATAGTACTCCCGTTTGGCACAAAGTGCTCGTAAAACCTGGTATTCCGGAACGCTTTAACGGATTGAAACGCCTCTCGCGCAACCTTTGGTGGTGCTGGCATCCTGAAGCTGAAGATCTATTCAGAATGATTGACCCGGTTCAATGGGAGAATTTTAATCACAATCCCATAGCTTTGCTAGAATCGCTTACCATCAAACAAATGTTGCAACTTGAACGCAATCAGGAGTTTCTTGATAAATTAGATTCGGTGTATGCTGCATTTGAGCAATATATGAAACAGGCTTCAGAAAAGCCAAAAAATCAGATTGCTTATTTCAGCATGGAATATGGCTTGCATGATACTGTGCAGATTTTTTCGGGTGGATTGGGAATGCTTGCCGGCGATTATCTTAAAGAAGCCAGCGATTCTAATGTAAACATGGTTGGTGTCGGACTTTTGTACCGCTATGGTTATTTTAAACAGAACCTTTCCCTATCAGGAGATCAGATAGATACCTACAATCCGCAGAAGTTTACTCATATGCCCCTTAAGCCTGTGAGAAATACCAACGGAGAATGGATGAAGGTTTCTATTGCGCTGCCGGGTCGCAACCTTTACGCCAAAGTATGGAAACTGGATGTGGGCCGCGTTCCCCTGTATTTGCTTGATGCCGATATTGATGAAAACAACGACGCCGATCGTTTTATAACTCATCAGTTGTATGGCGGCGATTGGGATAACCGTTTTAAACAAGAGTTGCTCCTTGGTGTTGGTGGTATCAGAATGCTTAATGCTTTGGGAATGGATCCTGCTGTTTATCATTGCAACGAAGGACATGCAGCTTTTATAGGCATTGAACGCCTGCGATTGCTTGTTCAGGAACAAAAATTCCAGTTTGATCAGGCTCTTGAAATAGTAAGATCAACACAGCTCTTTACCACACACACACCTGTACCTGCAGGTCACGATGCATTCAGCGAAGATGTACTCAGGGCTTATATTCCGCATTATGCCGACCGCCTCAACATCAGCTGGAATACATTCATGAATCTTGGACGCTATGTTGAAGATAAATTGGATGAGAAGTTCTCAATGAGTGTCCTGGCTGCCAAACTTTCGCAGGAGATGAATGGTGTTAGCCGCATTCACGGTAGAGTAAGCCGCGAAATGTTCCAGGGTTTATATCCGGGTTATTTCTCTGAAGAATTGTATATCAGCCACGTTACCAATGGAGTACACATGCCATCCTGGACTTCTCCTGAATGGCAGAAACTCTATGTAAAACTGTTTAACGAGGAGCACATACTTAATCAAACAGACAGAGCAGCCTGGTCGAGAATACGAGAGGTGCCTGATGAAGAAATCTGGTCATTGCGTGAAAATCACCGCAAAATTCTTATAAATTATCTTCGCAAAAGGGTAGGAGATGATCTCAGACGCCGTCAGGAGAATCCTAAGTTTATTATGAAAACTCTGGAGGCTTTGAACGACAAAACCCTTACCATTGGTTTTGCACGCAGATTTGCTACCTATAAACGGGCACATCTGCTGTTTGCAAATCCCGAGCGTCTTTCGCAGCTTGTAAATAACAAAGAAAGGCCTGTGCAATTCGTATTTGCCGGAAAAGCACATCCTGCCGACAAAGCAGGACAGGATCTGATCAAAAGGATTATTGAGTTCTCAAAAATGCCTGATTTTTTTGGCAAGATCATATTTGTTGAGAACTACGATATGAAGCTGGGTGCCAAATTGGTGCAGGGAGTGGATGTTTGGCTGAATACACCTACACGCCCCCTCGAAGCATCAGGCACAAGTGGCGAAAAAGCGGTAATGAATGGAGTTGTAAACTTTAGTGTATTGGATGGCTGGTGGGCCGAAGGTTACAAGCCAGGCGCCGGATGGGCACTTCAGGAAGAACGTACCTACGAAAATCAGGCCTTTCAGGATGAACTGGATGCCGAAAATATTTATAACATTTTTGAAGAGGAAATAATTCCCGATTTCTATAACAGAAATAAAAAGGGGATTCCTGAAAAATGGGTGTCCTACATCAAAAATACCATTGCACTCATATCGCCTGAGTTTACCATGAAACGTATGCTCGATGATTATTATAAGCAATTCTATAACAAGCTTATTTCAAGATCATCCATACTGTTTGCCAATGAGTATGAAAACATCAGGACACTGACTTCCTGGAAAAGAAGAATGATCCGAGGCTGGGAAAGTATTGAGGTTTTATCGGTTAAAGTGCCCGATTCAACCCGTAAACCCCTGAGACTGGGCGAAAATTTTATGGCTGAGATTGTACTGAATGTGAATGAACTATCCGCCAATGATATTGGCCTGGAAGTTATATTCGGGCATAAAATCAACGATGAAGTTAAAAAGATCTCTTTTGTTGAGGAAATGACTGTTGCCGGTGTCAACGGGAATATTGTAACCTTCTTTATCGAAATTCCTACCCTGCAGGCAGGAGTAATAGATTATGCTTTCAGGTTGAGTCCAAGGCATCCGCTGTTGCCTCATCGTCAGGATTTTAACCTGGTAAAATGGATTTCGGCTCTGAATGACTGAGATAGTCAGTTTTGAGTTAAATTAAACTGTAAAACCAAACACACAAACATGAAGTTACTCGAAGGAAAAACAGCCTTGGTTACCGGAGGTGCCAGAGGTATTGGCAAAGCAATAGCTTTAAAATTTGCAGCTGAAGGTGCCAATGTAGCGTTCTCTGATTTGAATTACGACGATAACGCTGCTGCACTTGAAAAAGAAATTGAAGCAATGGGCGTTAAGGGTAAAGGCTATGCTTCTGATGCGAGTTCTTTTGACGGAAGCGAAAAGCTGATCAATGATGTGGTTGCCGATTTTGGACGAATTGATGTGCTGGTAAACAATGCCGGAATCACCCGCGACAATTTGCTTATGCGCATGACCGAAGCTGACTGGGATTTGGTTATCAAGGTTAACCTGAAGTCTATCTTCAATATGACCAAAGCCGTGCAGAAAGTAATGCTCAAACAAAGAAGCGGTTCCATTATCAATATGAGCTCTGTGGTTGGATTATCCGGAAATGCCGGACAATCAAACTATTCAGCCTCCAAAGCTGGATTGATCGGGTTTACAAAGTCAATGGCTCAGGAACTGGGATCGCGCAGCATTCGTTGCAATGCCATAGCTCCTGGTTTCATCGAAACCGATATGACAGCGAAACTTCCTGAAGACGTACGCAAAAACTGGATAGAAGGTATTCCTCTCAAACGTGGAGGCAAACCCGAAGATGTAGCAGATGTAGCCCTGTTTCTTGGCTCAGATTTGTCTTCATATGTTACTGGCCAGGTTATTAGCGTATGTGGTGGTATGCACATGTAATTGCACTGTAAAATTTATGAAAAAGGCTGCTTTATGCAGCCTTTTTTGTATTAAAAAAGTGTTTGCTGGCCTTCAGTTGTCAGCCTGCATTGCAGAGCTTTCTGAAGATTATTATTGTATCAGTTAAATTCCGGATTCTTTCTGAATGATAAACAATCTTCATGAATTATATCAACCACAGTGCGCAAAAAAATATGTAAATTTGTACCACATATCCCCCTAAAAAAATCAAACATGAAAAAGTTTTTTATTCTCATTGCCGCGGCTATTATAATGGGTCCGGTTATTGCACAGAACTGCGAAGGCTTTTATCCGCTGAATAAAGGCGCCGTTATGGAAATGCAAACATTCAATCAAAAAGATAAATTACAGGGAAGCAGCCGGCAGACTATCCTGGATGTTGAATCTTTGCCCAATGGAGTAGCATTAAAAGTGAGAAGCGAACAATTTGATGATAAAAATAAACCGATTTTTGATCAGGAATTGGTGATGCGCTGTGAAAACAATGTCTTTTATATGGACATGAAAAAAATGCTTGACCCTAAAACCATGAGCGGTTTTGAAAATATGGAGGTATCTGTTGATGCCGAAGACCTCGAGTTTCCGGGTATCATGCAGGTGGGATCAACACTTAATGATGGCAATGTTGTTGTTGGGGTTTCATCATCTGGAATGAAAATTATGAATCTGGAAGTCAGGATTTTTAATCGTAAGGTCGAAGCTTACGAGAGTATTACAACCCCGGCAGGAACTTTTGATTGCTTTAAAATAAGCTACGACTCCGAAATAAAAGCAGGTCTAAAGATGACTGTAAAAGGAGTTGAATGGGTAGCCAAAAACATTGGTGTAGTCAGATCGGAATCTTATGATAAAAACGGAAAACTTACTGGTTACACTGTAATGAGCGCATTGGTGAAATAGTTTGCCTTTGATGCCTGCAATCTGACTTTATAAACTAATCTCACTATCTTGAATCTTCAGATAATAACTGCAGCACCGGTCTGGTTTACTGTACTTTGCCTGTTGGCAGGTGCTGCTGTTTCTGCTATTTTGTATTTCAGAAACCATGATTCGGCTTTCTCCCGAAATGCCGTTATTATTCTTGCATTGCTTCGGTTTGCCGCATTTTCGATTGCTGCTTTTCTGCTCTTATCACCAATGGTAAGAATAACCGGCCGTGATGTAATCAAACCCACCATAATTGCAGGTATTGATAATTCCGCTTCTATGTTGCACAAAACAGATTCGGCAACACTTGCAGCGGAAGTTAAAAATATGATCAGTATACTTAAGAATCAATTGGGTGATGATTATATGCTGGATGTTGTTTCGTTTGGAACTCAAGTTGATGATTCTCTGAAGCTTTCTTTTAGCGAGAGTAAAACTGACATTGCTGCATTTCTGAAACAGGCTGATTCCAGGTATTTTAACCGAAATCTGGGTGCTGTAGTTCTTATTTCAGATGGAATTTTTAATAGTGGCGAGAACCCTGTTTATACAGCAAGAAATGCTGAAGCCCCGGTCTTCACTGTTAAAATGGGCGATACTGCTGTGAGCCGCGACCTTATCATCAGCCGGATAAATCATAATCGGTTTGCATACAAGGGCAACCGTTTCCCGATCGAAATTATGGTACACGCCAGGGAACTGCCCGGGGAAAAGTCAAAACTCAGCATTAGTCATGAGGGTAAGTTATTGATTGAAAAGGAATTCGTTGTAAGTTCTGCAAACCAGGTCATTACTTTTCCTCTTTTTATTGAAGCTGATGAAACCGGACTTAAAAAATTCAGAATTGCTGCCGATGTTGTTGGCGGCGAAATAAATACAGAGAATAATGTAAGGGACATCTATATCGAAGTCCGTGAAATGCGACAAAAGATTGCAATTATTGCTGCTGCTCCGCATCCCGATCTGGCTGCTTTTATGAGAGCTTTGAACAAAAGCAATAACTTTGAAGCATCTCTTTTTATGATCAACGATTTTGCCGGAAAATCAGAAGATTACAGTGCTGTGATCTTTCATCAGCTGCCTTCATCAAACCTGACTTCCAAAAAAAATCTTCCTGAAGAAGTAATCAGGCTCAATGTGCCTGCCATGTTTGTGCTTGGGCCTCAGTCTGATATTGCAGCATTTAACCGTTTGTCTACAGGCATCAGTATCACAGGACAAACCGCAGCCATAAATGAAGCTTTACCGGTTTTGAATAATTCATTTCCACTATTTCTCGCTTCCTCACAATTGCAAAAGTTATTTCAGGAATTGCCGCCGCTGTCGGTGCCTTTTGCCAATTATCAGGTTTCAAATTCTACTTATACTATGGCCTTTCAGGGCATCGGTCAACTAACTACAAATATGCCCCTTGTTGCTTACAGTCAAACTGCTTCTAACCGTTACGCATTTGTTGCAGGCGAAGGCCTCTGGAAATGGAGAATGACAGATTATCTGGTAAATGGAAATCACGATGCGTTTGACGAATTGGTTTCCAAATCGGTTCAGTATCTTGCACAGGATGCAGAAAAAGGGAAATTTAGAATTTATTGGAATAATTATTACACTGAAAATGAACCGGTGGAATTTTCAGCCAGACTTTTTAATGAAGCAGATGAGCCAATTACAACCCCTGAAATAGAATTGACACTGACTAATGAATCAGGTAAAGAGTTTAAATTCAGCTTTTTACCTTTGGATGATTCATATCTGCTCAAAATTGGTGCACTTTTACCCGGACTTTACAGTTTTTCTGCAACTACAGATCCGGGGACAGGGAAACTCACTAAAACAGGAAGTTTTGTTGTAAATGCCCTCAGCCTCGAAGATGTTAATACTGTTGCTGATCATAATACATTGAATGTGATTGCTGAAAGCAGCAATGGTAAATCATTCTTTGCCAGTCAGATTAATGATTTGGTGGCAGTTATTAAAGCTGCTGATGATATAAAACCTGTGGTTTATGAACGCAAAAGATACACTGAACTCACTGACCTGTTTGGACTGTTGCTTATCCTTTTTATTTTGCTTGGGTTAGAATGGTTTATCAGAAAATATCTTGGAAGTTATTGATTAAGTGAGAAGTATAACTTTTTTCTTATGATACTTAATCTGCTCATCATTTTAACGATACTTGGTTTTGTATTTAACCAGGTTCTGGAGTATATTAACTACAGGTCTTCTAAGGGTCCTTTGCCTGATGATCTTGCAGATGTATATCAAGCTGATAAGTATTCAGAATTTATCAGTTATAAATCATCTGCCTACAGATTCAACCTCGTTACAACAGTGTTTTCATTGATTTTAACCCTCTTTCTGCTATGGATAGGCTTCGGGTTGCTGGATGCATGGGTTAACGAAATTACTGATAGTCAGATAATAAGAGGTTTGCTTTTTTTTGGAATCCTTGCTGCCTCATCTGAAATTGTTACCATGCCCTTTGATATTTACGAAACATTTGTCCTGGAACAAAAATATGGATTTAACACAACAACCTGGAAAACATACCTTAGTGATAAATTAAAATCATATTTTCTCGCTGCTTTTCTAGGAGGTGGATTGCTGATTTTTCTTTTCTGGCTGATTTTATCGCTTGAAAAGAATTTCTGGTGGTTAGCCTGGCTGGGAATTACTTCATTTTCGCTGTTTTTTGCATATTTTTATTCCTCACTGATAGTTCCCATATTCAACAAGCAGACACCTCTTGGGCCGGGATCCCTGCATGATAAACTTACTTCATTGTCAAAGACTGCTGATTTCCCGCTTAATGATATATTTATTATTGATGGCTCAAAACGTTCTACCCGCGCTAATGCCTATTTTTCTGGTTTTGGAAGAAAACGCCGGATAGTACTGTACGATACTCTTTTAAATCAACTTAACACGGATGAAATTGCGTCTGTTCTGGCGCATGAAATCGGTCATTACAAGTTAAAGCACATACAATTTGGTATTGTGGCAGGGAGCATTCAAACCGCCTTATTACTTTTTATTTTTTCGCTGGTTTTGGATAATTCATTGATATATAATGTTTTTGGGTCTGCAGAAGGTAACCTTCACATCGCACTGATTGTTTATGCTATTTTATATAATCCGGTTTCAGCTATATTATCAGTACTGATGAACATGTTGTCGCAAAAATTTGAATATGAGGCAGATGAATTTTCGGCAAGATTGGTTCCCGGAATAAACCTTATATCAGGACTTAAAAAGTTATCAGCCGCAAATCTTTCAAATCTGAC
The DNA here is from genome assembly GCA_024709105.1 of Lentimicrobium sp. Taxonomy (GTDB): domain Bacteria; phylum Bacteroidota; class Bacteroidia; order Bacteroidales; family Lentimicrobiaceae; genus Lentimicrobium. The sequence continues at coordinate 91,546 of JANJXJ010000047.1, read as the reverse complement.
TCCGCATCAGCTCTATGTCCTTTTTCACCATGCGCATCCTACCTTAAAGCAGCGTATGGACAGAATTTTAAGTGTAAAGTATTAATTACCCAGCGATGACCTGAAAATGTTGCCAGCCATAAAGGCAAAAGTTTCGAGAGCATCAATTCTTCTTGCACTATTGTAATCTTGTGTGGCAGACCAGCTGTTCCCTGCTTTTTGGTTGGAATAGGCCCGATAAAGATATGCTCTGATGTTATCAGGGCTAAGATCCAGACAAACAGTGAAATCGGTAATTGCACCCTGGTAATCTTTCATCAGGATTTTATTGTAACCCCGGTGAAAATAAGCAACACTGTTGGTATTATTTAATAAAATAGCTGCATCACAGAGTGCCACGGCTCTGCTGTATTGCTTTTGGTTGGTTGCTTCAAGAGCTGCTTTCAGATAATCTGTCGATTTTGCCTGGGCAGAAGCATTCACTGCAAGCATAATACAGAAAAATAATACAAAGTATTTCTTAACCACCCTCATACTTCTCCTTCTTTGGTTTTTATAAATCTCTGAAATGAAAACTTGAACAGAGATTTAACGTTTTTAAGGGATTAAAGTTACAACTACAGTTAAAAATAATGGAAGTGTTATTCACTTCAATTTCTCATCATAATTTAAGCAAATGAGATTAATTAAAGATTCCGTTTGTGGCTGATAAACAGTATTGCGGTAATAAAGATGGCATTATATACCAGGCAGGTAATAACATCCTGCACTGCAGTATGCTCAGCGAAACTTACACCAAAAAGCTGAAAAAGCGGACTGTTTGGCAACGGAATCAGATTGGCAATCGCCTTTAATGGAAGAAAAGTTTCAATTTTTTCAGGAAGATAAAAGGCTATAATGCGCTCAATCATTATCATATATAACAAAAACGCCATCAGCGCCAGGCCTGTTTTTCTGAAAATACTGGCAAACAAAGCTGCCAGATTCAAATAGGTGAACAACTCCAGCAGAAAAACTGGTATAAAAAGCAGTTTCCGGCTGAATATTTGAGAATAGTCTCCTGTATTATGAAACAGTCCGAGTATTAGCGCAGAAAGAGCAACAAAAATTGTAATCAATGCTGAGAGCATAAAAACTACTGAAATCTTCCCCAGAACATACTTATTTCTGCTTAGCCCTGATATAATTAACTGACGCTGAGTGTTAAATGTGAACTCATTGGTAATAATAATGATTATGATAAACGCCGGAAAAATTTTGAGGTGTCCGGCAAAATAAGTGAAATTTTGCCAAATATCAGGGAAACGATATACCTTGAACAATTCAAGGGGAGGAACATTGCTATTGTTTTGGTTTACAGTAATATTGCTGACAAAACTTTGCAGGCTCAGAAAGGCAAGAAGCAGTATTGCGGCAAAAACCAGAACTAATATTACAAATGTCTTGTAATTGATGAGTTTTATTGATTCTAATTTTAGAATCTGTTTAAATGTTGTTTCCATCCTGACTATTTAACCTTTTGAGCAATTTTTGAATTAAGTAACTCCAGATAGTATTTTTCCAGCGACTTTTTCCTTAAAGCAAGGTGGGAACAAACAATTCCCTGTTCAAAAAGGAACGTGTTAATCAACGCTGGATCTGTCTTTTCAGTAAAAACTACTTCTATATGTGAGGGTAGTGTCCTGCATGAACTGAAACCGGGATAAAGACTTATGGCTTCAGTGAGTTTTGTCAAATTTTCTGATGCTACCTCAATAATATCCTGTTGGTTAAGCACTTCGGAAACATTTCCGGAAAAAAGATTATTGCCTTTTGACAAAACCGCTGCATGAGAACATACCTTTTGTACTTCATCAAGTAAATGTGATGCCAGAATTATGGTTGTTCCTTCAGCTGCAAGTTTAGAAATCAACGCTCTGATTTCAGCTATTCCGGTTGGGTCCAGGCCATTGGTGGGCTCATCGAGTATCAGCACCTCCGGACTGCCCAGCATAGCTGAAGCGATGGCCAGCCGTTGTTTCATACCAAGCGAAAAGGTCTGGAACCTGTGCTTCCGGCGTTCATATAAATTTACAAACCTCAGTACCCGTTCAATCTCAAGGCTGTCAACATTACGCAGAATGGCTATGAGTTCAAGGTTTTTTTCAGCTGACAGGTAAGGGTAAAAATTTGGATGCTCCAGCAACGCACCAGTTCTTTTCAGGTTTACAGGAGAAATTGGCTGGCCAAACCAGGTAAAATTGCCTTGGTCGCAATTAATGGCACCCAGAATAATGCCAAGTGTAGTTGTTTTACCGCTGCCATTGGGACCCAGAATTCCCCATACTTCGCCTCGTTTAACTGTGAGCGAAAAATTGTTAAGGGCCTGAATTCTCCCGTATTTTTTACTGAGTCCGTTGATATTGAGTATTTCTTCCAATTTTTCCTCTTTTTTGAATTTAAACTACTTCTCTTAAGTAATCTTGTTGTTTGTGGAGGATTACAAAATCCTCACCCACTTCTAAAAATCATAAAATAGTCTGATTCTCATTAGTTTATGTCCAGGGATCTGCATCTCCAAAAGTTTCGGAATTTACAAAAATTGACCGGATAATGATGCCATTTGGCTTAAAATCTTTACCTTTGCCAACATCAACATTGTAGCCAGCCTCTCTGTTGCAATCCGTAACAAATTTAAACCCAATATTATGACCATTTCAAAAAACAAGGTAGTTTCGCTAACCTATGAGCTGAAACTTGACAACGCACAGGGAGAGATTATCGAAGTTACCGATGAGAATTCACCCCTCGTATTTCTTTATGGCGCAGGCAATATGTTGCCCAAGTTTGAAGAAAATCTCCTGAATCTGAATGTAAATGATAATTTTGAATTTGCATTATCAGCCGATGATGCATATGGTAGCTATATCAATGAAGCTGTTATTGATCTTCCTCTCGAGGTGTTTATGGTGGAAGGTAAAATTGAACCTGAAATGCTGAGAATTGGTAATATCATTCCTATGCAGGACAATCAGGGAAACCCACTGGAAGGACGGGTTGTTTCTGTTACAGAAGAATTTGTAAAAATGGATTTTAACCACCCTATGGCTGGTAAAGGTTTACATTTTACTGGAAAAATTATTGAACTTCGTGAAGCATCTGCCGAAGAAATCAGCCACGGACATGTTCACGGGCCTCACGGACACCATCATTGATATTATTATCACAATATCAGAAATAAAAAGGCTCCTTTCGGAGCCTTTTTATTTGGATATAATGAAAACTGCTGGTCGTTTACCGGGATCGTAATTCCGCTTTTTCCAGTTTACAACAGAATCAGTTATAATTTCTTCATCCTCTTGAGTTAGATTTACAGCAATGCTTAGCATGGTGCCAGCAGAACATGTCTTTATGATTGAGTCAATCATTTGTCTGTTGCGATAAGGTGCTTCAATAAAGATTTGTGTTTGACCGCATTTATATACTTCACGCTCAATATCCCTGATTTTTTTGATTCTTTCTGGTTCTTTTACAGGCAGATATCCGTGAAATGCAAATTGCTGGCCATTAAAACCAGAAGCCATAAGTGCAAGAATAATCGAAGACGGCCCGGAGAGCGGAATAACCCGAATTCCCTTTTCATGCGCTGCACGTACCAGTCCTGAGCCGGGATCAGCTACTGCCGGACAACCTGCCTCTGATAATAATCCGATGTCTGTGCCTTCAAAAGCACCGGATAAGAATTCCGGAACCTCTTCAGGCGAAGTATGTTCATTCAGAATGTTAAATGTAACTTCTTCAAAATCAGTTGTAAATCCACATTTTCTTAAAAATCTTCTGGCAGTCTTTAACTCCTCAACAACAAAGCAGTTTAATCTTCGTATAATTTGCAGGTTGTGCTCAGGAAGAACCAAATCAGGAGCTGAATCTCCCAGGGTTCCCGGCAAAAGATATAATTTACCCAGGTTAGTTTTCTTCATAATCTTACAAAAAAGTAAATGAGACTAAAAAGGAAGTTCGTTAAAATCAACATTTCCTCCTGAAATTATAATTCCGCATCTTTTTCCCCTGACATCAATTTTATTTTCAAGTATAGCAGCAAGAGGCACAGCTGATGAAGGTTCCACAATGATTTTCATTCTTTCCCAGATTAACCGCATGGCTTCAATGATTTTTGTTTCTGAAACTGTCACTATTTCATGAACATAGTCTTTAATAATAGGGTAGGTGAGGGTACCCAGTGAGGTTCTGAGTCCATCGGCAATGGTTTGTGGATGAACTGATGGTACAAAACTTCCCGAATAAAAGCTTTTAAAAGCATCATCGGCTCCTTCAGGTTCAGCTGCGATTACTCGTATTCCTTTGCCAAAGTAATGGCAGGCCAGTGCGGTGCCGCTTAACAATCCTCCACCCCCTACCGGCGCAATGATTATTTCAGGATTACCTGCATCTTCAATCAGCTCAAAAGCAGCTGTTGCTTGCCCTGCAATGATGCGGTAATCGTTATACGGATGTATTTCAATGGCTCCTGATTGTTCAATCACCTGAATTAATGTGTCTTCACGAGCTTGTAGCGTTGGTTTGCAAAAAGTTATTATTCCACCATAATGCTCTACAGCCTTAACTTTTACTTTATTGGAATTTTCTGGCATAACAATGTAAGCCTTGATTCCCCGGCGTTTTGCCGCTAAAGCCAAAGCTGCAGCATGGTTTCCTGATGAATGTGTTGCAACTCCTGCTTTAAGTTCCTGATCTGTAAGTTGAAATACAGCATTGGTTGCCCCTCTTGATTTAAAAGCCCCTGCTTTCTGAAAATTCTCGCATTTAAAATATAGTTCACCACCTGTCAGGTTGTTTATTTCAGAACTGCTGAGTACCGGTGTTCTGTGCAAGTATGGAGCGATCCTTTTGGCGGTTTCAAAAATTGTGTTTTTATCAGGAAACATGACAGCTGTTTTTGTTTCTTTTTCTTTTTTCTTTCTACTTTTTCTTTCTACTTTTTTCTTTTCACTTTTTACTTTTTACTTTTGTCTTTTATCTTTTATCTTTTCTTTCACCTTTTATCTTCTCAACAATAGCATCCGTAGCTTTATCAAGCAGTTCCCATGTTTTGTCAAAGCCTTGTTTGCCTCCATAATAGGGATCGGGGACTGGAAGATTTGCCCCCGGAAATGCTGCATTCATAATAAGATCAACCTTGGCGAGATCTTCAGGAGTTCGGGCCACATCAGCTACATCTCTGTAATTGTTATGATCCATTACGTAGATCAGATCAAATTTATCAAAATCTTCTGCTCTGAAGAGTCTTGCTCTTTGTTGCCTGATATCCACACCATTTTTGAGTGCAGTATCAATACTTCTGCTGTCAGGAGGATCTCCACGGTGAAATGATTCAAATCCGCAGGAATCAACCATGCCATCAATGTGGTTGATCTCCAGTTTTTTACGCATTATGCCTTCTGCCAGTGGTGAGCGACAGATATTGCCCAAACAAACCATTAATATTTTCACCATGTTAAGTCTATTTAACAAACAACCCCATCACTATGGAGAGATGAGGTTGTAAATTATTAAATTTAAATTAATTAAATCTTGATTTTCTTTTCAATTTCTTCAACATACAACCTGAACTGCTTGTCAGTTTCAATAAGGTTATTTACAGTGCGGCATGCATGAAGTACAGTTGCATGGTCCTTGTTTCCGCAATGCAGACCGATGGTTGCAAGCGAAGATTTGGTATGTTTCTTCGAAAAAAACATTGCCAATTGCCTGGCTTGCACTATTTCTCTTTTCCTTGTTTTTGAGTTGAGGTGATCAACATGTATATTAAAGAAATCGCAAACTACTTTCTGAATGTAGTCAATCGAGATTTCCTTTGAGGTGTTTTTTACAAACTTGTCAATCATTTGTCTGGCAAGCTCAAGGGTAATGGCTTTTTTGTTGAGCGAAGAATGAGCCATCAACGAAATGAGCGCGCCTTCAAGTTCCCTGACATTTGTTGTGATGCTGTAAGCCAGATATTCAATAACATCGTTAGGCATTTCGATGCCATCTTTGTACAATCTTTTCTGGAGAATAGCAATGCGTGTTTCCAGATCCGGAATTTGAAGATCGGCAGCCAGACCCCATTTAAACCTGGAAAGTAGTCTGGGTTCAATGCCTTTCATCTCTACCGGAGCCTTGTCGCTGGTAAGCACCAATTGCTTGCCGTTCTGATGCAGATGATTAAAAATATGGAAGAAAACATCCTGAGTTTTTTCTTTGCCCGAAAGAAACTGAATGTCGTCCATCAGAAGAACATCAATCATCTGATAGAAATGCACAAAATCATTCTGATTGTTATTTCTTACGGCATCAATAAACTGTTGAATAAACTGCTCAGAAGATACATAAAGTACAGTTTTGTCAGGAAAATTATTTTTAACCTGAATTCCGATAGCATGTGCCAGATGAGTTTTTCCTAAACCTGTAGCGCTGTATATGAAAATGGGGTTAAAAGCTGTTTTTCCCGGGTTTGTGGCAACAGCATAACCTGCTGACCGGGCCAGTCTGTTGCAGTCGCCTTCAACAAAATTGTCGAAAGAATACGCTTCGTTAAGCTGCGAGTGAACTTTTATCTTTCGCAGCCCGGGAATCACAAAAGGGTTGGGTATCTCCTTTGATGATCCTTTGTTCAGGTCGATGGGCATGTTAACTGACGGATTTCCTAATGAACCATTTTTGGTTGCCGGAACCTGAATGGTGTAAGGGTTTCTGGAATCATTGGAACTTTCCATAATTATGGAATACTCAAGCCTTCCCAATGGTCCCAATTCTGACTTAATGGTTTTCTTCAGCAAATTGATATAGTGCTCTTCGAGCCACTCATAAAAAAACTGACTGGGAACCTGAATGGTCAATACGTTATCTTCGAGTTTAACCGGCTTTATTGGCGAAAACCAGGTTTTGTAGCTTTGGTAGTTGATGTTGTCTTTAATAACATTCAGGCAATTCTCCCAGACTCCCTCATGATCTCTTTTCATTCTCCAAATTGTGTAGTTTCATTAATAACTGAAGACTTGGCCTTGTGAAAAAATAAATTTTGCTGCTAACTCAATCTGATTCAAAGGAATGGTTGAAAACTTTCAACTTATCAACAGCTTGATTTATTTTTTAACAAAAATCCTAATAAAAAAGTTGGAAAAAAAATGAAAAACGTCTTGCATATTCAAAAAAAATGTACTAAACGTTTTTTGGTTAAAATCCGGAATAGCCTCGTATTGTGAACTTATGTATTTTTTAAATATGTGATCTTAGCTGCATATGTTTTCCTGAGTCTTGAATTCACCTTATCAGCATCACGTTTTCTTATAGTGTATGTTATTATACAATTATTAATAAATTGATTATCAATTATTTGTGCAGATTCTTCTTTGATTATCCGCATTATTTCGTTCATAGATTCGTACGGAAATTCTATTTTGTAAACTTCATTTACTGTTAATTCAATTATTTTTCCACTTATAATCGCTTCCCTTGCAGCTGTCTTATATGCATTAATGAGTCCGCTTACACCCAGCTTGGTGCCTCCAAAATATCTGATTACAACAATCAGTACATTTGTCAGATCAAAAGACAACAATTGACCATGAATTGGTTTCCCGGCCGTTCCTGATGGCTCGCCGTCGTCGTTGGCACGCCATGCTGATTTATCCGGACCGAGAATGTAGGCATAACAATGGTGACGGGCATCATAATACTCTTTACGAAAATTCTCAAGTATCAATTTAACTTCTTCTTCAGTCTTTACAGGAACAGCCCAGGCAATAAACTTACTGCCCTTTTCCTTAAATAGCCCTGTACACCTTTCTTCCAGAGTTTTGTATGTATCCTCAAAAAGCATGGCCTTCTTCTTTCTGCAACTGTTTCTAATTCCTGCAAAGGTAACTCTCAAATCTTTATTGGCAAGTTAAGTTATACAAAATGCTAAAGCAAATTTCGATTTGGTGCTATGTTCTTGATTGTAAGCAGATTAAAAATATTTTCTAATTTTCTTATATATTATGGTACAGGGTTATTGTGTATTGTTACTTTTGCACATCAAAAAAATCCCGGATATTAATGTTTACTACCTTGAATATTTCAGTTTCTGCATATCAGGGAGAATTGGCGGCTCTGCTTACTGCTGTTTTCTGGACAATTACTGCTCTGGCTTTTGAATCGGCCAGTAAAAAAGTAGGCTCTCTGTCGGTGAATCTTATCAGACTTTGCATGGCTCTGATTTTTCTTTCTGTTTACAGGTATTTTATCGGGGGAGATTTGCTACCAACGAATGCCGGAGCTCATGAGTGGATATGGTTATCGGTATCGGGCCTGATTGGATTTGTATTAGGCGATCTGTTTCTTTTTCAGTCATATGTTGTGATAGGAGCTCGCATTTCTATGCTGATTATGGCTCTGGCTCCACCTATAGCAGCGATTACCGGCTGGATGATTATGGATGAAAAGATGTCTTTTCACAGTATTATAGGGATGTTATTAACTTTTTTTGGAATCAGCCTTGCTATTTTAGGCCGGAAAATCAGCGACCCCGAATTAAATGAGACAATTGCACCCAAAAACAGGATAGGGATCAAATATCCTGTAAAAGGGCTGCTATTGGCTTTTGGTGGTGCCGCCGGACAAGGAATAGGATTAGTGCTGAGTAAGTATGGTATGGGTGATTATGATGTATTTGCATCTACACAAATAAGAGTAATTACCGGAATTGCAGGCTTCTTTCTCATTATTCTGTTTACCGGCTCCCTTGCCAAAGTTTTTATAGCTGTTAAAAACGTTTCAGCAATGAAAAGACTTAGTCTCGGGGCTTTCTTTGGCCCGTTTCTGGGTGTTTCTTTTTCACTGCTTGCGGTAAAACATACTTCCTCGGGAATCGCATCAACCATCATGTCCATTGTTCCGGTTCTCATAATTGTACCGGCTGTTCTAATCAATAAGGAAAAAGTTACTCTTAAGGAAGTTATTGGTGCCTTGCTGGCTGTAGCGGGAGTTAGCTTGTTTTTTATTTAGTGTAGCTTATTAAGTATTTGCCATTTCTCCTTAAGTGACTGGCTTACAGAATTATATTCCCATTCATTCAGAACCTTTCTATCAGAATGATCAATCGGAAGATTTTGTTGTTCCTGCAGTTTTATATACCAGTCTTCTCCTTCGGGTAAGTCTCCTGCTTTGCGTGGAATTATATGCAGATGCAGATGCTCAACACTTTGCCCGGCAGATTCTCCTTCCTGTAATGACCAGTCATATGCTTCTGATTTGTAGTATTCTGATAGAAAGGCTGTTATTTTGCGGGCAAAACTAAAAAAAGATGATATTTCATCCTCAGTCAATTCAAAAAGGCTTTTGATATGCCTGTCTGGTATTACCAGGCTGTGTCCCGGCAAAATGGGTGAATGATTGTATACAGCCAGAAAACCGGCTTCAGATGCAAAAGCAGAACCCTGGACCTGTTGGCTGCAAAAGGGGCAATTGTTCATAACTATCAGTAATAATGTGTTTTAACCATCGGTTCAAAATATGCTGCCGGTGTTCCGGAAAGGAAACCACAACAAACTTTGTCAAAAATACAACGATTATGCATTCCGGATTCAATCATAAGATGAAAAGTACACGGATTTTTAATACAGACTTTACTTTCGCACAAGGTTGTTTCATTGCAACATGACCTTCCCATCGGCCAGAAAAAATCATTCATGACCCAGAGTTTATGGCCTGAAACTTCTGAGATTATTCTGAACGCATCAATAGATGCTTCTCTTACAGGTTGATCTGAATCAAGTAATTTCTTGTTTTTTAGTTTGAAGTCCAGTTCAGGATCATTTACTTGTATACATCCAAGGCGCAGCAATACCCTTTGCATATGGTAATCTACAATAGGTACATAATTCGCTTCATCTTCAACAGAGTACAGGTTTGCATCAAACAGCAATTTAGCCAGAAATGATGACTTTTTGCGCATGGGATCACCAAAGGCTTCAGTATTCTGTAATAACTCATAAAACCCGGCTCCGGAATTAAATAACAGATTTTTACTCTGAGTAAGTAAATTTCTGCAGGAGCCAAAATGAAACTTTAAAATATGTTTACTAAGATTTGAATACAAACCAGCACGTTCCTCAATGGTATCAAGCGTACTTTCTGCCGGATTGCCGTTATCAGAAAATGCACTCAGCAATAATTCCTGAAGTTCCTGTAAACTTAGTTCAGAAACAAATTCAGGAATTAGCAGCGGAGATTTGTTGTTTGCCAGTTCAGAAAAAACAAATTCAATATAGTCCCAGCCATACAATTGATGGCCGGGACTATACAGGTTACGGGTTTGATGGCAAATGGCCACAGCATTAAAAAGCATATTGAGCCTGGTTTCATCATTGTGACCGGCTGTTAAAAACGGGCGTTGCCTGAAAGTGTCTTTGATTCTCAATTCCTTGATAATCAACCCAACAGACTTACACAAATCTGAATTAACACCAACCATACCACTTTATTCAAAAACGATTTTCATTTCTACCCTGCGGTTCTTCTGCCGGCCGGCAGGAGTTTTATTGTCTGCGATTGGTTTTTCCTGGCCAAACCATTCTGTGCGGATGCGGAATTCTTCAACACCTTCCTTAATCAGATAATCCTTAACTGCCTGTGTACGGTTCTTTGATAAGGTCATGTTGTTTTCCGGCTTTCCGGTATTGTCAGTATGCCCGGAAAGCTGGACTTTCCATGCCTTTTTATCAATAAGCAGTGCGGCCAGTTCATTCAGCGATGAATAGGAAACAGTTTTTATAATGGACTTGCCTGATTCAAATTCAAGATTTGCAAAAGCTCTGTCAAGAATTTCCTGCTCTTTTTTCTCGATTACAGGGCACCCCTTGTTTTCCGGAACTCCTGGCACTGTTGGGCATAAATCATGTTTGTCTGAGATGCCATCGCCATCAGTATCCGGACAACCTTTCATTGCTGCCTGTCCGGGAATGGTTGGGCATTCATCTTCTTCATCGGGAACACCGTCTTTATCGCTGTCAGCAAATGGACAACCACCAAATTCCGGTTTTCCCGGAACATCTGGGCAAAGATCGCTTTTATCAGGAATCCCGTCACCATCGCGGTCGGGGCAGCCATTGAATTCAGCAAGCCCGGCCTGATCAGGACATTCATCCAAGTGATCTACTATGCCATCTCCATCAGTATCAGGACAACCTGAGAACTGGGGCAAGCCAGGATGATCAGGGCACAAATCATTTTTATCGGCAATGCCATCTCCATCTCTGTCGGGACATCCTTTAAGCTCAGCAGGCCCCTTGTCGTAAGGACACTCGTCTTCAGCATCGGTAATGCCATCTCCATCGGTATCAGGACATCCCAGTAATGACAATACGCCCGGAATCTCAGGACATTTATCCAGTTTATCACTAACTGCATCGTTGTCTTTATCCCTCGGACCTTTTTTGAAAATGGGTATTTTTAGCATAGCATATGCATCGAACCCTCGAACTTCTTTTCCAGCAGCATTGCTGATAATGGAATTAGACCCCACCCAGATAGGCCCAAGTCGCAAACTCAAGCCTGCATTAAATCGGTTAAACTGGTCTATATTAATAGGCACTGCCACCCCAAACCACTTATGATCGTATCGGGGAGTGAGGCTGTATGACGTATAGTAGTGCGTTTTTGCAATCATATTCGTGCCCTTGCGCAATGCAAAGTAGGGCATAAGGTTTACATAGAAACCTGCTCCAATATTATAGTCGAGTTGCAGACTTAAGGCTGTTGGCAAGCCCATTTTGAAACTTTCATTAGTATTGTCGCTGAAATTAAACCGATTTCTGAGGGTGTCGTTGAAATCTCTGATTGAATTTATCTCCATGCCTTCTATTCTCCAGTCCCTCACATCTGCAACAAAATCCTGGCTGTAATAACCTTTTTGATATTTGATGTGGCCAAAATCAATCAATGAAATACCAACCCTGAAAAGATACTTGTCCTTATCTTCCCTCTGTAAGCCATCTTTTCCGTCCATTGAGTAGGTGTATTTATCAATATCACGTCTGTACTCATAAACTATTCCAACATCAAAGCCAATGCCTGGCTCAGAAATAGCCCTGATTTCTGGAAATCCATCACTATCAAATGAATTGGAGATGCCATAATTTACTTTCGACTGAAACAATGAAAGTGTGTCGGGACTATCAAGTCTGTAAGTTAGATCTCTCACAAATGCATATCCTGATGCAGCTCCCTGAAGATATTTCAGAGTACCTCCGGCTTTAAGAAAATGTTTGTCGCGGTTGAGCAAAACTCCCGCATAAGTTATTCCAAATTCTAACCATGCGTTTGACTGCATACTAAAATTGGCATTTTCAAGAGTTTTGTATAGCAAAGGTTCATAGTCAAAACCTTCCCATGCCAATTGGGCAAGGTCTTCGGTAATGTTATCAAGGTTGGATATTACCCGGACTCGTGATGAGAAGGCCAGAGCAGAGTTTTTTCCAAGATTTACCATAAAAGATGGGAAAACAACAGATCCGCCCATAAAGATACTTTTGTCATTACCGTTAATATCTCTTACCAGATATTTGTCAACAAAATCCTCATCTTCCCAAAGAGATCTCTTAAAAAAAGCATCCCTGCTTACTGAAATGTAGTTGTTGTTGAACCCTGACTCTGCACCAAATAAAAGCAAATCTGTCTTATACCGGCTGTCTGCAATGGAAGCGGGCTGCAAAAAGATGCCGCTTACTCCGGCATAATTACTCTGTGCAAATGGCATAAATGCCTGGGCTGATAAAAACCTGTTGCTGAAAAACAGAAGCAAGATACAGATTGACAGCCATTTAAGTGTAGAGGTTGTTTTCATAAGGTTGGAGATTTTTACATTATGAAAAGTATAAAAAATAATCCTTATTACACTGATTTGCTTTGTTTTTTTTGAAGAAATGATAAAGTTTATTGATCCCTGAAAAAATTAAAAAGTCAGAGATGAGAAATTGACTAGAAACAGATGATTTGAAATTCAGTTTGCCTGATTTTCAACCATATTACAATGCAATAAACAGAATTGCTATAAAAGCAAGAAAAATACCTATCCAGTTTATTCTGCGCAATTTTTCTTTAAAAACAAGAAACCCGATAATTGAAGACAATCCCACCACACTGATATTCATAATGGGAATAAAAACCGAAACTTGCATAACTTCAAAACCTTTAAGCAGGTAATAAATTGAAAACCAATTTATAATACCCAATACAGAACCCGCAAGCAGATTTCTCAGATTCAGAATCTTTGCTCCTCTGCTTAACCTAACCAACGAAACAATCAAACCAATTATGAAAGCTACCAGGAACGAAGTGGCAGCATAACTGATGTAATCGTGGTTTCCTTTGCCAGCAAGGAAAAAATGCTGAGTAAGTTTTACAGTTGAATCATTAAATCCTGTAAATAGAAAAACCGCAAGTGGAATCCATATAACTTTCCAGGAAAATTTTTCCTGCTTGTCCTTTTTTAGTGTAAGGTATAAAGATACAAGTGCAAGCAAAATACCTGCAATTTTAACAATCCCGGCTTTATCATTCAGGAACAATAAACCCAGTAAAACCGGAATAACAACAGACATTCTGCTGCTGATCGCAGTAAGGGCTACACCCGCCCTGCGTGCAGATATTGAAAAGAAAACAAAACCACTGATTAGTAATACTCCGGTTAATAAAGACATCATAAACCAGGGAGATACCATTATTCTGTCTGCACTTTGATCCCAACTGATGAAATTAAATCCTAATACAGCTCCTACCAGATAATTGATACTAATGGCTGTAAAATCATCTATCCTGAATTTTTCAAAAAGTTTAAAGCAAATGAGTATCAGAGTACTTACAGTGATGGCAAGCAGAAGGTAGATCATGTTGAGTTTTTTTGCAAAAATAGGCCAATACAAAAGATTTCCAAACAGGATTAATCGCCCTTACTAACATCTAAAAAAACCGGAAAATAATTTTTGCCTTCTTGTTGATTCAATATGGATTCAAGGTTGCTTATGATGAGTTGATTTTCCGTGATAAATGAACCGACTGATAAATTTTGATCATTACTTTTTTCAAAAGTAATTATATCATTGATATTTAACCTGATAAAACTACCCAAACTTAAACACGAACGCTCAGTAAGGCTGGTTTTGCTGACAATAAAATTATAAAGCAGGGGAGAGGAAAGCATGCATAAGCTCAGAACATTCATCAGCCGGCAACCAAAACCAAGAATTAATCTTTCATGGTCTTCAACCAGATAAGCGGCTTCTTTAACATGAGCAACGTTTACAGCTTCATAACATTCAATCAAGAATCCAAATTCATTTCGATGGAAAATATAATTATCGTATATAAAATTAACTGAACTTTTATTTTGCAAAATAGCAGTAACTTCTCCGAGTTTGAAGATTCCGGTTGCATCATTAGTTTCTTCTGTTTCAGCGAATTGACTTCCTGTTCTTAAAGCTTCGGTTATTTCTCCTTCAGGTATATCAACTCCTTGAAAATAAACAGCATTGGCCAACTCGAAAGCTGATTCATATTTAATTCCGGAATCAGTAAACATAGCAGCCAACAAATCAACAGAAATCCGGTCATCAGTAGTAAGAAAGTAAAAAATAAGCGGAATTACTTCATTTTTAATATCTTCGGTGGATTCTAAATGCATAATTAATTGGTGTAGTCCCGAATAAAGGTCCCGTTCTTCAAGAAACCTGAAAAGATAAGCAGATGTAAACAATTCTTTGTTTAATAAAAAAGTGGGGGCAACCTCCGAAAACCGTGACAGATAAACCTGTGTAGTTTCATCATAATAATCAATTACATAGAGCAATTGACAACGAAAATCATCAGGGTAATTGTGCAAGAAATCAGCAAATGGCAGATTAAATTTAATTTCTTTCCCATCCAAACGAAAAAATGACTCCATGGTAACTTTTCGGGCAAAGATACCAAATCATTACCTTTGCAGACTGAGATAATTACATTGCAATTCATCCGAATGCCGATGACTAACGCCGATCTTGAAAAAAAATTCTTTGAAACCCTGCAGCCTGTTTATGGAGCAGAGGAAGCAGCTTCAATAAAACGATATTTCTTTTCGGCACTTTATGGTTGGAATGACCAAATATGGCTGACAAAGAGAATTGAATCTGCTGATGAAGCCATCATTGCCAAAGCAGAACAGGCTTTAAAAGATTTACTGGTATTCAAACCAATACAATATATAACAGGCAGTGTATGGTTTATGAATCTTCAGTTTCGCGTTGGACCAGGAGTTCTTATACCCCGGCCTGAAACCGAGGAACTTGTTACGAAGATTATAAATGAGAATAAATCAAAAACCGGATTAAAAATTCTGGACATCGGTTGTGGTAGCGGAGCAATATCTGTTTCACTTTCAAAATTCATGAATCAAGCCTCGGTCTCAGCTTGTGATATAAGTGAGACAGCTCTTGATTTCACTAGGGAAAATGCCAGATTATCAGGAGTAAAGCTCAATCTGTTTCAGGCTAACATACTTGATCCTGCAAACGTTTCAATTGGATCAGATTTTGATATTATTGTGAGCAACCCACCTTATGTAAAGGAAACTGAAAAAGAGTTGATGTTCAGCAATGTACTTGATTATGAACCTTCTATTGCGTTATTCGTACCGGATGACAACCCTTTGATTTTCTATATTTCGATTGTAGAATATGCTTATAATAATCTTAAGTCAGGAGGAAGTTTGTGGTTTGAGATCAATGAAGGGGAAGGCGAGGCGGTTGCCACATTGTGTAGAGTGAATGGTTATAATAATGTTGAGATACACAAAGATTTTAAAGGTAAAAACAGGTTTGTATCTTGTATAAAATATTGATTGTATGAGATTTAGAAAGTATGCAATAGTTGATTAGTATTGTTTTTTTTAGCCAGGCTTAGTAAAAATATTTCAAAACCGATTAAATATTGCTGAAAATACCGATATTTGCCGGCAATAGTTTTGCAGGACTCAACAAACTGCCTGATTTCTTGTTTATTACCCTTAAATTTGAAATAACCACTATGTCAAAATATCGACTCTTCCTGTCCACATTGATTTTATTTCTGCTTAGTTCAAGCGGATACAGTCAGTATAAATATTATAAACTTTGGTTCTCAGGCAAGGATTCATCGTACGATGTAAGCAGACCGTCCGAGTTTTTATCATCCAAAGCACTCGAGAGGCGATTGATTCAGCAAATTCCAGTGGTGGAATCTGATCTTCCTGTTAATCGTGCATTCATTTCTGAAATTAAAAACTCTGGAGCTGAAGTAGTTTACATCTCCAAATGGTTGAATATGGCCATAGTTAAAACTGATGCTCAAACTTTTAATAATAAAATCAGCCGGTTTTCTTTCGTCAAGAAATACCAATCAGCGGATCATTTGTTTACTCAAAGAAGTTTGTCGAAATCAAAGTCTCATTTCGACAAGGAGATGATAGAAAAACTCTCTGCCAGAGCATTAAGAGCATCGCATAAAACATTATCAGGATCATACAATTATGGAGCTTCAGCCAACCAGGTGGAGATGATTGGAATCCATCATCTGCATGAAATGGGTTTTAATGGACAAGGAATCATGATTGGTGTGATTGATGCAGGATATAATTCTGTGAATACTCATCCGGCTTTTGATAGTTTAAGGCTTAACGGTCAGATACTTGGAACCAGAGATTTTGTGCAGCCCGGAAATGATGTATACAGCACTTCAATTAACTCGCATGGCACCATGGTGTTATCCACAATGGGAGGAAACTTGCCCGGGCAGTTGATCGGAACAGCTCCCAAAGCTTCTTACTGGTTGCTTCGGTCAGAAGATGCTACAGCCGAGTATCTTCTGGAAGAATATTACTGGGTTAATGCTGCCGAGTTTGCCGACTCAGTCGGGGTGGATATTATTAATTCATCTCTTGGTTACAGCTTGTTTGACAATCCTGCTGAAAATCATTCCTATGCAGATATGGATGGGAATACAACTGTTGTTACCATTGGTGCAGATATGGCTGCAGCAAAAGGGATTCTGGTTGTAAACAGTGCCGGAAATTCCGGAGGTAATGCATGGCAATACATAACTGCACCAGCAGATGGAGATAGTGTTTTTACCATAGGAGCTGTTGATCCTGCTGGATTATATGCCTATTTTTCATCTCAGGGACCCACATCAGACGGCCGCACCAAACCCGATGTTTCAGCACAGGGCATAAGTACAATAGTTGCAACTGTTCCAACCGGAATAGCCGGAGGTAATGGAACTTCGTTTTCTTCACCTCTTATCGCCGGAGCCTCAGCATGTTTATGGCAGGCAAACCCAACCCTCAGTAATATGGAACTGATGGCTGCTATTAAAGGATCCGCCACCAAATCCGGAAATCCTGACAATTTCCTGGGATGGGGTATACCTGATTTTAATCAGGCAAACAATATTCTGTCAACGAATTTGATTCGTTATTCATCTGCCATCAGTGAACTTAGGGTTTATCCGAATCCTTTTACCAATCAGTTGAATATTGAACTCAATGCTGACAGAAGTCTGAAAGTAGATATTCAATTGATTAGCTCAAGCGGAGTTGTATCTGCCACTCTTAAGCAGATTACTTTGGAGGCAGGTAAAAACAAACTGGAACTAAAGAACCTTGGAAAGCTTTCACCTGGGATGTACATGCTACAGGTTTTTGATGGAAATACCATCATTGGTGAAAAAGTTATCAGATAAATTTTTCTGAATTATTTTTCTGAATCCTGCAAGAGCAGGATTTTTTTTTGATATTCAATAGATTAGGCAACATTTCGTGCCTTTATTCCCCCGATTACTTCAATTATTTGGTTTATTCTTAGCTTGTGCCCGGGAATATTTGATTCTGTAGGGGTAAAGTTGCACAATCAAGTGTCCATAAGTAGAAACAAAGCACAGATGATTTGAAATTACCACTTTGATAAGATGGAAGGATAGTATATGGTTTTTCGTAAATATTCGATCCGGATGTTGACAAAAATATTGATTTAACTTTTAAAGCTCAAGTACTGCAAGTATAATATCATTCAACTATGGCAACTCTTGAATACAATTTATTTGGCGCTTTCTGATTTTAAGTATACTAGCCCGAAATTACATCTGTAAACTCGGCTGTTTACGTTAAAATTGCAGCATACATATTAAGGATAAGTTAATTAACAACTGTATATACTGCTGTATATCAGTACATAAGTATATTTTTCCAGTGAATAATATTTAAGTTTAGATTAGTAGATATTAAAAGGAGATAGCAAATATTTAAACAGAAGATTACAACTGTATCTTCTTTGGTTTGTTACAAATGTAAATTAAACACGCTTACAAATGTAATAACCCATTTTAATTATGTAATATTTACAATTGTATTGTCCGGTAATTTGTAAATTTTAGAGTATACATTTGTATACGCAATATAATGTATTAAAAATAGCTTAAATATGTCTTTATAATACTGTATTTCAGTATTTAAAGATATTTATATAAATGTTTACTTTAGATTATTTAGACCTGAACAACATACCTACTGTATATAAGTTAAAAATCTTTATACTACTTGTTTTCAACTTAATATCGTGTTGTACTGAAGTTATATATTAGATAACTATAAGCTTTTAGGATGTTACATAATTAAACTTGTTTTAATTGCAATAGTCCGCAAATCATATTACCTTTGTAATCTAATTATTTAGTTATGAATACTCGTATAGCATTGGTAATTAAAGCCAAAAATATCACCCCTTCGCAGCTTGCTGATGAATTGGGTATCCAGAGGTCTGGATTATCACACATTTTGAATAACAGAAATAAACCCAGTCTGGAGTTTATTCAGAAATTGCTGAAGAAGTATCCTGATCTGAGTACGAACTGGCTTTTGTTCGGTGAAGGCCCAATGATGAATCCTTACCCAGCTGTTGAAAAGCAGGTAGTAATAGAACCATCAGTTTATGAAACAAAAATTCAGAAACCATTACAACAACCCGGAATCATGGAATTATTTCCACCCGATGATCAGGAAGCAAACGAATACTTGAAGGAAAAAGAGGAATCAACTGGTAAAAATCCTGCTCATTTACTTGATAATGAAGATAATATTGATGAAAATAAGCAATCATTTCAAGAACACATTTTTGCTTCAGAAAAATTAACAAACACTGAAGCCCCCAAAAAGGCGGAAAATGTGAATAACTTACCCTCTGCTGAAACCTATGTTCAGGAACCATTATCTGAAAACACTACAACATCGCCAGAAAATAAAAAAAGCCCGGCAGTATTGCAGAACAATTGCCGGACTGTAAGGAAGATTGTGATTTTTTATTCAGACCACACTTTTGTGGAATATAAACCCGGAGGTGAGGAAGACTGATTAAATTCTTTCAAGTGAAGAGAAAAAGAAGTTGATTTCTTTTTCGGCATTTTCATCACTGTCGGAACCATGAACAGCATTTTTTTGCACAGAAATTCCAAATAGTTTCCTGATGGTTCCATCGGCAGCATCAGCAGGATTGGTTGAACCAATCAGTTTGCGGTAATCTTCAACTGCATTTTCTTTTTCAAGTACAGCTGCCAGTACAGGACCAGAGGTCATAAATTCCACCAGATCATTAAAGAAAGGACGTTCTTTATGTACGCTGTAAAACGCACTGGCCTGATCTTTAGATAGTTTAACAATTTTTACAGCCTGGATACGAAAGCCTGCCTGAAGGATCATATCTAGAATTTTCCCGGCAAATTTAGCTTCGTAAGCTGCGGGTTTGATCATGGTAAATGTGAAATTACCTGCCATTTTAATCAGATTTGTTGAAAAGTAAAGTTACAATATTTTTTGATGTCAGGCCTATTAACAAACTTCATACCTTTGTGTTCGATTTTAATCCAAAAAACCAGGAATTAACCTTGCATAAGTTTGAACAGGCTACTGTTGACCGCTTAAAGCTGTTACTGGCTACTCCACAAAACATTGTTATTACAACACATTATAATCCTGACGGAGATGCACTGGGATCTTCATTGGCACTTTACCGGTTTCTTAAATCCTCCGGACAAAATGTCAGTGTACTGATACCTAATGAATATCCTGGGTTTTTAAACTGGATGCCTGACCTGAAATCCGCTTTGGTTTATTCAAAAGATCAGCAAAATGCAGAATTATTGCTTAACTCAGCAAGTATTATTTTTTGCCTTGATTATAACGGTTTTAACAGAGTAAACCTCTTTGCTGATAAACTAGTAGCTGCCAATGGCATTAAGATTCTGCTGGATCACCATCTGCAGCCGGAAAACACTTTTGATTTGGCATTTTCAGTTATTGAAACGTCATCTACATCTGAGCTTGTGTATGATTTGATTGATGCACTTGGGAAGATAGAATTAATTGATAAAGAGTCTGCCACTTGTCTTTATGTTGGAATAATGACTGACACAGGCTCTTTCAGCTTTGCATGTAATCTGCCCCGCACATACGAGGTGGTAGCAGATCTCGTTAGAAAGGGTGTTGATACTGAACAAGTGCACAGACTTGTTTACGATACCTGGTCAGAAAACAGAATGAAACTGCTGGGTTATTGCCTGAGCGAAAAGTTAACTGTACTTAAGGAATATGCTACGGCATTTATTTGGTTAACAGCCGGCGATATGCATAAATATAATGTGCAATCAGGTGATACCGAGGGAATTGTAAATTATGCACTTTCAATTAAAGGTATTAGTTTTGCTGCTTTCTTTACTGAAAAACCTGACCGTATACGAATCTCATTCAGGTCTAAAGGTTCATTTTCTGTGAATGCTTTTGCTCGCGACAACTTTAATGGCGGTGGACATCGCAATGCTGCAGGAGGCGATTCATTCCAATCCATGGAAAATACACTTCAGCGTTTTAAGGATACTTTACCCGCTTACAAAACTGATATTGTTGCTGCAGCTGATGAAAGTTCAAGATTTCAACTTTAATCTTTTTGCTATGAAGAGTTGTAATTTCCCGCTGTATCTGTCATGTTTTCTACTGTTGATTTTTTCTGTTGGCTGCCAAAACAGATCAGATTCTGAAAAAGCTGAGAAAGAAGATCCCGCATTACTCGAAAAGTCATTGCTCGAAGCCAATAAAGTTGCTGTAAAAACTGAAAATGAGCATATTGAGGACTTCCTTAGAAGACGTAACTGGACAATGGAAGAAACCGGAAGCGGCCTGAGATACGCTATATATGAAAGAGGTAACGGCGAAAAAGCTGCATTTGGTAAAACTGCTGTTCTTGAATACACCTGCCGACTGATTACCGGTGATGTAATTTATTCATCAGATAAAGACGGGCTGAAGCAGTTTAAAATTGGACAGGGAGGTGTTGAAAGCGGTCTCGAAGAAGGAATATTATTACTCAGAGTAGGCGACAGGGCAAAATTTATCATACCTTCGCACCTCGGTTTTGGATTACTTGGAGACCAGGATAAGGTGCCTCCAAAATCAACCCTGATTTACGACTTAAAACTGATTTCACTAAATTGATAACCAATAAATTAACAAACAATACCCAACATGATTAACAAAAAGCAACTTTTGGTTTTGCTGTCCCTGGGGATGGTAATTTTTTTCGCAGCCTGTTCGAAATATCCGGGTTTTAAGAAAACCAGCGATGGCTTGTACTACAAATTTCACGTTAAAGGTGATGATACCACAACTTTGAGCACAGGAATGATTCTTACTTTAAAACTAAAGTACGAAATCAACGATTCTGTTCTCTATAATTCTGATGATATGGGCGAGGAATTTATGCTGCCACTTGAAATTCCTTCCTACAAAGGTGACATTTATGCTGCAATGGCTATGATGAAACCAGGAGATAGCGCCACATTTATCTCAAGCGCTGATTCTTTCTTCCTCAAAACTGTTCGTTTGCCTGAAGTTCCCGATTCATCATACATAGGACAAAACATTTATTTCCATATAAAGCTAATCTCTGCGATGACCAATGAGCAAATGCAGGCAAAACAGCAGATTGAAATGGAAAAATTGCGCAATGAGGAACTGGACCTGCTCAAATCTTATATCACCAATAATAACATAACTGTTGCTCCTCTCGAATCAGGACTTTATTTTATTGAACAGGTAAAAGGCAATGGCAGGAAACCAGCTCAGGGTGATATTGGCCGGATTCATTTTAAAGTTTCTGACCTTAATGGCAGGGTTTTCTTCAATTCTTTTGAACAGGGTGAACCCATGCGCTACGAGGCAGGAAAGGAGTTTGACAACAAAGGAGCTACTGAAGCGCTTACTCTCATGACAGTTGGTTCTAAAGCCACTGCAATTGTGCCTTCATCATTGGCATTTGGTGAACAGGGAAGAGGTCAAATGGTGCCTCCCTATACTACTTTGCTCTATGAATTTGAGATGATCAGTTTCCAGACCAAGGCTCAATTTGAAAAAGAGCAGAAAGATGCTCAGCGCAAAGCCGAAGCTGAAAAAGAGCAAGCCAAAGCCGAAGAAGCCGGAAAGCTTCTGAATTACGTTAAAAACAATGGCGTTAAAGTTAAACCTACTGCCAGTGGATTGTATTATATTGAAACTCTTGCAGGCAAAGGAAATAATCCGGTTGCCGGAAGCAAAGTAAAAGTTCATTATACCGGCACTTTGCTTGATGGAACCAAATTTGATTCTTCAGTTGACCGCGGCCAACCTTTCGAATTTGTTTTGGGTCAGGGTCAGGTGATCAAAGGATGGGATGAAGGTATTGCTCTTATGAAAAAGGGTGGAAAAGCCAGATTAATTATCCCTTCTTCCATAGCTTACGGCCCCGATGGCCGCATGCCAACAATTCCACCCAGCGCAACTCTGATATTTGAAGTTGAACTTATTGATTTTCAATAAGTAACTTCACTAAAATTTTAAGAGCCACTATTTCAGAATAGTGGCTCTTTTTATGCATTTTAAAACTTGGGGACTGCAATGATACCTTCGATATCTGCATGATTAATTTCAAAAAAAACTCCCTGTTTTAAGGCAGGGAGTCACTCGGTGGTTGGTGTGTGTGTGTGAACCGGGTGTTAATTCAAAAGGTGGATGGCTTTAATTATCTCTTTACCCTTTTCGATGGCTTTTTCGTTTTCAGGAATCAGGCTATGATGACGTTTGGGCAGAGATTTTTCAAGTCCTTTATGAATATATTCAGGTTGTACAATAGGCTTGAGTTTCAGGAAGCCCCCCAGAACTACCATATTGAATACCTTAGACAATCCAAGCCTTGAAGCTTCGTCAGCTGCTTCAATGGTATAGATGTTAATGTCGCGGCGCTCAGGATGACGGGTGATTCCATTAGGATCGTAAATAAGCAAACCTCCTGGTTTTACAGCCTTTTCGAATTTGTCAAGCGATTGCTGATTCAGAATAATAGCTGTATCATAAACGCTGACAATAGGTGAGCTGATGCGTTCATCGCTGATGATAACGATAACATTGGCTGTACCTCCGCGCATTTCCGGGCCATAAGAGGGCATCCAGCTTACTTCCTTGTTTTCCATAACACCGGAATAAGCCAGAATTTTTCCCATAGAGAGAACTCCTTGTCCTCCAAATCCTGCTATGATGATTTCTTCTGTCATTTCTTTTGATTTTTGTTTGAGAACGGTCTTCGTGAATTTTTATTAATCATTCACTTTAATATCTCCCAGCGGATAGAATGGGAACATATGCTCCACCATCCATTCATTGGCTTGCCTGGGAGTCATTTTCCATCCTGAGTTACAGTTAGATACAATTTCAACAAAAGAAAGCCCCTTTTTAAGTTTTTGGTTTTCAAAAGCTTTTCTGACGGCTTTTTTAGTTTTACGCACATTGGCAGGAGTATGAACAGCCTGTCGGGTTACGTAAATGGTTCCCGGTAATTGTGCAATCAGCTCGGTGATTTTTAAAGGATTACCCATAGTATGAACATCCCGTCCATAGGGTGATGTAGAGGACTTCATTCCGGGAAGAGTAGTGGGCGCCATTTGTCCACCAGTCATACCATAAATACCATTGTTAACAAAAATAATGACTATATTCTCGCCTCTGTTGCAGGCGTGAATGGTTTCTGCGGTTCCGATTGCCGCAAGGTCGCCGTCGCCCTGATAAGTAAAAACAAACTTGTCGGGATTCAGGCGTTTAACTGCAGTTGCAACAGCCGGCGCACGGCCATGTGCTGCCTGCTGCATATCAATATTCATAAATTCATATGCAAGCACCGAGCAACCAACCGGAGCAATTCCGATGGTTTTATCCTGAATGCCCATTTCTTCGAGCACTTCCATAACTATACGGTGAGCTGTACCGTGGCCGCAACCCGGACAATAACTCAGGGCTTTGTCGGTGAGCAGGTCGGTTTTTTTGTATATGAGATTTTCCGGTTGCCGGATTTCCTCTTTGGTTATTTCAGCCATGATGATTATCCTCCGATTATTTTATTGTGCATAGCATCCACTACTTCTGCCGGCGAGGGAATAATTCCTCCCATGCGGCCAAAATGCTCAACTTTTACTCTGCATCCAACAGAAAGTTTAACATCTTCAATCATTTGTCCGGCGCTCATTTCCACGGTCAGGATGCCTTTAACCTGGTCGGCCAGTTTAGAAATTACTTCGGTAGGGAAGGGGAACAGGGTAATGAGTCGCAAAAGCCCGGCTTTTATTCCCTTTGCCCTTAAGATATCAACCGCCTTTTGGCTGATACGTGCACTAGTACCATAAGCAACTATCAGATATTCAGCATCTTCGCACTGTATTGCTTCGTACCGGGTTTCATTCTTTTCAATCTCGCGGTATTTGGCTTGCAGGGCATGATTATGCAACTCCTGTTTGGCAGAGTCAAGATCCAGCGAAGTAACAATGTTGCGTTCACGGTCTTTTGTTTTTCCGGTAGTAGCCCAGGGCGTATTTTTAACGATTTCTTCTTCGGTTAAGCGTGGACGCTGTTCATCAAGCATTACCTTTTCCATCATTTGTCCAATGGCACCATCTGATAAAATCATTACAGGATTGCGGTATTTAAAGGCCAAATCGAATCCAAGTCCTGCAAAATCAGCCATTTCCTGTACCGATGAAGGAGCAAGCACTATCAGCTTATAATCACCATGTCCGCCACCTTTTGTAGCCTGAAAATAATCTGACTGTGAAGGCTGAATGGTTCCAAGTCCTGGACCTCCACGCACAACATTCAGTATCACACAGGGGAGTTCAGCTCCGGCAATATATGATATACCTTCCTGTTTAAGGCTGATACCGGGGCTTGAAGATGAGGTAAGCACGCGTTTTCCGCAAGCGGCTCCGCCATACACCATGTTTATTGCAGCTACTTCACTTTCGGCCTGAAGTACCACCATTCCTGTACGATCTTCGGGTTTTTCGGCCATGAGGTATTCCATAACTTCCGACTGTGGTGTGATCGGGTAACCAAAGTATCCATCGGCTCCGGCACGTATGGCTGCTTCAGCAAAGGCTTCATTGCCTTTCATTAATCTGAGTTCTTTCATAAACTTTCAGTAATTTAATTTCTTACTCCACTTTTTTCCTGTAAACGGTGATCACACCATCAGGACAAACTATGGCACAATTGGCACAGCCAATGCACTCATCGTTAATGGTTTCGGCATAGTTGTATCCTTTGCCGTTCACGTTTTTCGACAATGCAATTACATCATTGGGGCAGGCAGGGATACAAACCTCACAGCCTTTGCACTTTTCGATGTCAATTACAATGTCACCTTTTACTTTTGCCATGATATATAAGAGTTTAGTTTCTTGCAAATGGTGGGGCGAAATTATGTATTTTTTATCAATAAGAAGTTCGCAAACGTTTGCAAAATACTGTTGAAACCGCAATTTATAAACGTTTTAAACAGTGCATGACTTTTTAAAGCCTGTTTTTGCAAACTTCTGATTTTCCCATCCACCAGGCAACTTATTCAACAGTAATTTCTGATGCAATTAAGTTAATAATTGTTTCAACAGCAGGTTCGATTTGTAACAAGTCAGATCAGCTGTGGTGCAACCTGAATTTCTCTAATCTTGCTTCAAGTTCAGGGAACTGTGAAGGATGTACCAGCGAAACACAGGCTCTTAGTCCTTCGGTGCGCTCACTTCCTGTAATAGCGAGCGAAATTGCACTGATTCCGTAAAAAATAAGCTCTTCTATGAGCTCTTCACCGGTTAGTCCCGGCCATGAAATCGTGAAATAAAACCCGTCTGCAATCGGCTCATCACCATCGGTATCATAAACAATATGAAATCCCGCATCTGTGAACAGTTTTTTCATTACCCGTGCTTTTTCGCCGTAAATCTTAACATCCTCAACAAAGTTAAAACGTCCGTCGTTTGCTGCTTTAAGCATGGCAGCCAGGGCATATTGTGCAGAATGAGCGGTTCCTGAACTGAGTGAGTATACTGTTCCGAAAATCATGGCCCGCCCAAAATTATCACAGTTGTAGTATTGTGGCAATCCAGGCGCCCTGCGTATGAACAACTTGTTTGAAATCACCATCATACCAATTCGCTGCCCGGCATAACTGAAGGCTTTTGAACTGGAAATAAACAGAATATAATTATCGGTGTATTTCGAAACCGTAGGTTGAAAAGGAGGAACACCAGGCCTGGAATAATCTTTGCGGAAATCCATTCCAAAATAGGCCAGATCTTCACAAATCACCACATTGTATTGGTTTGCCAGCTCCCCGATAATCTTCAGTTCTTCATCAGTAAAACAAATCCACGAAGGATTATTCGGATTGGAATATAACACCGAATGTATATTTCCTTTTTTGAAATAGGACTCTAATTTTTCTCTGAGTTTTTCTCCCCGGTAGGAGTATACATCAAAACTTTCGAATTTGAGTCCCAATACTTTGTGCTGCTGCTTGTGAACAGGAAATCCCGGGTCAATAAAAAGGGTTGTGTCCTTTTCGGGATACATTCTCGAAAGAGTTAAAAATGCTGCAAAACTCCCCTGCATGGAACCAACGGTTGGAATACAGGCCTCTGGTTTTACCTCAATATCCATAAAGTTCTTAACAAACCGGGATATTTCTTTTTTCAATTCGGGAATGCCATCAATATCCGGATAAATTGCTGCTACTCCATTACGAAGGGCTTCAATTTCAGCTTCAGTACCTATTGATGATGGACTTAAACCTGGAATACCCATCTCCATCCTGATGTATTTTTGCCCCGACGCACGCTCAATCTGATCAACAAGTCGTTTAATTTCCCTTATGCTGGCTCTGCCAACACATGCCAGATTCATTTCGTCAATTTGCCTTGACACAACCTCATAACTGATTGGTGTGTCGTTCCTGAACTGTTCTTTCATTTTATAATTAGGTTGGTTTTTTGCAGAAATATCAACAAAAATTACTGTTCACTCAAAAGTTAAATGCCTAAGGAAAAATTAAGATGTTTTTAATCAAGCATTTAAATAAATTTCTCTGCAATCGTTTGCAGTAAGAAACAAAGCGGCAAGATATATAATTGCCCCAACATGGCAAGGAAACTTCTCAAAAAAAAATCTACTTTTTCATTGATGCCAACGCCAGAATCAAACCCAGAGCAATACCCAGAAGTGCTGCGAAAAGAACCTGAAAATCTGTTGGCAACAGGAATGTGATGGTATGTGCAGGATACCAGAAAAAAGGAATTGTCTTTTTAAATACAAAACTCCATTGTACATCCCAATTTAATCGTGAAATTATTCCTCTGAAGTCAATGGGAGTAAATAACCCCTTTACAGTACCACCGGTGTTAAGTATGTGTGTATCAGTAATTTTATGTAATGTCATCATTACCGGAGCGTAAATTGAATTCATAAAAACACTGATGCAGAAAGCTACAAATAATTTTTGAAGGCTAAATCCTCCGCGAATGACCTCTGATGCATTTTCCATACCCATGTATGCCAGAAATGAAACTGTTCCACTGCTGAAAATGACAAATGCAAGTTTTATGGTTAGTCCAAGAAATCCCCATACAATAGCCCTGGGCAGAATTCCAAATCCCGGTGTATTGTATTTGCCGGTTTTTATGCGCAATCCTATCACTTCACCCAGCGTTGCCAAAACAGCGAATTTTATGAAGCTCATAATCATTCCGTGATCGCTGTTGAAGCTGTTGTAAGCATTATAAACCTGGTCAAAAATAAAAAATGGCAGAAAGAACAGAATAAGGCCGGAAACAAAGTAGAGGTCAATGCGTTTCATTTGTGTATTGGATTGGTGGTTTTACAAGTTTTATAAGCCGGCTCTGTAATGTTTGATGCAATTGGCATCAACAATGTGCATATGGACAAATATTTAAACCTGCAAATTCAATTTTGCGGCAAAGATATGGATTTTGTTTTGCCGCAAAAACTTTTTAAGTCTGTTGTAATTGACTGATATTTAAATAAATGAAAACGCTTATGATTAAAACTGCTAACAGTATTGACGAAGTTATTGATGTGCTTGACGCCATAGTTGCCGGGGAAATCAGGCGCAAAAGTAAACTCGCATATTTTCCGGCATTGTACCTTAAAGTAACGCGCAGAGTAAAACAAGGTATTCTTAATCAGGAATTTGAAGACAATTTGCGTATGGAATTTCTGGATGTTGTTTTTGCCAACAGATATATTGATGCATATATCGCTTTCAGAAATGGCAGGCCGCTAACAAGCAGCTGGAGAGTTGCTTTTGAGGCTGGCAACAAATCTCTGTTGATTCTTCAGCATTTATTGCTGGGCATGAATGCCCATATAAACCTTGACCTGGGAATTGCTGCCTCTGAAACCATGAAGAATAAGGAGTTAACAGCAATTCATAACGACTTTAATGCCATCAACAGATTGTTATCTGAAATGTCTGATGAAGTTCAAAATAAAATAACAGGTGTTTCCCCTTTGCTTGGACTTTTGGATAGATTGGGCGGAAACTCTGATACTCTGCTTGTTAACTTCAGCATTGAGCTGGCAAGAGAAGGAGCCTGGCAATTTGCCAACCAATATTCTCATAGCCCCACACCTAAGACTTTGGCTGCCAGAGATAAAACAATATCAAACCTGGGAATTCAATTGACTTTTCCCACCGGAAAACTGATTAAGTTTCTCATCAAATCAATCAGAATGGCTGAAAATCAGAATGTAGAAAAAGTAGTGCGTGCGATTTCCAGTTGACAGTGAAAACTATTCTTCTTCTCTAAAAAAGAGCTGGTAGAAGTTCATTCCACGCGCATCGTCAAAACCTTTCTCTATATTTTCCCGGTTTCCATGTACATAGATGTGGAAATTTTTGTCGAGTTTGATTACACTTTTGTAAAACTTCGATTGTTTTCTCACTGCCTGTCCCGAAATATCAAAATCATCCTGAATTTTCACTTCCCGTTCTGCTTCAAAATCCCTTCGGTAATCATTGAAGGTTTCAACTACTTCGGGCTGCTGAAACACTTCACTAACAAATTCTTCCATCACAAAATTATCATTCTCCTTAAAGAACTTCATGCTCTTGTTCAGCAATTCAGCCTGACCAGGTTTGTCAATATCGAATACTTCAGGCAGTTTTTCTGTAACAAATTGTTTGCACAACGACAGAGCCTGGTTGGTTTGAAAAAACTCATCGTTCCGTTGCCTCAGTTTCAGAAAATTATCTGTCCAGTACTGAGCATCATTGCCTTTGTTCAGATTATCAATACTGGCAACAACATAACCGTTTTCGCGTTCGGTATTGAAAATCAGGCAGCCTTTATCCAGCTTGTTGATGTTTATGCCATCTTCGTGGTCAACTTTAAAATTATCAGCATCCGGATATACTTTCAGGAATGTTTCTTTCGATTCAGACTTAAAAAGTCCGATGGCATCAACTTCTTCGCCATCAAGTAGTAAGCCAGCAAAATGCACCACATAAAATTCACCGGCTTTCACCTTTGGGTGCACCGATTGTTCATACAGATGATTCGCAAGATTCACTGAGTTCAGGTAAAAACTACCTGTATCATCAAACATAGCAGAAGCAAAGTGATACACTTCGTTAAGATCAAGGTCAGCATCATGATAAAGGTTAAAATACTCGTTGTTTTTAAAAGGAGCCAGAAAATACCTCAGCAGCAGGTCTTTTATAGCTTCACTCACCTGAATGGTTGATTTTGAAAACTTTACACCTTCTTCGCGGCTTTTGTTGCCAGTTTTATGTATGACCAACCTGTTGAGTGTGGCCTCATCACTAATTATCATATACCTGAAAATAAGAGGGTTACTTTGAGTTTAAAATGTATGCAATGATAAGTAATTAATATTGAAAACGAAGAAGTAGAGCTGAAGAAATTTATGCATGAATCATTTCTTTGAAAGATTGTATATTAGCAACTTGTTTAACAGCTTGTATTATGAAAACCTTAACTCCGGAGCAACAGCTTCTGTTTGATTCAGAAACTGCAGGGCTGCAACATGCATATATTAATGTGTCTCAAGAGTTTATAACTTCTTTGGGTTTTGATATGGTAAGGTATCACGAGATCGCAAATCTCAGGGGTGATGAAGCTGAACTTGAGGTTTATGAAGATAAACAGGGCCGCAAAATTATTATGCTGATCGTAACACAAGTTACTGCGTCGGAAGGTGATTTGTTGCACATTTCATGTTATGCAAGTCCTGAACTCATGCCCTTAATTGAAGAGGAAGCCAGAAAATACAGATAACATAAATAATTATCTTACAAGAAGATAATTTGTTTATCTGAATAACCACTTCAATTAAAGGTTATTGGCAATGTTACACAACCTGACAGTCAATCCTTGACTTTAAGTTTACCAAATCACACAAAAAAATATCAGAATACTGACTTTTTTTGACTCAAATGATACAAAAATCAAGTCGGGTTTTCAATTTAAAAACCAATCAGAATGAAACAAAAGTTTGTCTTAACCACCGCATCTTTATTGCTTACAGCATTTTCTGCGTTAGCCTGCACCAACTATCTGGTAACCAAAGGAGCCTCAGTTGATGGTAGTACCATGATTTCCTATGCTGCAGATTCTCACATCAGATATGGCGAACTTTACTGGCGCCCTGCAGCCAACTGGCCAGAGGGCAGTATGGTTACTCTTTATGATCGCGGCACTGCCAAACCCCTGGGACAAATTCCTCAGGTAAGCCAAACCTATCAGGTGATAGGATTTATGAATGAGTTTCAGGTAGCCATTGGCGAAACCACTTTCGATGGCCGGACAGAATTGGTAGATACCACAGGTATTGTTGATTATGGCAGCCTGATGTTTCTTGCCCTTCAGCGTTCAAAAACAGCACGTGAAGCTATAAAAACAATTGCAGATCTGGTTGAAAAATATGGCTATGCCAGCAGCGGAGAATCTTTCTCTATTGCCGATCCCAACGAAGTCTGGATTATGGAAATCATTGGCAAAGGTAACAGGATGGTTACAGATAAAACCACCGGACAATTGGTCAATGCTGACAAAGGTGCTGTTTGGGTAGCCATTCGTATACCTGATGGTTACATTTCAGCTCACGCAAACCATGCCAGAATTACATCTTTTCCTGCTGAAAACGGAAAAAGTTCAATAAGCAGCAAAAACTGGAAACAGATCAACCTTCCTGATGTTGAAGTTATTTATGCCCATGATGTCATCAGTTTTGCCAGAAGAAAAGGATATTTCACAGGAAAAGACAATGAGTTCAGTTTTAGCGACGTGTATGCTCCACTCAACTTTGGAGCAGCCCGTTTTTGCGAACTAAGGGTATGGTCTGTGTTTAATCAGGTAAATGACCAGATGAGCAAATACTATGATTATGCAGCCGGATATTCTGCTTCGGAGCG
The DNA here is from genome assembly GCA_024709105.1 of Lentimicrobium sp. Taxonomy (GTDB): domain Bacteria; phylum Bacteroidota; class Bacteroidia; order Bacteroidales; family Lentimicrobiaceae; genus Lentimicrobium. The sequence goes on along the minus strand of JANJXJ010000047.1, from coordinate 59,690 downwards.
AATGCCTTTATACATCAAACCAGACAGAAAGCTTGGTGTGCATGATTTAATGAATTTCAAAAGGGATTATCTGCAGGGAACAGCGCTCGATATGTCGCAGGACATAGGAGCGGGGCCTTTCGGATTACCTTACCGCTGGAGGCCGCTTACCTGGAAATACGAAGGAAAGGAGTATTTTAATGAAAGAGTTACCGCTACACAACAAACAGGATTCTCATTTATTGCTCAGATGCGCAATTGGTTACCCGATCCCATTGGGGGCATTTTCTGGTTCGGTGTTGATGATGCAGGATCAACTGTATATATGCCTTTTTATTGTGGAATAGAAAGCGTGCCCAATTGTGTTGCCGAAGGAAACGGTGATATTCTCACCTATTCAGAAACTGCAGCTTTTTGGGTCTTTAACAGGGTTGCTCATTTTACTTATCTGTTTTATAACCGGGTAATGCCCGATCTAAGAAAACTGCAAAACGAGCTTGAGACAGGGTTTATTCAACAAATTTCAAATACCGACAAAAAAGCTCTCGAATATTATGCTTACGACTCGCGCAAAGCCCGCCTTTTTCTTACTGAATACAGTAAGAATACAGCTGAATCTACTGTAAATCAATGGCGAAAATTGGGTGAGTTTCTATTGGTAAAATATCTTGATGGCAATGTAAAGAAGGAAAAAGATGGTGAATTTCTCAGAAATCCATGGGGCTACCCGCAATCCCCATCGTTCCCCGGTTATCCCGATGCCTGGAAACAGAAAGTGATCGAACAAACCGGCGACAGACTCAGGGTTCCTGAAGAGAAATAGCTGCATTGCAGTCTATTGCATTATTCTTAAATAACCTGTATGCTTATCCAGGTCCTGTTTAATGCATCTGCTCCAGATTCTGTAACCTTCTTCGTTCAGATGTAATTTATCATCTGCAAAGAGCCTTATATCAGGTTCTTTATTCCCGTTGAGGAAATATTCACGGGTTTTAATGAAATAAAGATTTTCGGTACTGTTGCAATAGTCTTCAATCAATTCGCTTGCCCGGCTTATTTCTGGCCACACATGCCAGCGGGCAGGGGTAGGAGTGACCTCTATCCAGAAAATGGGCGTAGCTTGATGAACTTCTCTGATGCTTCTGATGGTTGATTTAAAGTATTTAAGTACTGTTCGTGGAGAAATATCACGGTAATCTCCGGTTATATCATTGGCAAGAAAAATAACAATGGCACCTGCTTTGTTTGGAGTTACAATCCGGTGCACATAATGCCTGAAATCACCTAGCCTGGAACCTCCGTAAGCCCTTGATATAACCTGATATGGCAGCATATCGCGCGAAATACTGTCCCATAACCGTATACTTGAACTTCCTGTCATTAAAACTGCTTGTTCAATTTCCGAAACATGCAATTGTTCAAGGGCCGCAACCTCAATTTCCCATTTTGTCACCTCCGGGCTACCAGCATACCAAAGTTTTGGAGTGCAGGAAAATAAGAAAAGGAGAGAAAATACTAAAATGATTATCCTTTGAATTCTGAAGTTTCTCATATTTATTCAGCTAAAGTTCAATTAAAAAGCCGGTACAACTGTAGCCGGCTTTCCAAAGTTAATACTTTATCTGATGTCAGTCAGCAGCTTGTTTTTCAATTCTTATTCTTGCATCAACTGCTACCACACCCTTTGAGTTGCCCAGTAATGGATTGATGTCCATTTCTGCAATTTCAGGAGCCGCTTTGCATAATGCTGATAACCTGGAGATAGCATCAGCAAAAGCAACTTCATTCACACCTTCCTGTCCTCTGACACCCTGTATGATTTTGTATGATTTCAGATTCCGTATCATTTCGCCTGCTTCTTCCACAGAAACTGGTGATAATGCTGATTGTACATCCTTCAGCACTTCAATGAAAATTCCACCTAACCCGCACAAAATCATATGACCAAATTTAGGCTCAGATTTAGCTCCTGCAAAGATTTGAGTTCCACTAAGCATGGGCTGAAGCAAAATGGCGGTTGTATCCTTGATTTTAATCATCCTTTCAAATTCCAGCTCGACAGTTTCCGGGTCATTTACATTAAGGACAACGCCTCCGACATCTGATTTGTGAACCGGTCCAACTACTTTCATAACAACCGGATAGCCTAATTTTTCAGCTGCAGCCCTGGCTTCATCTGCATGAGTAACTACAGCTTCGCCAGCCCTCGGAATACCAGCGGCATCCAGAAGTTCCTGCACCTTTTCAGGAGAAAGATATCCATCTGGTTCACTTTCTATTGTTTTTCTGATTGTATTAATATCAACATCAGGCAATTGAGCTTCGTTGGCCGGAGCCGGGGTATTGTATACTTTGGCTAAGGCATTGCCAAAAACTACCTCATCAGGGAAGTTTATTCTTCCCATCGAAAGGAAATAATCAATCTCATTCTTCACATTTATTACAGAAGGGAGAATTGGGAAAATTGGTTTCCGGCAGGTACTCATTTTTTCATCAAGCAATTTATAAACGTCGTAAACCTCTGTAAGTCCGGGACTTCCAAAAATTACTGCCATTGCGTCAACCTGATCAAAAGTATTGTCGCAATAATCTATTATATCCCCCAGGTTTGCAGCAGTTCCGGTTGCCAGAAAATCTATCGGATTTGCAACGGATGATCCGGGTAATAACTTCGCAAGCAACTCAGGGCTCTCGATATGTGGTACTTCAAGTCCGTTGTTTGACAAAGCATCGGTGAGCATAACAGCAGGACCGCCGGCATGGGTAATGATTGCAATATTCTTGCCTGTTAATGGTTTATGCATAAAGATTGCAGCCACAGTAGCCAATTCTTCACGGCCATAGCACCTTACTATTCCAGCCTTTCTGAACAGTGCATCTACAGCCGAGTCGCTGCTGGCCAATGCCCCGGTGTGCGATGAAGCTGCTCTGCTTCCGGCTGTTGAACTGCCAGATTTTATCGCTGCAATGCGACATCCCTTTTTTATCAGTGAACTGGCATGTTTAAGCAACAAGTCAGGCTTGTTAATACTTTCAATATACAGCAGCTTTACTCTGGAGCTGTTTTCGGGATCAAAATTCTCATCAAGGTACTTAAGTACTTCTTCAACACCCATTTGTGCACTGTTGCCAACAGAATATACACTCGAAAATGACAAACCATTAGGCATAGCAGATTCCATAATAAAAACCGCAGTTGCTCCCGATCCTGAAATAAAGTCAACTCCTTTGGGATCCAGTTTAGGGATAGGAGTGGTGAATACCGATGCATGGTTAGGATTCATAACACCTATGCAGTTGGGGCCTATCAAACAGCCATTTACACTGTTGATGGTTTCAACAATTTGTTGTTCAAGTTTTGCACCCGCTTCACTTTCTTCATGAAAACCAGCTGATAGGATGATAAATGCCCTGGTATTTTTTGTTTTGGCCAATAATTCAACTGTATCAGGACAAAACCGCGCTGCAATTGCAAGTATAGCAAGATCACATTCAGGTAGTTCTTCAGGGTTTTGATAACACTTAATTCCTTGTATTTCAGTCTCCTTAGGATTAGTTACATAAAGTTTACCTGAATAGTTGTTATCTATCAGATTTTTTAGAACTTTTCCTCCGGGCTTGGTAATGTCATTTGAACCTCCGATTACCACAATACTGCGTGGATTGATAAGTTGCTGGTTTATCATGTGATTAGGGCAATTTATTTGGTACAACAATAAAAGACAATACTGAATTTTGCTGCGAAGGTATAAAAAGCACTAAATATGCATAGCATTCACAGCTTATTTAATTGATTCAATTTTAACAATTCTTGAAAACAGACAAGCGAAATCAATAGTGCACCGGAATCATGAAAAGAACTCTTTCCTATACTAGAGACTGGCGTTCATTATTTTATAAATGGCACGAAAACAGGAGTTTTTCGTTTGTATTCTTCCCAGTCTTCCCGGCCTTCATATTTTTTTTCAAGCATGGGTACACCCGAAATATATCGTAGTAACCAGGTGATAACCAATGGACTAATTATGGTGAATATACCATCCATCACAGGAACCGCCATTAACCAAAAACCCCACCAAAGGAATGCTTCACCAAAATAATTGGGATGACGGGTATATTTCCACAGGCCAGTAGTAATTATTTTTCCTCTGTTTTCTTCAGCTTTTTTGAACCGGCCCAACTGATAATCACCAACTGATTCAAATGTAAATCCGGTGAGAAAAATTATGAATCCTGACATATAAACTACTCCAATGTCATTAATCTGAGGGTTGTTTAAGATATGTAAAACAGGCCAGGCAATAATCAACATGAAAAAGCCCTGAAGCATAAATACCTGAAAATAACTTCTTAAGATAAAATACTTCCAGGTTCGCCTCCAGTTTGCATATCTGAAGTCTTCGCCTTTGCCCCGGTTTCGAAGAAAGATATGCCCGGAAAGCCGGAGCCCCCAGATAATTACAAGTATTGAGGTTAAAATTTTTGTAGTGTCTATTGATTCTGAGTTCAATAACGAAAAAATCACCAATGCAATAAAGCCAAGTCCCCAAAAAATATCGACAATTGAATTATCCTTAAGCTTCAGAGCAATTAAGAAAACCAATGTCATTAAAACAAAAATCAGTAATGCTGATTCAACAAGATATCCAAACATTTTTATTTTTTATTGAATAAACAATTAACAACAGATTTTTACTTAAAAAAAAGCCGGAAAATCAATGACTTTCCGGCTAATAGATTTTGTTACGGGAGGATTTAATCTTCAAACATTACAGAAAGTGCCACAACACCAGGTCCAACGTTTACTCCAAGCACAGGAGAAGCATCATTGATGAAAACCGGATCCAGGCCGCTAATCTCGCGCATCTGGTCTGCATACCAATTGGCAACAGAAAGGTTACGGGCATGAGAGATGGAATAACCCCAGATTTTTTTCTCAGCAGCCATGCTTTTTATCTTATTGATAATTAACTCCATGCTGCCCTTCTCGGTAAATGGTTTGCCAAATGCTTCAGTTTTACCTTCATTGTTTACGGTAACTACTGGTTTTAAATTCAGTAGCGAACCTATCAAACCTTTGGTATGGCTGACTCTTCCGCTCTTCACCATATATTTTATAGTTTTTGCAGAAACCAGCATTTTGGTATTTTGTGACCATTTCTCCATGTTGCCTACCACATAATCGTGAGAAGCACCATTCTCAAGTTCTTTTACAGCGCGGTAAACCAACAGCCCCAGACCACTTGACAACCTCTTGGAATTCAAAACATTTATCCTTTTTCCACTGTGCTCGGCAACGGCATGAGAAGCTTTGGAACTATTGCTCCAGGTACCACTTAATCCTGCACTGATGTGAATACCAATTATGCTTTCGTAATGACTGGCAAGATATGAATACCGGTTAAAGAAGTCCTTATAGGCAGGCTGAGCTGTGGAAGGGTAAACTGATGATTTGTCAATCATCGAATAGAATTGAGCAGGCTGAATGGTAAGCCGGTCAAGAAAGTAGGTTTCTCCGAAATGTACACTGAGAGGCACAACATGAATCTGATATTTTTCTATCAGTTCCTGAGGGAGGTCACATGTAGAGTCAGTAACAATGGCAACCGGAAATTTAGCATTGCTGGTAATTTCCTGTTGCATAACCATATCGTCAACTTTCTGGAACGATATATTGCCGTATTTTGACAGCACTTTCATCACTTTGGCAGGATGATCGCTGTGAATGTGAACTCTCATTTTTTTCGCAGATCCGGCAACAACCATGGAATCACCCATATGAGCAATTGATTTGCGAATCTGCTGAAGGTCAACTTTTTTCTTTTCGTCAAGCAAAAGCATGGCTTCGGTGCAATACCTGAAGGTAATTACATCGTGCGAAACCACTTCTGAGTCTGCTATAACTACGGTTTCCCTCCCTGAAAGCAATTTACGGAGTTCGCCCGCCTTGACAAACTCAACCATACCCTGAAGAAATACCACAAAACCTTTGGCACCGGCATCAACAACATTTGATTTTGCCAGTACAGCAAGTGTTCCTGTGGTAGCCTGAAGAGATTCAAGTGCTTTTTGGTATGCTTTTGCCAGTAATTCAATAAAATCCTGAATTGAATCTTTCAGAATGTAAATAAACTCTGCCCATTCTCTGATCACAGTTATCATTGTACCTTCCACAGGATTGGCAATGGCTTCATAAGCATAATTAACTGCTTTACGCAGAATTTCAGCAAAAGTTTCCACACTTACGGTTTCATGTTTCTGAATTTCAGTACTGAAACCATAAATAAATTGTGCAAAAATAATCCCGGAATTGCCTCTTGCTCCGGTCAATGCAGCGTCGGCAAGAGCTGCGGCTGTTACTCTTAAATCGGAAGTAGGTATCGGACTCTCAACTATTGACCTCATGGTTGAAGCCAGATTAGTTCCGGTATCGGCATCTGCCACCGGAAATACATTGATTTTGTTGATGAGTACCTGATTTTCGAAAATCTTCTGGGCCCCGGCTAAAAAACTATAATATAGCGTTTTACCATCGAGCTCGGTGATTGATTTTACAGATTTGGTCAAGGTGTGTAAGATTAATAATTACTATTTGCCGCTTTGGCATATTCAAAACAAACCACACTGGTAATTGTTTGGTACCTTAAGGTATCAAGTTGAAAATCAACAAAGTAGTTAAAAGTAGTTTGTAGTGTCCCTGGTTTGCAGCGCAAAAATAATACTATTTTTCCCTTACATGAGCAAATCAATTCAACATATGCTTCTTTTTAATGATATTTTAATGCAGAAGAATGGGTATGTAGCTCTATTTCAGTTGTTTAAATCCTGAGAAATCACCGGCCAGAATTTTGGCATTCAGTTCTTGTTCCAAATCCTTAAATGAAGATTGTCTTCCACAATCGTACATAACTTTTATGGGATTCTTATCCAGCATCATTTTAAATATTTCTTCCTGTGACGGAGTTTTTGCTAGCCGGCTGTATTCGTAGTAGGTCCATTTTAAAAATGCTGTCTGTGGTCCTATTCCACGGCGGTCGAGTAAAAAATTACCTTCAAGCCTAACAGGATAGGCCAGATCTCCTTTATAAAATACATCACCCGGAGCCGGATACGATACCAATGATTTCTTATCTTCAGACAATTCCACAGGAACATGCATAAAATAGTCGTCATTTGTTTGGTAAATAATCACACGAGGACTACTTACCATAGCCTGATTACGTGATTTTTCAACCGGGGCTTTGCTCTTACAGGCAGTCAAAATGCCTAAAAATGAAAGAAAAAGCACAAAAATGGAGTAACTTCTCATAAAGAAAGTGATTAATGGGGTAAAGTAACTGATTTTTATTGTTACTGCACACTTTTTTTTAAAGGATGTGTGGCACAATCTTTGATAAATCAAAAAAAAAGCAAAAATCAGAACACAATTGATTTGTATGTGTTAATTTTGTGACCACAGAAAAAACTTTTCCCTAACTCAAAATAGTTTAATGATGAAAAAGTTGTTAACCCTTGCTGCTTCAGTAGTATTTGCTTTTACAGCAGCTACTGCTCAGGAAACCACACCAAAACCCGCAGCCGAGAATCCCAATGCTCCGGTAATTACATTCACAAAAAGTGTTCATGATTATGGTACTTTGTTTGTTGGCGGTGATGGCAACTGTGAATTTGAATTTACCAATACCGGTAAAGAACCTCTGATACTATCCAGTGTCCGCTCTTCCTGCGGTTGTACAGTTCCAAGCTGGCCACGTGAACCAATTCTTCCTGGCAAAAAGGAAAAAATTACCGTTAAGTATGACACCAACCGTATGGGTCCTATCAATAAATCCATTACTGTAATGTCAAATGCAAAAAACTCAGCTGAGGTGCTTAGAATATCAGGAAATATTGTTAAGAAACCAGATGATAACACAATTCCTGAAAAACCAATGAGTTCAGCAGCAGCTCCAGCTGCAAAGTAACAGCAGTATTATTAAGCCAAAGAGCCGGGTTTCCCGGCTTTTTTGTTTTGTAAACGTTCCAGTTTCAAAATTTATCGCCTAGTTTCAAAATATTAGTTGTAACCCTGTCATTTTCCTGTTGCTGATCTGAAAATTGCTTATACCTTTGCCCTCAAATCAGGAAACTTTAAAAAACATAAAGATATGCCAAAGATTTCAGAAAGAGGCTGTCAGATGCCCGCTTCTCCCATCAGAAAACTGGTTCCGTTTGCCGAAGCTGCCAAGAAAAAAGGAGTAAAGGTTTATCATTTGAATATTGGTCAGCCCGATATTCAAACTCCTGAAGTGGCTTTGCAAGCCATCAAAAATTTCGATCTTAAAGTAATTGAGTACAGCCACTCTGCAGGCAATGAAAGTTATCGCAGAAAACTGGCAGGTTACTATCAGGGCATCGGAATAGATGTTGACCACAACGACATCATCATTACCACCGGTGGTTCTGAAGCCATTTCTATAGCATTTAAAGTATGCCTTAATCCTGGTGATGAAGTTATTATCCCTGAGCCGTTTTACACCAATTACAATGCATTTGCTTTATCAGCAGGAGTAAAGGTAATACCTATTACTTCCAATATTAAAGATGGTTTTGCTTTGCCCCCGGTAAGTGAATTTGAAAAAGCCATAACTCCAAAGACAAGGGCTATTATGGTGTGCAACCCCAATAACCCAACCGGATATCTTTACAGCAAAGAAGAACTTGAGCAATTGCGCGAAGTAGTTCTTAAACACGATCTGTATCTTTTTGCCGATGAAGTATATCGCGAATTTTGCTACGACGGAAATACCCACTTTTCTGTGATGAACCTTAACGGGCTTGAAGAGAATGCAGTGCTAATGGATTCTGTTTCAAAAAGATACAGTGAATGCGGGGTTAGAATTGGTGCATTGGTATCAAAGAACAAGAAAGTTATGGCCACCGCATTAAAATTTGCTCAGGCCCGTTTGAGTCCACCCTCACTGGGACAAGTAATAGGAGAGGCCTCATTGGATACACCTCCCTCATATTTTAAGGAAGTTTATGATGAATACATCTCGCGCCGTAATCTGGTTATTGAAGAACTCAATAAAATTCCCGGGGTATTTGCACCCATGCCCAAAGGCGCTTTTTATTCGGTAATCAGTCTGCCGGTTGAGGATGCCGATGATTTCTGCCAATGGCTGCTGGAGGATTTCAGCTATGAAGGACAAACAGTTATGCTTGCCCCTGCATCAGGCTTTTATGCAACCCCGGGATTAGGTAAGAATGAAGCCCGCATCGCCTATGTTCTTAAAAAAGAAGATCTTAAAAATGCTGTAAAATGCCTGGAAGAAGCTTTGAAAGTTTATCCGGGAAGGAAATAAACAACAAATACTGAATCGAAAAGGGGAATCGGATGGTTCTCCTTTTTTTTGCAATTTCTGGTAAGAAAAGTTGTCAGGATGATTTGTCAGATTCTTAAAAATCAGGATATAACAAATATTTGGCTCTGATTTTCTGAAAATTTGCCAAATCGTTTTTCCAGCTCTGCCTGATTTCTTCTTCTGCCATACCTGCCGAAATTTGTTTCCTCAGTTCATCGCTGCCAGCAAGTTTATCAAAAAAAGCATCGAAAAATGGTTTATCATTTTTTACACGATTATACATTTCAATCAGCCATCTTAACTCGAGTTTGCCGGTTTCAGAAATTACAGCAGCATACCCTGACAGGTCTATTCCTCTGCATTCTTTTCCCAGATGTGGTGGTTTTTCGCTTACACCGGGAATAGATTCCGGGATAAATTTTAAGTTTCCAGAAGAATAATCAGGATGTCCGATTATTTTAAAAGGTTTTGAAGTTCCCCGGCCAACGCTTATCTGTGTTCCTTCAAAAAGACAAAGCGAAGGGTACAGATAAATCGCTTCCATATCAGGAAGGTTAGGGGAGGGGCGAACAGGCAACTGATATCGTGTGCTGTGAGTATAGCCTTCACAACTTACCCAGCTCAACCTGCACTTGATTCCGTTTTTTAACCAACCTTCTTCATTAACCATTCTTGCGTATTCGGCAATTGTCATTCCATGCACCACAGGAATTTTATGTAACCCGACAAAAGACTGGTATCCATCCTTTAAAACCGGGCCATCAATATAATAACCATGCGGGTTGGGCCTGTCAAGAACCAAAAACTCAATTCCGGCTTCAGCGCAAGCCTCCATCACATATGTCATAGTGGAGATATAGGTGTAAAATCTTGCTCCAACATCCTGAATATCAAATACAACAATATCTATATCCAGTAGGTCTTCAGGCAATGGTTTTTTCTTTTTGCCATACAAGGATGTAACCGGCAGACCTGTTTTAATATCTACACCGCTTTTAATAACAGCTCCGGCCTCAGCTTCACCTCTGAATCCATGTTCAGGAGCAAAAACTTTAATGATGTTAACGCCAGATGAAAGTAAGGTATCAATCAAATGCACCTCTCCAACCAATGAGGTTTGATTGGCAACTACCGCTATGTTCTTATTATTCAAATACTTATCAACGTAAACACTCAAGCGCTCAGCTCCTGTGATTATGGTACCAAAATCTTTCTCTGTATTTTGTGTCTCAGAAACCCGGTAGGTATGATCACTGCATGCTCCCTGCAAGGTAAAAACAAGTATCAAAAGAAATTGTACTGGCAAATGCTTCATCTTCATAAAGTGATAATGTTGTTTTTCAAACCTCAAAATTAGTTTTAATCTGTTAATTTTGCCGAAAACAAAACAGGATTTTGAATTTCGAATATTTTATAAGCCGTAGGCTCAGGTCAGGGAATGGTCATTCATTTTCGAAACCAATCATCAGGGTGTCAATTGCAGGAATTGCGCTGGGATTGGCAGTTATGCTTATTTCTGTTGCAATATTGCAGGGATTCCAGTTGCAGGTGAGAGATAAAGTATCAGGATTTGGTGCTCATATTCAAATCACGGGTTTTAATTCAAACAATTCCTATGAGCCAACCCCTGTATCGCTGGCAGATATCAACACAGGAGAACTTATTAAAATAGAAGGAATTACAAATATTCAACCCTTTGCTCTCAAAGCCGGCATTATAAAAACAACCGACGAAATTCACGGAGTTGTGCTTAAAGGGGTTACCAATACTTACGACTGGAGTTTTTTCAACGATAAACTTGTTTCAGGAACATTGCCTCAATTTCATGATTCTGCTGTTTCTGCAGATGTGCTTATTTCGGAAAAAGTTTCGAAAATGCTCAACCTCAATGCAGGAGATGATCTGCGTATGTATTTCATTATTGATAATACTGCAAGGGCGCGAAGGTTGAAAGTAAGCGGCGTTTACAAAACCGGACTAGCAGAATTTGATGAAACCTATGTGTTTGGTGATTTCAGGCAGATCAGCAGATTGAATAACTGGGACAGCATTACAGTTTCTGGTATTGAGGTAAATATCAGTAATTTTGACAAACTTGATGAAATATCAGAAAAAATATACGAAACCATTGGATATAACCTGAACAGCCAGACAATCAAGCAAATGTATCCGCAAATATTCGATTGGATTGAGATTCAGGATATGAATGTTGTTATAATACTGATTATTATGGTTTTAGTCTCTGGAATAACAATGATTTCAACTTTGCTCATTCTCATTCTGGAAAGAACACGCGACATTGGTATTCTTAAATCGCTGGGAGCAAAGACATCAAGTATCAGAAAAATCTTTATTTACGCTTCTGTTTATATAACAGGTTATGGATTATTATGGGGAAACCTGTTGGCTTTGGGATTGATTTTCCTGCAATCAGAAACCGGTTTAACACCACTACCTGCTGACTCATACTTTATTGACCAGGTACCCGTAAATATTGGTATTGCAGAAATTTTGACCATTAATGCAGGCACCGTAGGAGTTTGTACACTGATGATGTTGTTGCCTTCCGTGGTTGTTAAGTTTATCAGCCCGGTATCTGCATTAAGGTACGATTAAGAAAAAAGGCAGCTCGTTTAGGCTGCCTTTCTCCTGAAATTATTAAAGAGATAAAACTCCGTTCCGTGCTTCGCCCTGCCCGCTTGCCTCAAAACGGTCGGCTTCATCATCATTGAACCACTCGCTGCCATCAGCAACATAACGAAAATGATATTCTTTTCCGGTTTCAAGTTCAAGTGAATAGCTGAAAGAACCATCTTTTAACTTGCTGAATTCGTCAGCAGAGATATCCCAGTTATTGAAATCGCCTACCAAACTGACTTTAGTGGCATTGTTAACCTGAGCTTTTGATAATTTAAAGCTGACTTTGCAAACAGGTTTGCTCTTCAGGAATTGCTTTTTGATACTCATTCAAATAAGGTTTGGTTAAACATTGGATTGGTTAAAATCGGGCGCAAAAGTACAAAAAACTACAATGCAAAAATTGTTTACTTGTTATTAAATTGTTAATTCTAATAATTTCTAAAGTGTGTAAATTACACTATCTCATTGAATTATAATGAAAATAAAAGCAGCTTAATTTCATATTACCAATTATTTGAAATATTTAAATAACAATAAACCCCGAACTCAGGTTCGGGGTTTAAATAATTCTTTCAACCGAAATTTCAACTCTTTTTATGCAATCCACATTCTTTGGTTTCCGGGTTTTCCCACCACCAACGGCCGGCTCTTACATCTTCTCCAGGCATAACAGCTCTGGTGCATGGTTGGCATCCTATGCTCGGGAAACCCTGATCATGCAGTTTATTGTATGGGATATGGTTGGATTTTAAATATTCCCAGAGTTGTGGTTCTTTCCAGTCAATCAATGGGTTTATCTTTATTAATCCATTGTTGTCATCCCATTCAACCAATCTCATGTCTTTTCTTGTCACCGACTGCTCTCGCCTTAAACCACAAATCCATGCATCCAATCCTTCAAAAGCACGTTTAAGTGGCTCAATTTTCCTTATATGGCAGCACAATTTTCGATTTTCGATGCTATCGTAAAACAGATTGATTCCTCTTGTATTAACCATTTCTTCAACCCGGGTTGAATCGGGAAACATAACATCAATATTCAAACTGTACTTTTTTGATGTAAGATCAAGCAATTCATAGGTTTCTGCAAAAAGACGGCCAGTATCAAGCGTAAAAATGCGGGCGTTTTTGTCTATTTGTGAGATCATATAGGTTATGGCCTGATCTTCAGCTCCCAGACTGGTTGAAAACGCAACTTTTCCATCAAAAGAAGTTAAAAACCAATGTATTACCTCTTCCGGAGCTTTGTCCTGCAACAAGTCGTTTAAACGGTTGATTTCTTCTGTTTTACTCATAATTCTTTAGTTTACAGATTCAATTGTGAAAGTTTCTCCTGCAGCAACTCCTTTTTCAGTGCTAATTAACTGGCATGCTTCATTGTAAAAATCATGCTCAAAAATCATTATGTATTGATTTTCAAGTGCTTCTTCAAGAAAAGATTCTTTTTCTGTTAATGTCAACAAGGGTTCAATATCAACTGCCGGAACGTAGGGCAAAGGAATATGTGCTTTGGAAGGAATAAAATCGCCGGCAAATACATATGTTTGATCAGCTTTCCTGATTAGAGGAATTAATTGACCCCGGGTATGTCCATTAAAAATTCTGAATTCAATGCCATCCAGCCAATTGCCTGATTCTTTAATGAGATTCAGCCTGCCCGATTCCTTAATCGGATTCAGATTGTCAGTAAAATATGCAGCAGCTTCCCTTTTATTTGAGTATTCTGACCATTTCCAGTGTGACTCAGAACACCAGTAGCTTGCATTTTCAAAGATCAGCTTTAAATTTCCGTCTTTATCCAGTTCTGTAGCTCCTCCAACATGATCATCATGAAGGTGCGTAAAAACCACATCGGTTATTTCTTCAGGGTTTATTGAAATTTTGTGAAGTTGTTCTGCAATACCACCAGTACCTGTGCGATATTTATAAGCGTAATATTTGTCCCCGCGCTTATTCCCCATTCCTGTATCAACCAGTATTTTTCTGTTTTCTGTTTCTATCAGAAGACATCTGGTGCAAATATTAATCAGATTATCAGTGTCTTCAGGGTAAACTTTTGTCCACAGCGATTTTGGAACCACTCCAAAAGCAACTCCGCCATCCATTTTCCAATAATCTGCAATTAGTACAGTTAATTTTATAATGCTCATAATGCTGCAAAAATAATCAATTGCTGTCGAATTTTTATAATGACAGATAAATGCATTTCTGATTAAACTTTCCATTGTTGGTAATAATTTAGTTAAAATCCCCTTATTTTTGCTGAAAACTAATTCATATGAGAGTTCATTTTATTGCTATAGGTGGAAGTGCTATGCACAATCTGGCTATTGCATTGCATCGCAAAGGATATATAATCACCGGCTCCGACGATGAAATTTTTGATCCTGCAAAATCGAGGTTAGAGAAGTTGGGAATGCTGCCAGATGAAATAGGATGGTTTCCTTCAAGAATAAGTAATGAGCTTGATGCTGTAATCCTGGGTATGCATGCAAAGGAAGATAATCCTGAATTGCAGAAAGCCAGGGAACTTGGACTCAAAATCTATTCTTATCCAGAGTTTCTTTATGAGCAAGCAAAAGATAAAACCAGAGTTGTAATTGGAGGTAGCCACGGCAAAACTACAATTACAGCCATGATACTCCATGTTCTTAAAGAAACCGGAGTTGATGCTGATTATATGGTAGGAGCACAGCTTGAAGGCTTTGATGTAATGGTTAAACTAAGCCATGAAGCAAAATTTATGGTGATTGAAGGTGATGAGTATTTAACTTCAGCACTCGATAAACGCCCGAAATTCCACGTTTACCAGCCAGATATTGCGCTAATAAGCGGGATTGCATGGGATCATGTAAATGTTTTCCCTACCCTGGATTTCTACATAGAACAATTCAGGATTTTTACCAAAATGATTCCAGCCGGTGGAAGCCTGGTTTATTGTGCTGAAGATGAAATAGTTAAACAGGTGAGCCAATCTGCAGGAGAAGGAGTGATACTGAAACCCTACTTTTTGCCCGAATTTTATGTTCAGAATGGAATCACTTTTATTTCTCATGATAATAATAAAACTGAATTGAAAATTTTTGGCAGGCACAACATGCAAAACCTGGAAGGAGCGAGGCTGGTGTGTGAATCAATTGGCGTAAGTTCTCAGGATTTTTATAATGCCATTGCTTCATTCTCTGGTGCATCTAAACGATTGGAGCTTATTGCCAAAGATGAAACGCGCGCCATTTATAAGGATTTTGCCCACAGTCCTTCAAAACTCAAGGCTACAATTAATGCTGTAAGAGAGCAGTTTCCACAACGCAAATTAATTGCATGCATGGAATTGCATACATACAGCAGCCTGAATACGGAGTTTATGAAAGAATACAGGAATACCATGAATCAAGCTGATGTAGCAATTGTTTTTTATAGCAAACATGCCCTGGAAATTAAAAGGTTACCTTTATTTACAGTTGAAGAGGTAAAAAGTGCGTTTGCCAATGAAAACCTGCATGTTTTGAATAACTCTCAGGAACTGCAAACCCTGCTGGAATCAGTTTTTACTAATGAATCCAGCTTGCTAATGATGAGCTCAGGTAATTTTGATGGGTTAAAACTTGATCTTATAAAATAGTTGATTGTATCAAATAAAAAAGGGAGAAACAGCTTTCTCCCTTTTTATTAATTAACAACTTCCGTTTCTGTCTGAATCTCAGGATTATTGATTGTAATCTTCAACTCGGCAGCGTTTTCTTCATAGTCAATCAGGATTTTATCGCCCTGATGTATTCTTGATTTGATGATTTCTTCGGCCAGAGAGTCTTCAATATATTTTTGAATGGCTCGTTTTAATGGCCTTGCACCAAATTGAGCATCCCAGCCTTTTTCCACAATAAAGTCTTTGGCAGAAGTAGTAACCTCCATAATATAACCCATTTCAGCAATGCGTTTGAAGAGGTTTCTTAGTTCAATGTCAATAATCTTGTGGATATCTTCACGTTCAAGGTTATCAAAAATGATAACATCATCAATTCTGTTCAGGAATTCAGGAGCAAACGAGCGTTTCAGTGCATTTTCAATTACGCCCTGGGCATGCGAAGAACTTCCGGAGAGTTTTGCATTGGTAGCGAATCCAACGCCTTGTCCGAAATCCTTGAGCTGCCTCGAACCTATGTTTGATGTCATGATAACAATGGTATTCTTGAAATCTACCTTTCGGCCCAGACTATCGGTTAACACGCCATCATCAAGTACCTGCAGCAGGATATGGAAAATGTCAGGATGAGCCTTTTCAATTTCATCGAGCAATACAATGGAATAGGGCTTTCTTCTGACTTTTTCAGTTAACTGTCCGCCTTCCTCGTATCCAACATAGCCCGGAGGAGCTCCCACCAATCTTGATACAGCAAATTTTTCCATATATTCACTCATATCAATACGAACCAGAGCATCCTCAGTATCAAACAGATATTTTGCAAGAACCTTGGCCAGATGGGTTTTTCCAACACCCGTAGGACCCAGGAAGATAAAAGTTCCAATGGGTTTATTCGGATCCTTTAATCCGGCGCGGTTTCTTCTGATTGCCTTTACTATTTTCTTTATAGCATCATCCTGCCCGATTACTGAGCCTTGCAAATCTTCTGCCATATTCAGTAGCCTGTCGCTCTCATTTTGGGCAATTCGCTGAACAGGCACACCTGTCATCATAGCCACAACTTCAGCTACGTTGTCTTCGCTAACTTCAACGCGATTGATTTTTGATTCATCTTCCCAGCGTTTTTTAGCTGATTCAAGCTCAATCTGAAGTTTGCGCTCACTATCGCGGTATTTTGCAGCTTCTTCAAACTTCTGACTATGTATAGCTTTGTTCTTAAGCAACTTAACTTCTTCAATTCGAGCTTCAAGGTCAAGAATTTCAAGCGGAACCTGCATATTGGTAATATGCACTCTGGCTCCGGCTTCATCCAGTGCATCAATGGCTTTGTCCGGAAGATAGCGGTCAGTAAGATAACGGTTAGTTAGTGATACACAGGCCTTTATAGCATCTTCTGAATATTTAACCAAATGATGGTCTTCATATTTCTCCTTGATGTTATTCAGAATTTCAACGGTTTCATCCATTGAGGTAGGATCTACCAGAATCTTCTGAAATCTCCTTTCCAATGCTCCGTCTTTTTCAATATATTGACGGTATTCATCAAGTGTAGTTGCGCCAATGCACTGAATTTCACCTCTGGCCAGCGCTGGTTTGAACATATTCGAGGCATCAAGCGACCCTGAAGCATTTCCTGCGCCAACAATTGTATGGATTTCATCTATAAAGAGAATGATGTCTCTGTTTTTCTCCAGTTCGTTAAGCACTGCTTTCATGCGCTCTTCAAACTGTCCGCGATATTTTGTGCCAGCCACAAGCGAGGCAAGATCCAGCGTAAATATTCTCTTGTTAAAAAGCACTCTTGAAACCTTACGGGCAACTATACGAAGAGCAAGGCCTTCAGCAATAGCAGATTTACCAACACCTGGTTCTCCGATAAGAATCGGGTTGTTCTTTTTGCGGCGGCTTAGAATTTGTGCAATTCTTTCAAGCTCTTTTTCTCTGCCCACAATAGGATCTAAACGACCTTCTTCAGCAGCTTTGGTAAGATCGCGGCCAAAGTTGTCGAGAACTGGTGTTTTCGATTTAGAATCGGCAACTTTTTTAGGCGTACCATAACTGCGGCCTTCTTCATCATCATCAGAGGAACTACCAGGGAGTTCAGCTCTGGGCTCTTCAGATTGCCGCTCATCTCTGTTGCTCATGATAGATTTTAGTTCATCGCGAACAGCATCATAATCTACACCGAATTTCACCAGGGTAGATGTTACAAGATTGTCTTCGTCCTTTAGAATTGCAAGCAACAGGTGCTCTGTTCCAATCAAATCGCTGTTGAACATTTTGGCTTCCAGGTACGTAAGTTTGAGTGCTCTTTCGGCTTGTTTTACTAATGGCAGATTTTCTGCCGTTTTGTCACGTTTGCCGGAATTGCCTATGGCTTTCTCAATAATCTTTCTGATTTCAGCAGGCTCGACACCTAACAGATTGAGGATCTGGATTGCCATTCCTTCTCCTTCACGTATGATTCCCAGAAGCAAATGTTCCACTCCAATGTAATCATTGCCAAGGCGCAATGATTCTTCACGGCTGTAAGTAAGCACGTCTTTTACCCGTTGTGAAAATTTAGCTTCCATAGTTTTAGTCAGTTTTTGAACGTTGCCTGCATCGGATTTATCAACGGTAGCAACCATTCCGTATTAACAATGATCAGTTGTAATATGTTCTGATCAAACATTTTAAAATTGAGACAAATCATCATGATGCTGACTGGTCTGCGATTACAAATTTAAGCTTTTTTTGCTTGATTTTTCATTGGTGATCAAAATCAATGCCGTTTTAAATCAACAGCATGATGTTAATAAAAATTACTGCAATTTGATTGCCGATTTAGTGCCGCTTGCATTGAAAAAAATCGTACCTTCGTGCACTTTTAAAGGTAAAAGGGAATTGACCTAACGGAATTAGCTAAGTAATGGAAAATCAATCAGGTGAAGAAAAAATTGTTAAGGTAAACATCGAAAACCAGATGAAAGCCGCCTACATAGATTATTCTATGTCGGTTATTGTTTCGCGTGCCTTACCCGATGTAAGAGATGGCCTGAAACCAGTTCATCGCAGGGTGCTTTATGGAATGCTCGACCTTGGGGTACTGTCAAACCGTCCTTATAAAAAGAGTGCCAGAATTGTCGGAGAAGTGCTTGGTAAATATCACCCTCACGGCGATAGTTCTGTTTATGATGCCATGGTACGTATGGCTCAGGAATGGTCACTGAGATATCCTCTGGTTGATGGCCAGGGAAACTTTGGTTCTATTGACGGCGACAGCCCTGCTGCCATGCGTTATACCGAAGCCAGGCTAAGAAAAATTGCAGAAGAAATGCTTGCTGATATTAACAAAGATACTGTTGATTTTCAGCTCAACTTTGACGATTCTCTGGAAGAGCCGGTAGTACTTCCTGCGCGGATTCCAAACCTTTTGGTAAATGGTGCTTCAGGTATTGCTGTTGGTATGGCAACCAATATGCCTCCTCATAATTTGAGCGAAGTAGTTGATGGTGTAGTGGCATATATTGACAATCACGATATTACTATTCCTGAGTTGATGAAATTCATCAAAGCTCCCGATTTCCCAACCGGTGGACTCATCTATGGTTATGAAGGCGTAAAGGATGCTTACGAAACCGGTAGAGGCAGGATTGTGATGCGCGGTGAAACCAAGATTGAAACCGAAGCCAACGGTCGCGAAAATATAATTGTTACATCTATCCCTTATCAGGTAAACAAAGCAGAAATGATCAAAAAAACTGCTGACCTGATTAATGAGAAAAAAATTGAAGGTATTTCTGATATCAGGGATGAATCTGACAGAAACGGACTCAGAATCGTTTATGAACTGAAGAGGGATGCCATTACCAATGTGGTTTTGAATAAGTTATATCAGCTTACCGCATTGCAGACTTCCTTCAGTGTAAACAACATTTGCCTGGTAAAAGGCAGACCAATGTTGTTAAATCTGAAACAGCTTATCCACTATTTCGTTGAACACAGACACGAGGTAGTGATCAGGCGCACTCAATATGAACTGAATGAAGCTGAAAAAAGAGCACATATTCTTGAGGGTTTACTTATTGCATTAGATCATCTTGATGAAGTAATTGCATTAATCAGAGCTGCCAGAACCCCCGAAGAAGCCAGAAACGGCCTTATTGAAAGTTTCCAGCTTTCTGAAATACAGGCCCGGGCAATTCTTGACATGCGTTTACAGCGTCTTACCGGACTCGAACGCGAAAAAATCCGTGAAGAATATGATGAACTTCTCAAACAAATAGAATATTACAAATCGGTGCTTGCCGATGAAGGTTTGAGAATGGAAATCATCAAAAATGAACTGATTGAGATTAAAGCCAACTATGGGGACGAAGCCCGGACAGAAATAGTATATTCTGCCAGCGATTTCCGCATTGAAGATACCATTGCTGACGAAAATGTAGTAATTACAATTTCGCACATGGGATATATTAAAAGGACTCCTTTAACAGAATACCGCAGGCAAAACAGGGGTGGGAGAGGAGCAAAGGGCTCCGATATCCGTGATGAGGACTTCCTTGAATATCTCTTTGTGGCTACAATGCATAATTATATGCTCTTCTTTACCGAAAAGGGTAAAGTCTTCTGGATGAGGGTTTTCGAAATTCCTGAAGGAACGAAAACTTCAAAAGGCCGGGCCATTCAGAATTTGATTAATATTGAGCCCGATGATAAAGTAAGAGCGTTTATCAATCTAAAAAGCCTTAAAGATCAGGAGTATATCAATAATAACTTCATAATACTCTGCACACGCAAAGGTATTATCAAGAAAACTTCGCTTGAAGCCTATTCAAGGCCAAGGCAAAATGGTATCAATGCAATTACCATTCGCGAAGACGATCAGCTGCTTGAAGCTAGACTAACCAATGGAAGCAATGAAGTAATCATGGCGTTACGCTCAGGAAGGGCAATCAGATTCAAGGAAACCGCCGTGAGGCCAATGGGCAGAAATGCATCGGGAGTTAGGGGAGTAACCCTGGCTTCAGAAAAAGATGAAGTTGTTGGAATGATTTGCCCCGAAAATGAAAACGCTGAAATTCTCGTGGTTTCGGAAAATGGTTATGGCAAAAGGTCAAAACTTGACGATTACCGCATCACCAACAGAGGTGGAAAAGGTGTAAAAACAATTAATGTTACTGAAAAAACCGGACAATTGATTTCAATTGATGCAGTAACTGATAATGACGATCTGATGATTATCAATCGCTCAGGACTCATTATAAGACTTGCGGTTGCAAATCTCAGGGTTATGGGCAGGGCTACACAGGGCGTCAGGTTAATCAATCTGCGTGATGGCGATTCTATTGCCGCTGTAACAAAAGTTGAAGTTGACCAGGAAGAACAGGCTGAGAACCCTGAAATTATGGGTATTGACACTGAGGATAATAATGCACAGTTTGTAGATGCCGGGGTAGATGAATTTACCGAAGACTCAGAAATTTTTGATCCGGAAGATGATGAAATTGAAGAGGATGAGGTAGATGATGAGGTTGAAGATGATGAATCTGACGAAGATGGCGCGGAAATTGTATAACTGTGCTAAAGACATTATTTTTGCAAAAAAAGGAATCAACAACAAACCTAAAATCTGAAAAATGAAGAAAGTAACCTTGCTGCTCACCGTTATTATGATGGTGACCGTAGCATTCGGACAAAAAGCACTGAGAACCACTGCTTTTAACAACCTGAGAAAAGGTGAGCTGGATAAGGCTTTGCAGAACATTGAGCCTACCATCAAAGACGCTACAACCATGAATGATCCTAAAACCTGGTTCTATCGTGGAAACATTTACCTGCAGATACATATGAGTGAAAATGCTGATTTTAAAGCTCTTGATCAGGATGCTCTGGCAAAAGCCTATGAATCTTATCAAAAATCACTTGAACTTGATACTAAAAAGGAGTTTTATACCGAAACCATTCAGAATCTGCTGATTATAAGCGAGCAATTCTACAATCAGGGTGTGAAATTCTTTACTGCTGACCCAGCCGATTATTCTTCAGCTTTCAAAGCTTTTGAGGGTTCTGTTAAGGTTAGTGAATCATTTGGCAATACGGATACTCTGGCTATGTTTAATGCTGCTATGTCAGCTGATAACGGTAAAGATTTTAGCAATGCCAAACTGTATTATAACAAAGCAAGAACTCTGGGATACAAACAACCCAGAATTTATAACGCTCTGTCAAATATTGCCCTGGAGGAGAAAGATACCACAGCTGCTTTGAGTATTATAAAAGAAGGACGTGAAAAATATCCCGAAGATTTCGACATTCTGATTGCAGAAACAAATATTTATCTTTCTACAAAGCAGAACGACAAGGCTATCAATAACTTAACTGCAGCCGTTGAAAAAGACCCCATGAATCCAACCATTCATTATGCTGTAGGAGTTACCTATGCAGGCATGGGAAAAGAGGCTGAAGCAGAAGCTGCTTATAAACAAGCTGTTGAGCTTAAAAATGATTATTTTGAAGCCAATTATAACCTTGGTGCATTGTATGTCAACCAGGCCGCAGGTTTTATTGAACAAGCCAATAAACTGCCATTATCTGCTACAAAAGAGTATGACGAACTGAAGGCAAGAGCTGATGAAATTCTTAAGAAATCACTGCCATATCTTGAAACAGCCAGTCAACTTGATCCCAATGACAAAAGTACTTTGCTTTCGTTAAAAGAAATTTATACCAGGCTTCAGATGTATGAGAAAATGAAGGTGGTAAACGAGAAACTGGAAAGTATGTAAAATTTATTAAGTTGAATTTATCAAGCTGCCTCTTTTCGGGGCAGCTTTTTTATTGTTTGACTTAAACGATAACTGGCTTAAATAAGGGGAGTAGTTTAAACTGTAATTTGACATAATATAAATTATACAACATTTATTACTGAATAATTTGAATATATTGTGTTTAGGTTTCGCTTTTATATTCTTTAGTTTAAAACTATACATGATCTAAAAATTTACCTTAGGATTCCAGATTAAATCTGCATAACTTTATGCATTATTTCAGTAAACCCTGAACAGAATTAAATTTATTGTGTTTGGTACAAATCAACAAAGGCAAATGAAAAACAAAATTCCTGGCATTGTAAAAACAGACCCCTGGTTATTACCTGTAGTTGAAGATGTTAAACACAGGTTTCAGCGATTTAAAGATCGTCTTGATTTTATAACACAGCATTTCGGTTCATTAAGCAAATTTGCTGATGGTTATGAATACTTCGGGGTAAATTATGATAAAAAGGCCAAAGGCTGGTATTACCGGGAATGGGCACCGGGAGCTCATCAGTTGTACCTTTCGGGAGATTTTAATGATTGGAATCCTCACTCCCATCCATTGCAAAGAAAAGAATATGGTATCTGGGAAATATTTTTGCCATACGCTCAGTATAAAGACAGTTTTATTCATGGCAGTAAGATAAAAGTGTGGGTTGAGAGCTCAAACGGCTTTCAGGCGCGCATTCCGGCCTATATCAGACGTGTTGTTCAGGATGCTGATACACTAAACTTTTCAGGGCAGTTGTGGTTCGGTCAATTTGATTGGAAAGATGATAAATTTAAGGTAAGCCCCGGCCAGAAGCTGTTTATCTATGAATGCCATACAGGAATGGCTCAGGAACGGGAAGGTTTGGGAACATACCGCGAATTTGAAGAAAAAACGCTTCCCTGGATAAAACAAGCCGGATACAATGCCATTCAAATGATGGCAATTCAGGAACATCCATATTATGGGTCTTTTGGCTACCATGTATCAAACTTTTTTGCACCCTCATCAAAATTCGGGACTCCTGAAGAACTGAAAAGCCTGATTAAGACAGCCCACAGTATGGGTATTGCTGTTATTATGGATATTGTGCATTCTCATACTGTTAAGAATGTGAATGAAGGATTGAATATGTTTGATGGAACTGATTCTCAGTACTTTCATCCCGGTTCCAGAGGTATTCATCCCGATTGGGATTCATTGTTATTTGATTATGGCAAACTCGAAGTTCAGCAGTTTTTGCTGTCAAATGTAAAATATTGGTTAAAAGAGTTCCATTTTGATGGCTTCAGATTTGATGGAGTTGGTTCAATGATGTATTTTCATCACGGACATGCCACTATTGATTCTCCCGAAAAATATTTTAGAGATGGTGTGGAATGGGATGCCATTACTTACCTTCAGCTAGCCAACTATCTGGTTCATAAGCTATATCCAACAGCTATTACCATTGCTGAAGATGTAACCGGGATGCCAGGCCTTACTGCAGCTGTAAAAGAAGGAGGCATAGCTTTTGATTATCGCCTGGGAATGGGACTCCCCGACTTCTGGATAAAACTTCTTAAAGAGTATAAAGACGAAGACTGGAATATATTTGAACTTTGGAATGTGATGTCGAATCGTCTTCCGGGCGTAAATACCGTAGCATATGCCGAATCGCATGACCAGGCGCTGGTAGGCGATAAAACCATAGCTTTCTGGCTTATGGATAAAGAAATGTACTACCATATGCATAAGGATGACAGAAATCTTGTTGTTGAGAGAGGCATGGCATTACATAAGATGATCAGATTATTTTCCATATCACTTGGTGGAACCGCATACCTGAATTTTATGGGAAATGAATTCGGGCATCCCGAATGGATAGATTTTCCCCGTGCCGGAAACAACTGGAGTTATTTTTATGCCCGCAGGCAATGGTCTTTGGTTTTCAATCCCGAACTGAAATTTCAATATCTGGCCGAATTTGACAGACAGATGATTGAACTGATTAAACAAAATTTTGTTTTTGACCATGAATACGGTGAACAATTACAAATGGATGAATTAAACAAAACTATTGCTTTTAAGCGTGGCAATCTGACATTTGTTTTTAATTTCCATCCGTTTCACAGTATTCCTGATTATATCTTTCCTGTTACAGAACAGGGTAATTATCAATTGGTGCTGAGCACAGATTCTGTTGAAACCGGTGGTTTAGGAAGAATTGACGCCAGTATTGTTTACCCGGCGAGATATAACCATGAATTGGAGCGGTTTGAACTAAGTATTTACAACACAAACCGTACTGCATTGGTTTTCAAGTGTTTGAATGATTAATTTTGTAAAACGTCCGGCTCGCTGAAAAAAAATGAGAATTATTGAAAATTTAACAAACTTTTTGCACAATTTTTGAGTAAGCCGTCGTATTATTGTAAACTTTTTTTTAACCAGTTTTATATGGACAAGAAGCGTTTGGTTGTAAGTTATAGCAATGTCTCCCCTGAGGTACTTGAGGCAATCAGGAAGAAGTATCCATTGGGTTATTCCAATCATGTTATCAAAGTCAAAACCCGGGGTGATGAGTTTTTTTATGCCATTACAGTTGATACCGAAGATGCCAGTTATCTGGTTAAGGTTCCTGTAAAGATTGACACCAAGGGCCTGGCTGATGAAGATCCATTGGATGACATCAACGACGAAAAGGATTCAGAGGATACCTTCCCTGAAAATGAACCTTCAACAGAAACCGAAGAATAACTAACATTTTACAGGCAGAAATTACTGCCAAATTATTTATTTTATGAATACTCAGGCATCCGGCAAAGATGGCATGCCATCAAATACTTTGGAGCTTAATTCAGCAGCAATTAAATACTTATCCGAAACCAGGAAATGGACGACCTTTTTCGCCATACTGGGAATCATTGGTTCAGTGTTTATGGTTATTGCAGGCCTTGTTTTCATTATTGTACTCCCCCATTATAACAATATGGAGAATATCCCCTATTCTGTGGGTTTCATTGGCTATATTTATCTTATAATGAGTGTTTTAATGATTTTACCTGTGGTTTATCTTTTGCAGTTTGGCACTAAACTAAATAAAGCGCTCAAAAACAACGACCAATACATGTTAGGTGTTGCTTTTCACAACCTTGCACTTCATTACAGGGTTATTGGCATTTACACTATAGTATCAATTGCTGTTTACCTCATTGCCATAGCTGTTCTTGTTGTTTTTGGAGCCGGAATGGCAGGAGTTTTTCAAACTTTATAATGCATTTTTAACCAGTCCTTTTCAGCTATTTTCTTTTCTTCCCTTGGTATTTCTATTTAAGTCTTTTAAGTACTTTTTTTGATATATTTATAAATCCCGGGGTAGCCTCATTCATCTGAATTTCAATTAAATCGCGTAGTTCAGGTTTTATTTCGGGATAAAGTGCTGATATTCTTTCAAGTAATAGTATACAATACATTTTCACAGCCACAGATTCAGTTCGTGATTCAAGCCACCTGAATGAAACATCTATAAGTATTCCCAGATTTTCTTCCGGAAGAGGTGACCTCGCCAACATCCTCATCGAATGACGTTTTAATCCATCGGTTTTAAAAACCGGAAGGTTTTTACATAGTTCTTCAACTCTGGAGTTGATATAGTCTGGCATGGTTTCAGTAAAACAATCAATAACCCAGGCAGCCCTGCGACTAACAGGATCGGAATTTTTCATAAATATTTCCCAGAAGTGAGGAAAAGTCGCAGGATTCTGCCTAAGAATATCCACAAGCATATCAGTATTTGCTCTTGATTGCTCGGCAAGCAGCAACTCTTCAAGACTATAATTTTCGGGATTCATTGATTGTCAGGTAATTTAAACACTGATTATTATCAGGCTAATCTATAAGAAAATTTAACTTGAAACATGAGGAGGTGAAAAATTTCATCAATCAAAAGTTTTAGAAGCAAATAAAAACAGAAAAGGGAACTACTCTTGACGAGTTGCTCCCTTTTCGCCTGTCCGGTAAACCGTAGTTTTCCGGGGGCCTCAGGTTACTGTTCCGGTGCTTTGTCATGTTTCACCCCATGGGGTTCTTTCCGACTTACCTTTGACAGTGCTTTATCTACAGGTGTAGGGCATCTGTCAGGACTTTGGTGTTTGTACCTGAATTGTTTTCAGCTTTCCTTTCGGTTGGCTTAGAACTTTTCCGGCCGTTTGGCTTCTACATGGTTACCGTTAGGTCCTTTGCTGTTGCCTCCCGCAGTTTCTCACCGTATCGCTGGCCTGATGAAACAAAGATACAATAATCTGAGGCCTTTGTCAAGGATTTTTTGATATTTTACATCAACAGAAAATCAACCAGAGTTATTAACAATTGTTAATAAAACTTCAGAAATATTCTTGTACACTTAAACACCTAATGCGATGAACTGCTTAATCTAGAAGCCTTTATCACACCCTTGATTGACAGCAACTTTTTAATAAGGAACTCCAGATGTTTTTTATCCCGGATGCTTACTTTTACTATGCCATCGAATTTCCCGCCTTTGCTGTCAAGGGATATTCCCCGCACATCCATTTTAAGTTCCTGCGAAATCATATTAGTTATGGTATTAAGTATGCCCAATTGATCAAAACCACTGATTTTTACAGTAGCGATAAAAAACGAACCCTCCACCTGATTAGACCATTTTGCATCCATTGAACGATACGGATACCGGGTTCTCATTCTGGAAGCATTCGGGCAGCTGGTTCTGTGAATTTTTATTCCGTCACTCACAGTTATAAAACCAAAGATTTCATCGCCCATTACAGGATTACAGCATCTGGCCAGTTTATAACCATCAATTTCGGAGTGTTCATTTACAATAATGGTATTTTCCGAAGTTTTTCCGCTTAAGCCGGCATCTGAACCTTTTACGGGTCTGTTGCTTAATGGTTTGGCTTCCTGCTCCTTTTCCTTTAATGTGAGCAGCTCCTTAATTTGTTTGGGTTCAATTCTTTCATCAGCCAGGCGCTGGTAAAGATCCAAAGGCCCCGATAATTTAAAATGCGAAATCAGTTTAGCAACAGCTTCTTCGTGATCAATATTTTTGATTTGCGAGAGTTTTCTTTTAAAAATTGCTTTACCTGCTTCAGCCTGAGCAAATTCAGCTTCTTTAAGATACCTTTTAATTTTGTTTTTAGCCCTCGAGGTTACCACCCATCCCAGCCAGTCAATATTGGGATTCTGATTTTTTGATGTCATAACTTCAACCAGATCACCGCTTTTCAAAACATGCCTGATAGGTACATTTTTACCATTAACCCTGCCACCTGAGCATTTTGAACCAATATTGGTGTGGACTTCAAAAGCAAAGTCCAGCAGAGTACTGCCTGATCTTAACTTTTTAACATCACCCTCAGGAGTAAAAACATAAATCTGATTATCAGGTGCCTGCACACCGCTGCCGGAAGATAATGCTTCTTCTGAATCTGCAGGATTTTCAAGTATTTTTCTAATGTTATTCAACCACTCAGTATTGTCTTTGGCTCCTTTCTGACCTTTATACCTCCAGTGAGCAGCATTACCCATCTCGGCCTCTTCGTCCATCCTTTTGGTTCTTATCTGTACTTCCACCCATCTGTCATCAGGCCCTGAAACAGTTATATGGAGAGATTCATAGCCATTCGGGCGGGGAATAGTAATCCAGTCGCGCATGCGGCTTGTTTCCGGGGTATAAAGATTAGTAACCACCGAATAAGCCTTCCAGCAATCAGATTTCTCCATTTCAGCTGAGCTTTCAAGAATGATCCTGATGGCAAACAGATCAAAAACCTCCTCAAAATCAATATTTTGTTTCTTTATTTTGGAATAAACCGAAGAAACCGACTTCACCCTGTTTTTTATGGTAAATTTCAGGTTTAACCTGTTTAATTCTGCTTTTATGGGTTCAATAAACCGATTCAGGTAATTGCGGCTACGGGTTTCTTCGTTGCGGATTTTTTCGACCAGATCATTATAAACCTCTGGTTTTGAGAAGTGCAGTGACAGTTCATCCAGCTCCGACTTAATTTTATACAATCCCAGGCGGTGAGCCAGGGGTGCATAGAGGTTTGATGTCTCAACTGATACTAATTTCTGAACTTCAGGACTTAACGACTGAATATTACGCATGTATTGCAGGCGGTCAGCAAGTTTAATCAGCACAACCCTTACATCAGAGGAAAGGCTTAACAGCAGACTGACAAAGTTTTCAGAATTCTGAGGTAGTTTTTCAGTAGGTAGTTTACTTATTTTATCCAGATTTCTGATTATTGTTCTGCAATCATACAGGCGTTCATGATTAAAAAGTTCATTGACTTCAGGCAATTTTTCGTCAACTCTGGCCAACAAAGCCGCCACAACCGAAGAAAGACCCAATCCCATATTTGCAGAAATAATTCCTGCCACATCCACTGAATGTGAGAAATAAGATTCCTCATTGCTATGTTGTTTAAAACCATAATTGCTTAAAGCAATTAAAAATGCCCGTTTGAGCAATGATTTATCTTCTTTGTTTAGTCCTCCCGTAAAGGAAACAAGCAATTTTTTGTATTTGAGCAATACCAATCCTTTATATGCCGGATCAAGTTGTGCATTCATGGCGGAACTAATGATTGAAATTTGGAAAAACAGATAATTAAGAAAGCGCCCTGTAAGATATGTTTCTTTACAGGGCGCTTAAAAATTGAGAACCGTTGGGTTATTTCAATGGGTTGTCGATTTCTTTTGGCCCTTGTTTGTGCTTACCGGGATCGGCAATAGAATCTCTCATTCGGGTATCAGACTGTATATTCTGGAACTTATAATAATCCATAAGTCCAAGATTTCCAGTTCTGAAAGCATCAGCAATTGCTTTTGGAATTTCGGCTTCGGCTTCAATAACCTTTGCACGGGCTTCCTGTGCTTTGGCTTTCATTTCCTGTTCGCTGGCTACAGCCATTGCTCTTCTTTCTTCGGCTTTGGCCTGAGCGATGTTTTTATCAGCATTTGCCTGATCCATCTGCAGATAAGCACCTATATTCTTTCCAACATCAATATCCGCGATATCAATTGAAAGAATTTCAAATGCTGTTCCGCTATCCAGTCCTTTGGAGAGAACAACTTTAGATATTGAGTCTGGATTTTCAAGTACAGATTTGTGTGAATCGGCTGAACCAATGGAGGATACAACGCCCTCCCCTACCCTGGCAAGAATGGTTTCTTCACCGGCACCTCCAACGAGTTGGCGAATATTGGCTCTTACAGTAACCCTTGCTTTGGCAATCAACTGAATACCATCTTTAGCAACTGCTGCTACAGGAGGAGTATTGATTACCTTAGGATTAACTGACATCTGAACGGCTTCGAAAACATCACGTCCTGCAAGGTCAATGGCAGTTGCTGCTTTAAAATTCAGCGGAATGTTTGCTTTATCAGCAGAAATCAGCGCATTTACCACAAGTTTTACGCGACCGCCGGCCAGATAGTGTGCTTCCAATTCATCGCGGGTGATTGTAAGACCGGCTTTGGTGGCATTAATCATGGCTGTTACTATAACTGAGGGTGGAACTTTTCTCCAGCGCATAAAAACGAGCTGAATGAGTGAAATTCTGACCCCTGATAGTAAAGCCGAGAACCAAAGCCCTACCGGAATAAAGTAAAGTATTATCCACAGCCCGAACAACGAGGCTATGCCAATGGCAACAATTGCAATAAATGATGATTCCATGGTTTAAATTTTACGTTTGACAAAAATTTTATTATCAAATAACTGAGTAACAACAACTTCAGTTTCCTGATCAATGAACTCTCCGTTGGTGTGAACTTCAAAATACTCATCGTTGATGATGGCTTTTCCACTCGGTGACAACCGGGATACTGTTATTCCTGAATCACCTGCTTTTACAACATTTTCATCAATTTCATTTACTCTGCCATCAACTTCGGTTTTTAGCATGATTCTGTTCCATGTTTTTGACTTCAGAGAAAGGTAAATGGTAAGAATAGTAAAAAAAATGGTTCCCAGCAGGATAAAGTGCCCGGTGGGAGTTCCAAAAACATGATACGATTCGTAAACGGAAAAAGCGATGAGGGCAAAACCAGCAACTCCAACTACAGTTGTTCCCGGAATAACCATAACTTCAAGCAGCAGGAATAACAACCCGGCTACAATGAGAATGATGATAAGAGTTAATGACATAAATGCCTGATTTTGCTTTCTACAAAGTTAACAATCATTTGCTGATTGTCACTGATTTTTTAAATATTTATTTGCTTCCGGAATAAAATCGCGTATAGCCTTGATTCGGTTGCTGTTGGAAGGATGAGTATTTAAAAATTCCGGGGGCGCTTGTCCGGGAATTGCTGCCATATCGCTCCAGAACGAAAGTGCCCGGGCAGGATCATAGCCTGCTTTTGCCATAAAAATCATTCCCAGTTTGTCGGCTTCGTATTCGTGAGTGCGTGAATACGCCAAAGTACCGAGTTGAGATCCTACTCCATACACAGCATTAAAAATATCGCGGGTGAGCGCTGGCTCTTTCTGGATTGCAACATCCAGACTAACACCTCCCAACAGAACAGCCAGCTGCTGACTCATTCTTTCTCCGCCATGATTGGCTACTGCGTGGGCAATTTCGTGACCCATAACCACAGCAAGCCCCGCTTCATCCTTGGTGTAAGGCAAAATGCCAGTGTAAAAAACAACTTTGCCTCCCGGCATACACCAGGCGTTGACTGTGGGATCTTCTACAAGATTGAATTCCCAGGAAAATTTCCCAACCTTTGATGACAGATTATTTTGTCGGAGATACTCTTCAACGGCCTGTGATATCTTCACACCGACCTGATTTACAAGTGCTGCCTGAGAATTATTTTTTGGCAAAGGCGGATTGGCTGATAAAAATTCCTGATAACTGGTTAAGCTCATTTGTGTAAGCATGTTGTCAGGAATAAAATTTAGCTGCCTGCGCCCTGTCAAAGGTACTTTTGCACAGGAAACCAGTATAAGCAATGCAGCAAGTAATTCAATAACAGCCACTTTTCTCATAGACCTGAATTAAAGCTGTAAGAAACAACATTGTTTTGTTTTAATGCTTTGAATGATTCAGACAGCTATTCAATTGATGCTGTTAAACCTCTGTTGATCATTTCGTTATACTCGGGCATCAATTCGGTTACTGTGCCTGATTTCACGCCGCATTTTCCTTTGTAATGAACTATGAGTGTGATTTGTTCAGCCTGAACAGGTTCAATTTTACAAACTTCGATTAAAGTTTCAATTACAAAATCGAAGGTATTGACATCGTCGTTGTATAAAATGAGTTCAGAACTGTCTTGCAGAAGTTCCTTAGGGTTGTCTATAATTCCTGGTTTTTCTCTTGTCATGAAAGTTGACATTTTTTGCAATCGGTTTACAAGTGCTAAAAATACAAAAAAACAATTATTTTGTAATCATTTTCTATACTTTTTACTAAAAATTTCATTTTTTACAATTAAATGCCAGTTAAATAACTAAAAAACTGATAAAGCGATCAGAAATTTCGGTATTTCGAAAAATTTGTCTGATAATTCAAAAGAAAAGCATCGGGCTGAACCAATATTTACGATATTTGTTAAGGGAAACAAGCAAATGAACTCTGATTGCTCAATTTTATCAAATGAATCTCATATGAAATCTGAAGTAAATAAACGAACATCCCCCATTGCGGGCATTGAGGTTGAAGAAATTCTGAACGATTACCGTATCGCTTTTGAAAGTCGTCAGGCAAGTTTGACGGGCAGACGCGAAGTTTTGACCGGGAAAGGGAAATTCGGAATTTTTGGAGATGGCAAGGAAATCCCGCAACTGGCAATGGCTAAAGTTTTTAAAAACGGTGACTGGCGTTCGGGCTATTACCGCGATCAGACTTTTATGCTTGCATCGGGCATGATGAGCCTTGAGGAGTTTTTTGCTCAGATTTACGGAGATACTGACGATTTATTTAATCCGGGAACTGCAGGCAGGGTAATGAACAATCATTTTGCGACCAGGAGCCTGGATAAACATGGAAATTGGAAGAACCTATTATCACAAAAAAACAGCTCGGCAGATATTTCCCCAACTGCCGGCCAAATGCCAAGGTTATTGGGCCTGGCTCTGGCTTCCAGGTTGTTCAAAGAGACTGGAAATCCTTTGATTCAGGAAGGATTCAGCAATGCAGGGAATGAAGTTGCTTTTGGTACAATTGGCGATGCCTCTACTTCGGAAGGCCATTTCTTCGAAACTATAAATGCAGCAGGGGTTTTGCAGGTACCTATGGCCATTTCTGTTTGGGACGATGGATGGGGAATTTCGGTTCCGAATAAATATCAAACCACCAAACAAAACATTTCAGAGATACTCAAGGGGTTTGAGGCCGATGAAAAAGGACCTGGTTACAGAATTTACAGGGCAAACGGATGGGATTATCCTGAACTGGTAAGAATATACAAAGAAGGGATTGACTTATGCAGGAATGAACATGTACCGGTTTTGTTCCACATATCAGGCCTTACTCAGCCACAGGGACACTCAACCAGTGGTTCGCATGAGCGCTACAAATCAAAAGAGCGGCTGGAATGGGAAAAGGAATTTGATGGATTAAGCCAGATGCGGAGCTGGATAATCAGCAATATGTTAGCTACTGCTGAAGAGCTTGACAGCATTGAAACAGCTGCTTCCGAAAGAGTTAAACAGGCCAGGAAAAAAGCCTGGGATAATTATACCAATCCCGTTAAGGCCCGCAGAGACGAGTTTTTGAAAATGGCAGATGTAACCACCTGCAATTGCGCTAAAACCAATAAAATAGAGGCAATAAAGGAGGATTTGCGCCTGATTGCCGATCCAATCAGAAAAGATATTATTTCATCGGCCCGAAAGATTCTGAGACTCATATGCGATTCTTGCAGCAACCCTCATAATTCGCTGAAAATCAATGTTAGCCAGTGGCTTGAAAAGGAAATGGCTGATAATGCTGACCGTTACAATTCATACCTGTACAGTGGTTCGGATGAAAGGGTTTTAAATATAAAGGCGGTTGATCCACATTTTGATGAAAAGTCAGTGATGGTGCCCGGTCGCGAAATTTTGCGAGATAATTTTGATGCACTGATGTCAAAATATCCGCAATTGGTTGTTTTTGGTGAAGATGTTGGGAAAATCGGTGGTGTAAATCAAACCTGGGAAGGCCTTCAGGAAAAGTACGGAGAGAACCGCATTTTTGATACCGGCATCAGGGAAGCTACCATTATTGGACAAGGTATTGGACTGGCAATGAGAGGTTTCAGACCAATTGCCGAGATTCAGTATTTCGATTATCTATTATATGGCCTTCAGGTTATCAGCGATGATCTTGCTACCTTACAATACAGGACAAAAGGCGGGCAAAAAGCCCCTATGATCATCAGCACCCGCGGCCACAGGCTTGAAGGCATCTGGCATTCAGGCTCTCCTTTGAGTATGGTAATAAATTCCGTACGTGGTGTTCATGTACTTGTTCCGAGGAATATGACTCAGGCTGCAGGTTTCTACAACACTATGCTGGCATCAGATGAACCTGCCATTATTATTGAACCGCTCAATGGTTACAGGTTACGCGAAAAACGCCCGTCAAATATCGGAGAATACCGGATACTGCCTGGTTACCCCGAAGTTCTCAGGCAGGGAACCGATGTAACATTGGTAACCTACGGTTCTTGTGTCAGAATAGCCGAAGATGCAGCTGATCAGTTAAAAGCATTTAATATTTCATGCGAATTGATAGATGTACAATCGCTGATACCTTTTGACCTTAATCATGAAATTGTGAAATCGCTGCGTAAAACAAACAGGATTGTTTTCTTTGATGAAGATGTGCCTGGCGGTGCTACAGCATTTATGATGCAAAAAGTTCTGGAAGAGCAAAATGGCTATCTCTATCTTGATGCACCTCCCCGCACTGTTACCGGTAAAGCGCACAGGGCGGCTTACAGCACAGATGGCGATTACTTTTCCAATCCCAATGCCGAAGACGTTTTTGATGCTGTTTACAATCTGATGCATGATTACAACCCGGAAAAATATCCCAAGATTTTTTAACTTTATCAAGACTAAGTACTTTTGCACGATGAAAATGGAAATCAAATCACAGGAAGAGCTGGATAGTATCAATCAAACATCTCCTGCCCTGTTATTGTACTTTTACAACGACAGTTGTGCACCTTGTGTTGCACTCAGACCAAAGATAGAGACCATGGTTTCGGAGGAATTTCCCGAGATGAGGCATTCCTATATCAATGCAGCGCAGTTCCCAGAGCTATCAGCATCAAACGGTGTTTTTGCCAGTCCTACCATAGTAGTCATGTTTGATGGCAAAGAAACCTTCAGGGTGAGTAAATATATTTCTGTTGATGAACTTGCTGGAAGAATCCGCAGGTATTATAATTTGATTTTCAGTTGATTGCTGAGCTTTTACGGGTATTGATTACTTTTAAGTCTGCTTATACCAGTGCTTGTCCTTTTTATATGACCAGATCATAATTAGTATACCGGCAAAAAGAGAAATTGCACCCAGCGAAAAAGTGAATACAAAACCATATAATTCATAAAAGATTACACCCAATAGTGGTGCAAATATGGCCCGGGTTGCTGTTAAGAACAAGTGGACTGACTGATATTCGCCGGCTTCGTGAGGTTTACAGAAATAAGCAGAGCCTATGCTCCAAAGCAGAGACATGGTTGCTGCAAAAACTGCATGAAACAACACAAAAGGAATCATACCATAATAAAACCTGAAACTTCCAATATTTGTGCTTCCCGGATAATAATAGGTCAGAACGAGACTCAGCAGGTAAAGCATTATAGAAGTAAACGTGATGGCTGCAAACTTTCTGGGATCAATTTTGCCAAGTAGTTTTCCAAAAACCGGAATCATAAATAATGCAAGAATGTTATAGGCATTTTTATAGGTTGCAACGCTAAAGTAATTAAGGCCGAGCTGTTTTTCAAAAAAAATCGTCATAACGGTAACTGTGCTCATAAATGCGAAACCATAAAACAGGAAACCCAGTTCAAAGTGCCTGAAAGGAACATTGTTTTTTAGAATTGCCCGCATACCGGTAGCAGATTTGATAACCGATTTCCAAAAGCTATCTTTCGGTGTTTCAGCTAATTCTTCTTTAAAATTAATGCCTGACAATAAGTACGTTGAAGTGATGCCAGCAATTGCAGCGAGTGCAAATACCCACGTAAAAGCAAACTTGTCAAGGTCAAGAATAACACCATAAGCAAATGCAGTCAACAGCATAAAAACCTTTCCGGTTACAGTTGCCAGGCTGTATAATCTGCCAAAATTCTCGTGCTGATAATTGCCTTTAAGAAAGAGGTTAATATTTGGAAAAATGATTGGGTTACCCAGATAATAAACTAAAAAAATTACCAGAAATATCAGATGATAAACAGAAGTTGCCTCCATAGCAGCTTCATTGCGCGGAAAGAATAACAATATTGCAAGCGGGGCTCTAGTCAGGAATCCGGTAATTCTTATAAGTTTTTGTTTGTTATTGACTCTTTTCAGCCATTCAGAAATGAAAACAAGAAAGATAAAAACCAGTACAGAAAACTGAAACAGGAAACTGAGTTGATAAGATGAACCTTGCAGGCTGCGGAGAAAGACGAATTCATTCAGAGTAAGTATTCCGGCCACAAAATTATCCAGAACAGTATAGCCAAGGTGAAGACCAAATGTTCTTTTCTCATTTGTGCCCAGATTCTCATACAACTTCCTTCCAGCCAGCAATTGTAGTAAAGGGTTCATGCTGCAAATTTAGAATATAAAGTACCTGAAAACTGTTTTCAGAACAATAGTTTTTTATGAACAAAGCCATTCTAAAGTTGTTAGTATCGTATCAAATTTTAAAAAGATGAAAAATCTTACGCTCGTTTTATTGTTCATGATTTCGGTCGCCACAATTTCATCAGCACAGAAAAGTTTTCATAGTTTCAAAACCAAAACCATTGACGGCAAGACATTCGATCTTGCTTCGCTCAAAGGTAAAAAAGTGCTGGTGGTCAATACTGCATCAAAGTGTGGGTTAACACCTCAATACAAAGACCTTGAGGCGCTTTACAAAAAATATAAGGATAGAAATTTTGTTATAATAGGATTTCCTGCCAACAATTTCCTGAGTCAGGAGCCAGGAACCAATGAGGAAATTGCTGAGTTTTGTGAGTCCAATTATGGTGTTACTTTCCCCATGATGTCAAAGATATCAGTGAAAGGTAAAGATCAGGATCCCATTTATAAATGGCTAACCAGCAAGATCGAAAACGGCAAGATCGATGCAGAAGTAACCTGGAATTTTCAAAAATTTATGATTGATGAACATGGTAATCTGGTGGATTATGCAAGTCCAAGAGAGAGTCCGATGTCGGAAAAAATTATTAGTTGGATTGAATCCCACTAAATTCGCAAAGCCAAGCCATCGCAACCCGGTGGCTTTTTAATTTATATTGTGTACTTTTACTATCCCGGAAGCAGAAAAAAGTCTGAGCCTCAGGGAAACATCGTTTTATATAAACCAAGGAAAATGAATTCTTTAAAAGGAAGTAAAACTGAAGCCAACCTTGCAAAGGCCTGGCTTATTGAATCCGCAAACATAAGATGGTACGAGATTCTGGCAAAACAGATAAAGAAGGAAGGTTATGAACAAATGGCTGCTATTTTTCTTGAAGTAGCTGAACAAAAGAGATCGCATACCAAAACATTTATGAAATTCCTGTCAGACAGTGAAACTGATTTAAACATTAGATTTCGGTCAGTGAAATCCAGTACTACTTTGGATGCACTAATGACTGCGCAGTTAAATGAGATTAAAGAGGCAGAAGAGCTTTTTGCTGAATTTGAAAAAATAGCCTGGGAAGAAGGTTTTAAGCAAATTGCCACCAAATTCAAGCTTTTTATAAGAATCAAAAAATTTTATCATGGAAGATTTTTGAAACTCGCTCAAAATCTGGAAGAAGGAAAAGTTTTTAAAAAAGACAGGAAAGTTAAATGGATTTGCAGAAAATGTGGCTTGATTTATGAAAGCGAACGGGCATTAAAAAATTGTCCGGGTTGTGAACACCCTCAGGCCTATTTCGAAATTCTGGCTGAAAATTACTAATTCTGACTTTACATACTTTAATTTAATCAGAACATAAGATGAATAAACTTAAATACTAATAAATCAAATAATTATGTAATTTAATTTTTCGCAGTGATAATTACCGCAGTGTTTAAAGAAAACGAAATTCAGTATCTGATATGCAATTTCCATTCATAAAAAAGCCTCTGAAAATCAGAGGCTTTCTCAAAGATAAAATTCAGATTTACAGCGATGCTTTCAGATTGATAACCAAAGAAATTTCATCGTTTATGAAATTATCTTTCAGGTTAGCAAATAAGGTTTTTGATCCGTATTGCACATTCCACTGTGTACGGTCAATTAGGAAAGCCGGAGTTGAAGCTGTAACACCATTGTCAGAAACAGTTACCATTGCAGGAAAAGTTATGCTTTTTGTAACGTTTTTCATGGTAAGATTTCCGGTGATGTTGTGGGTTGCAGCAGGATTTCCCTGAACTGCTTCGGCAGAAGTGATTTCAAAAACAGCTGTGGGGTAAGTTTCAACTTCGAAAAAGTCGGGTGATTTCAGATGGCCAACCAATTTGCCATTATCAGTAGCATCGGTAAGGTCAAGACAAACTATGGAATTCATATCAATGGTGAATTTGCCGCCAACAACAGCTCCGTTTGCAAGTAAGAGATTACCTTCCGAAATACTGATTGTACCATTGTGCTGACCAGTGGGTTTGGTTCCAATCCACTCAACATTGGAAGCAGCAAGATCAACATTTAATGTAACATCACCAGACTTAACTGACACTTCCTGAGCCTCGCCTGTCTGTGCTTTGTCACCCTGAGGGCCGCCACATGAAGCTAAAAAGGCTGCTACTGCAATAAAACTAAGGACTTTACCAAAATTTCTCATTTCTTTTTTGTGTTAATTGGAAAAATAATTTAGAATCGTTCTAAGTAATTTTACTCAGACGAGGTTAATAACGTACCTGTTTATTTTTTGTTCAAACATCTTAAACAAAAGATAGAATTTTAACTTTTTTATAACATAAAGGCTTACCTTTAACAATAATTAACTGCATTGCAACAGGCTAAGGAAGTACATTTGCAGTGATTAAAGCCCATGAATTTGCGTTTTACAATATTTCTTATTTTTTCGCTCATAATGGTCACTTTTGAACTAAAAGGGCAGGACTACATTATGATCAAAGGCACGGTTTATAACCTCAAGGGTGAAACATTGCCGGGCGCAAATGCTGTAAATATCAGCAGGAACTATGGAACATTTACTGATTATGGCGGAAAGTTTACATTAATTCTCGCAAAAAAAGACACACTTAAAGTTAGTATGGTAGGATTTAAGCCTTTTATTTTCAGAGTTCCTGAAAAATTACAAGGATTAAACTATAGCATGAACATTACATTAATGGCAGATACCCTTATTTTGCAGGAAACTGAAATCAGGCCATATCCTGCAACGTATGCTGAATTCAGACAGGAATTTGTTACTATGAAAACACCGGAAGAAAAAATAATTAAAGACATGAACCTGCCTACTGAGCCATTCAGAAGAAAATATGAAAATCCCGAAGGCGGTTTGTTGCTTCCTGGCCCATTTAGTCTGCTGTATGATAATTTTTCAAAGGAAGCCAAACAAAAGAAAAAAATGGCTGAAATTAACCGAAAAAATAATTTAAGAGAAAAGTTTATTGAACTCATCACCGGGGAAACACTTAAAATAAAATTCAATTGCCAAACCGAAGATGAAATAGATGAATTATTGGAATTCTGTGGTATCAGCCTGGGTGACATTGAAATACACAAGCCCTACTACATAGTAAGTAAACTAAACAATTGCGCCGACAGCTGGAAAAAGAGTAATCAATCAAAGGAAGGGCAACCTTAATATTTTTACATAATTAACCTTTCGCAGATCAACAGAGATAACTTTTACGTTTTATCTTTGTTGAAATGGCAACCATGAAAAATAAAAGAAATACCATAGAATACACAAACCTGATTGCCATGCTGAAGGAGCAACTTAGCAGGGAATTACCGGGGTTTAGTGCACAGGAAAAAATGTCGCCTCCACATCGCAGGGAATTGATTGAGGCCAATTCAAACAGGCATGATGCAAAACCGGGCAGCGTAATGATTATTCTTTTCCCGGTAAATGATACTTGGCATGTTGTATTTACAAAACGCGTCGAATACAAAGGAGTTCATGGCGGGCAGGTTTCATTTCCGGGAGGTAAACCCGAGAAGCATGACAATGATCTGATTCAGACTGCCATAAGAGAAACTTTTGAAGAAACCGGAGTACAATTGAG
The DNA here is from genome assembly GCA_024709105.1 of Lentimicrobium sp. GTDB lineage: Bacteria > Bacteroidota > Bacteroidia > Bacteroidales > Lentimicrobiaceae > Lentimicrobium. Next base: position 19,872 of record JANJXJ010000047.1, on the reverse strand, counting down.
CACCCGGGATGTAATAGGAAAACTTACCGATTTATACGTTCCACCTAGTAATTTCATTATTTCTGCTTTCGTTTCCGTACTTCCGGAAGCCCCTGCTTTTAATCCTGACCCACAGGAAGTAAGCAGGATTTTTACTCCTCCGTTATCTCATTTTATGAAAACATCAGCTATTGAATATAGAAATTACTTATTGGCCGATGGTTCAGAAGTAGGTATACCTGGTTATATTTATGAGGATTACTTCATCTGGGGAGCTACTGCCATGATTTTTAGTGAGTTTTTGGATATATTTATCAATGGTTGCAGGCAATGTTAATTCAAAAATTACTGATAAAGATCAGTAATTTTTAGTATATATTTATTTTATATAACTGTATATAATTATACACATTTCGATGACTGAAATTTGTACTTGTATATAGTCTTTATTATCAGGATATTAATAACTATTCAGCTATTATTCAACTATAAATATTAGAAAAATTGATTTATTTTTATTAACTTTGCCAAACAAGTTTAATCAGCAACCGACCACTTTCCACCACATTTTGGGTTGCAAATTTCCCTGAAGCCATGGAGTATAAAGCTTTTACATCACGCAATTTTCGTACAATCCCCCAAATTGCAAACCTTCCGGAAAGATTCAGAAAGGATATGGAGATTGTTGCGGCTGTATTGCCATTTAAATCAAATTCTTATGTTGTAAATGAGCTCATTGACTGGGAAAATTTTGAGCAGGATCCTATTTTTAAGTTAACTTTCCCGGTAAGGGAGATGTTATCAGAAGAACATTTCAAGTCAATTGAGCAAGCGCTGGATTCAAACATGGAGTCGAATCAATTTAAATCTTTATGCAATAAAATCAGCCTCGAATTGAATCCCCATCCTGCCGGACAACTTGAAATGAATATACCGGTTTTAGATGGACGAAAAATAGAAGGCATTCAGCATAAATATTCCGAAACAGTTTTATTCTTCCCGGCTCAGGGCCAGACATGTCATGCATACTGCACTTTTTGTTTCCGCTGGCCGCAGTTTTCCGGATTAGAAGGAATGAAAATTGCATCCAAGCAATCCAATGATTTGAGTGAATACCTGAAAGCCCATAAGGAAGTTACAAACCTTCTGTTTACAGGAGGAGATCCGCTGGTAATGAAAACGAAGATTCTCGAAGGATATATTGAGCCATTGCTGGCCCCTGAATTTGATCATGTTCATACCATAAGAATCGGGTCAAAAGCATTGGCTTACTGGCCTTACCGCTTTTTAACTGACACCGATTCAAAAGATTTGCTCAGGCTATTTGAACGAGTTACCAAATCAGGGAAACATCTGGCTCTGATGGCACATTTTAACCATCCGGTTGAATTAAGCACAAAAGCCGTAAAACAAGCCATCAGGTTAATCAGGTCAACAGGGGTTGAAATCAGGACTCAATCGCCTATTTTAAAACACATCAATGACTCTGCCCATGCCTGGGCAAAAATGTGGCGTCAGCAGGTTGCATTGGGTTGCAGTCCTTATTATATGTTTATGGCCAGAGACACCGGAGCCAAACAATACTTTGATGTTTCGCTCGAAAACGCTTACAACATATTCAGGGAAGCATACAGCAAAGTCAGCGGTCTTGCCAGAACTGCCAGAGGGCCGGTTATGTCAGCTGCGCCCGGAAAAGTGCATATGGTTGGAGTAAGTGAAGTTTCCGGTAAAAAAGTTTTTGTTTTACAATTTATTCAGGGAAGGCAAGCTGATTGGGTAAAAAGGCCGTTTTTTGCAGAATACAATGCCGATGCATCGTGGCTCAACGAATTAAAGCCGGCATTTGGTGAGGAGAAGTTTTTCTGGCAGGATGATTTTGAAGAAATGACCAGAATCAGACTCGCAAATGCGATACATCAGGATGAAGAATAAAATTATCCGGACCGTATTATTCAGAATAGAATGCATCTTCTCCCGGATACCAAAGTTTTTCTCTGGCCACTTCTCTGGAATAGGTGTAATAATGCATCAAAGCCGAAGCACATAACTCATCATCGGAATTATACAGCCAGGTTTCAATAACGGCAATGTTACGATTCATCTCTTTTAGCCTGGCTTTCAATTTAATATCTCCCTTATTGGTGTAGACAGTCTTTTTTAAACGTACTTCCATTTTTGATGTAACGCCCGAAGTTTTCAGTTTGGCAAAAACCAGCCAACTGGCAATTTCGTCCATCATGGTTGCCTGTATACCACCATGCAGCACATTTAACCATCCCTGAAAATGCGCTTTCGGAGACCATGTTGAAACGATATACTCTCCATCTTCCGAAAAAGTTAGCCCAAGTCCCAGCGGATTATCGGGTGAGCAGCCAAAACACCTGTACCCTTCGAGCCGGGTAAATGGATTGTTGAGTTTTTTCATCATTCAATAAATTTAACATCAGGGAATTGCAATTAAATGAAGTTTTGAACCAGTTCTATATCAAAGTGAGAGTCTCAATCGCCAGGACTTTCAAATCTACAGACCAGAGTTTAAAAAAGAATGAATATGGGAACAAAACTTCTATTTTTTATTTCCCTTGTTGTACATTTCGGTCAGAATAACATTTCCATTTTCGTCAAACTCAGTCCATTTGCCATGTTTGAGACCGTTCTGATATTCGCCGGTAACTTTGATTTTTCCGTTTTCATGGTATTCAGTTGAAGTGCCATGAGATTGATTGTTCGCATAGAATTCAGAAGAACGAATCTTGTTTCCCGGATAAAAGGTTTTCTGCTCCCCTTCGAGCAATCCATTTACATAATTGTATTCAGCAATTACGTGGCCTTCCATATTAAACCATTTAGAAGTACCATTCTTGACACCATTCTTGTAATTGGCTTCCTCTGATTTTTTGTTGAATGTATTTTCGTAATAGGTTATTTGAATGCCATCGGGTAAATCATCAATAAAATTGCCTTCGGTTAAAAGCATTCCCGATTGGGTAAATGTCCGTCTGACTCCATTTTCCAGGTTATTCTTGAAATTTTGCTCCAGAACCAGATTTGCGCGTTTGGTAAACTCAAGAAACAATCCATTTTTCCTGCCATTATCATAATTCTCAATTTTGTAGATAAAACCATTTTCAATAAAACGAGTTACCCATGTTCCATCTTTCTGATTGTCAATATAATGACCCTGAGAGGAAAAGTTTCCGTCACTTTCAATCCAAAAGCCCTGACGAAGGCCTTTTGCATCAGTTAAGTTGTTGTTATCAGCCAATTTCTGGGCCTGAGTTGTTAAAACAAACAACATTGCAACAATCATCAAACAGGTAAATCTTTTCATAAGCTACTGGTATAAAATTTACAAAATTGCCTGTTGAAACTGATGTAAAGCAGTCCGAACAGTATTACAAAGTTAATCAAAATGAAAGTTTCAGCGATTATTCAGCTGAATAATCTGCAATAAGGTCGTACATATCGGCAGAAGTAATTAATACTTCTGTAAAATCTCCGGGTACCAGTTTTCCGGGATATTTTTTTACAATTACCTCATTGTCAACTTCCGGAGAGTCAAACTCAGTCCGGCCAATCCAGTAATCACCCTCTTGCTTATCAACCATGATTTTCACTTTTCTGCCAACAAATGAATTGTTATGGCTGGCAGAAATATCTTGTTGCAGAAGCATAATTTCTTCGGCTCGCCGGGCTTTTATGGCTGGTCTTACATTATCCTGCAATTGCCAGGCAGGTGTATTTTCTTCGTGTGAATAGGTAAACACCCCTACCCTCTCAAATGAAGATTCAGCAATAAAATCGCGCAGTTCAGCAAATTCAGCTGCTGTTTCGCCCGGATAACCTACAATAAAGCTACTGCGAATGGTTATTCCGGGAACTTTTTCGCGGATGGTTTTCACCAGTTTTCGTGTGCCTTCCCCGTCAATGTTTCTTCTCATTGATTTTAAGATGCGGCTATTCACATGCTGTAGCGGAATATCAATGTATTTGCAGATTTTATCATGCCGGGCCATAACATCCAGCAATTCAACCGGGAAACCGGCCGGATAGGCATAATGAAGTCTGATCCATTCCAATCCATTGATTTTAACCAATTCTTCAAGCAAGTCAGGCAACATTCTTTTTCCGTAGAGGTCAATACCATAATAAGTAAGATCCTGAGCTATAAGCATTAATTCTTTAACCCCCTGATCAACAAGGAAAGAAGCTTCTTTTACCAGACTCTCAACAGATCTGGAAATATTTTTTCCTCTGATTCCCGGAATTGCACAGAAAGAGCAAGTACGATCGCATCCCTCCGAAATCTTGAGATAGGCATAATGCGGCAATGTAGTAATTACCCTTTCTCCAAGAAGTGCATCTTTAAATTCGGAATTTAGTGATTGCAGTATGGCGTTTACATCGTTCACGCCAAAGAATGCATCCACTTCAGGTATTTCGCGGATAAGCTCCTCTTTGTAGCGTTCAGACAGACAACCCATTACAATAAGTTTTTGCAGATCACCGTTTTTACGGGCCTGCGTGTACTGAAGAATGGTATTTACGGATTCCTCTTTGGCATCGTGAATAAAGCCGCAGGTATTCACTATTACCACATCGGCCTGTTTATCACTATCATGCAAAATTTTAAAGCCTGCGGCCTGCAGTTGTCTGAGAAGTACTTCTGAGTCTACCAAATTTTTTGAGCAGCCCAGCGTAAGTATGTTAACCGTTTGGTTTTTTGAAAGTCTGGTTTTCAAGAATGCTGAATCTTTAAGAAAAATGCGGAAGATTAACTAAAGAGGGAGTCAACGAATTCTTCCTTAACAAATGGCTGAAGATCAGTCATTTTTTCACCAATTCCGATGTATTTGACCGGAATTTTAAACTGGTCGGAAACTCCGATAACCACACCTCCTTTGGCTGTGCCATCGAGTTTGGTTAGTGCCAGAGCATTAACATCGGTTGCAGCTGTAAACTGCCGCGCCTGTTCAATGGCATTTTGTCCGGTTGATGCATCCAGAACGAGTAATATTTCGTTGGGGGCATCAGGCAGGAGTTTCTGCATTACTTTCCTGATTTTGGAAAGTTCATTCATCAGATTTACTTTGTTGTGCAAGCGGCCGGCTGTGTCGATGATTACCACATCAGCGTTTCTGGCAATGGCAGATTTGAGTGTGTCGAAGGCTACCGATGCCGGATCGGCTCCCATTCCCTGCGAAATGCATGGGACACCTACCCTTTCGGCCCATATTTCAAGCTGCGAAACGGCAGCAGCCCTGAAAGTATCTGCAGCGCCCAATACCACATTTTTACCGGCTTGTTTGAACTGATAAGCCAGTTTGCCAATGGTTGTGGTTTTTCCGACTCCATTAACGCCAACTACCATAATTACATAAGGTTGTTCGCGTTTGGGAAAATCGAATCCGGTAATCAAATGGTCGCCGTTATTTTCGTCGAGCAAGGCTGTAATTTCTTCGCGCAGTATTCGGTTAAGTTCTGATGTACCCAGATACTTATCTCGGCTTACCCGTTGCTGAATGCGATCAATGATTTTGAGGGTGGTTTCAACGCCAACATCCGAAGTAACCAGAATTTCTTCCAGGTTGTCGAGCACTTCGTCATCAACGTTTGACTTGCCTATAATAGCCTTTGACAGTTTCCCGAAGAAACTGGTTTTGGTTTTTTCAAGGCCTTTTTCAAGGTCTTGTTTTTTATCGCGAGAGAAAAAAGAAAAAATACCCATGCAGAAAATATGATGTTATTGATGAAATCAGTTGCAAAATTATAAAAAGGAAGGATACCGCTTGCAGGAAATAAAAAACAGGGTCTTTTCAATAGGAAGAAAAGGCCCTGCTGTATCGTGATAAGAAGCGATTACTTCTTTGCCAGAAAATCTTTAACAGAATCGTTGGGAACGATGGTTTCCTTAAAAGTATAGGCTCCGGTTTTTTCCGAACGCACCATACGGATTACTTTTGCAAAATCTTTACCCGATGAAGTCCTCAGGGTTGCAACTACTTTCTTTGCCATGGTACTATATTATTTAATTTCTTTGTGAACAGTTACTTTCCTTAAAATGGGATTGAACTTTTTAAGCTCAAGCCTTTCAGGAGTATTCTTTTTATTCTTGGTGGTAATATACCTGGATATTCCGGGAACTCCGCTGGCTTTGTGCTCAGTGCACTCCAGAATTACCTGAATCCTTGCTTCTTTAGTCTTCTTAGCCATTGTTGTAAGCCTTTAAATTTGGGACTGCAAAAATACAACTATTTTTTATTTCACCAAAGGCTAATGCACAAAAATCTTTATATTTTATTGATTTTGCTGCACTTGACTAATTACAAGTATCTATTACATTGATTTACTGCATTTTATAATGCCTGGTAAAAATATAAACATCGCATTGTTAAAAAAAACAGATTCAGGCATTTAAAACCTGAGGCAAATTTACTTCAATACTCACTAACTTAGCCGCTGATATCAAACATGAACTGGCAAATTTACATAAAAGGTTTCAGGGCATTTTTGCAGGTTGAAAAATCAATGCCTGCAAATACGGTGGATGCTTATGAACGCGATGTTTCGAAATTGCGAGATTTTGCTTTGAACTCAGGAGTTACTCATCCTGAGAATGTTAATCTGGCATTGCTTCAGGATTTTGTGGCTGCCCTTCATGAACTTGGCCTGGAAGCAAGCTCTCAATCACGAATAATTTCAGGAATCAGAGCTTTCTACAATTATCTTATTCTGGAAAACGAGATTAAATCGGACCCTACAGAGTTGCTCGAAATGCCTAAAATAGGACGCAAACTGCCTGATGTGTTGAGTCAGGATGAAATACTGAAAATTTTACAATCGTTTGATCTGAGTCTTCCGAACGGCGAGCGGAATAAAGCCATTCTTGAATTGCTATATGGTTGCGGGCTAAGGGTTTCGGAACTTGTAAACCTGAAATTATCAGATCTATACTTTAATGAAGGTTTTATAAAAGTAACCGGTAAAGGCGACAAACAGCGGTTAGTTCCGGCAGGAAGAGAAGCAATTCATCAGGTAACCCGCTACATTAAAGAAATAAGAGTACATCAAAAGGCAGAAAAGGCTGCTGCTGATATTGTTTTTCTGAACAACCGGGGCACAGGCCTTACCCGGGCCATGATTTTTAATATTGTAAAGAATCAGGTAAAACTGGCGGGCATCAATAAATCCATCAGTCCGCACACTTTAAGGCATAGTTTTGCAACACATCTGGTTGAAGGCGGAGCAGATCTGCGTTCGGTGCAAGAGATGCTGGGACACGCATCCATCACAACCACAGAAATTTACACTCATATAGACAGGGAATACCTCAGGATGAATATCCTGAAGTATCACCCGCGTCAGTTTATGGATTAATGTTTTAGTCTTCGTCTTCGAAATCGTCGAATTCTTCGATTTCGCCGTCTTCATTTACAAAAACGCCCCAGTTTACAGTTACCAGTTTTCCTTCCTGAAAATAAAAATCAATCAGGCCTTCGTCAAAAGAAACCCTTTTCTCACCCCATTCCTCAACTTCTGAGTCGATTTGAGAAAACTCATTGGCTTTCATAAGTTCAATGATCTCATCTTCAGTCATTTCAAAAACCTTCTTACCAAATAAGGTAGTTTGTGGATTATCGGTTTCGAAGCATGAAAGCACATGGTTGTTTCTTCCTTCAAAGAATACTGTAAGGCCAATTTCGTCGTAGCTCCAGATGATGGTATCCAGGTCTTCGTCGGTATTGTCGGGGCCTTCAATTTCCTGAGGCTCACCTACCATGGTTTTAACAGTTTCAGGGCTATCGCCGAATTTCAATTCGTCCAAACCATCCAGCAGGCCGATTTCAAGTTTTAGTTGTTTCATGGGTGTTGATGATTAAAATAATTTTGTACTACCTGATCGGTGAATCTGGTTCTTTCGACATTTGATTAAATACCAGCATATTGACCAGAGATGGAAAATAATGATTTAAGGTTACGGCAAACTTACCTTCCAGAAAAGTGAGGATAAGTTCATTTTTACGTTTTTTTACAGCTTTAACAATCTTGTAAGCTGCTTTTTCCGACGACATCATACTGGCTTCATCGCGGGGAGTTTCGCCCTGCGGGGTGCCATCGGCGGTAAGCGCACTTTTCCGGATGTTGCTTGAAGTAAAGCCGGGAGCTGCTATTAGCACATGTAAACCTGTCTTGAGATTTTCACACCTTACAGTTTCGAGGAAACCGCGAATGGCAAATTTGGAAGCTGCATAACCTGTGCGTCCGGGAAGCCCGATGTAACCGGCAATGGATATAATTCCCACCACCGAACCTCTGGTTTCAAGCAAGTGCGGCAATGCATATTTTGTGCAATATACTGTTCCCCAGAAGTTAATATCCATCAGCGTTTTCAGCACTTTTAAATCGGTATCCTTAAAAGCGGCTCTCATGGAAACTCCGGCGTTATTAACCAGTACATCTATTCTGCCTTTTTCATCAAAAGTTTTTTGAATCAGATTTTTACAATCTTCCTCTTTACTAACGTCTGCCACCACTGCCATAGCCTCAATACCCTGCCAGTGAAGATCGCTCAGTGCGGCATTCAGTCGCTCAGCATTTCGGGCTGAAATAACCACAAATGCCCCCTGCCGTCCGAATTCGTGTGCCAGAGACAAACCTATACCGGAAGATCCTCCGGTGATTATCACAACTTTACCTTTCAATTTTATGCAGCTGTTTCGGTGTACAATATTACCATTTTTTACGATACCAGAAAATGATTTTAAGCACACAGCATTTGATTTTTTGATTAAACCTTATTTTCCTTGCAGACAAAAATTTAAAGTATGACCTTTGTGTAATCAATCATCACGAGGAGATTGATCACCCAAAAATTGCTACCACCATTAATCTGAATTAACCCGATGAACGACATAAGGATTATAGAAATTTGTGCAGGAACCATTGAGTCAGCCATTGCTGCAAACCGCGGAGGAGCCCACAGAATTGAGCTTTGCTCTGCACTCAGCGAAGGCGGCCTTACTCCTTCCGAGGCAATGATTCATTATTCGTGCAGAAATCTCAAATTAAAGGTTTTTGTGCTGATCAGGCCGCGCACCGGAGATTTTAACTACACCCGGGCTGAGTTTGATATTATGAAGGCCGACATTTTAACAGCTAAAAAGAACGGTGCTCACGGAATAGTTACGGGAATGCTTAATACCGATGGCACAGTGGACACCTGCCGGATGAAAGACCTGATAGAAATGGCAGCCCCCATGCAGGTAACCTTTCACAGAGCATTTGATATGGTACGCAATCCGTATGAAGCCCTGGAAGCAATTATTGAGCTGGGATGCCACAGAATCCTTACTTCTGGACAGGCCAATAAAGCTATGGAAGGAGCAGAAATAATTAAACAGCTGATTGAAAAAGCTACCGGCCGGATCATTATTATGCCGGGAAGCGGAATTAATGCCGGTAATATACTTCAGCTGGCAGAAGCAACCGGTGCCAGTGAATTCCATTTATCGGCCAGCCGCAGCATATCTGGCAGAATGTCGTACAAAAAAACCGGAGTTTATATGGCAGGTAAGGGTTTGGATGAGTTTGCCACGGTACAAACCGACCGCTTGATGGTTGAAGAGATTGTTAAGTTGTGCTCAGCAAAAGCGAACTAACTTTTATTGTATAATCCTGCAGGATTCAGAGATTAATTCATGATTAAATTTTGTAATTTTATAGCTGCTTTTTCAATTCAAATTAAATGAGAACTAAGAAGATCCTGATTTTACTTGCATTATTGCCGGTACTGTTGATAAGTTTTTCATCACCTGCTCAGGAAACAGGGCTGCTTTCTGCCATGACCTGGAATATAAGACTTGACACAGATTCGGATGGCGAGTGCGCCTGGCGTTTCAGAAAAGACGGACTCGCGGCTGAAATTATGCGGCAGCAGCCCGATGTTCTTGGTGTTCAGGAAGCATTGTACAATCAGATGAAATTCCTGAGAAAAAAGCTGAAAGGTTTTAAAAGCATTGGTGTCGGGCGCGACGACGGAAAAAATGGCGGAGAATTCAGCGCTGTGTTTTATAATTCATCGGTTGTAAAGCCAATCAGATCGGGTACTTTCTGGTTATCTGAAACCCCTGATATTGCCGGAAGCCGCGGTTGGGATGCTGCCTGCAACCGGGTAGTAACCTGGGCTGAATTTGAAGTAAAAAGCAGCAAAAAGAGATTTATTTTTATGAATACCCATTTTGACCATCAGGGAGATACTGCACGTATTGAAAGTGCAGCACTGCTGATTAGAAAAGCTGCAGAATTGTCGAATAATAATTTACCAGTGGTTGTTGCAGGGGATTTTAATGTTACAGCCCAACACCGGGCATACAGAATTCTAACATACGCAGATAACGAAATTGTACTCTCTGACAGCCGCAAAAGAAACGGAGTATTACTTTCGGGACCTGATTTCACTTTTACCGGATTTGACCGCAGTTTTGTGCCCGACAGAATAATTGACTATCTGTTTACCACCTGGGATGTTGAAGTGATTTCCAATAATATTACCGATTTCAGGGATCAATGGCCTTACTTATCTGACCATCTGCCGGTAACCATTCAGTTTAAAATCAATTAACCACAAAACCAATAAGTTATGAAAGGTAAATTTACAATGTTCATTGTCATTATGTTTATTGCTTTCAGGTCTGCACATGCAGTTGGACCTATAAGAGCAATGTTTGTGCACGATAACTCGGTATTTTTTCCGAATACCGAAACTGTTTTTAACTCTTTGCAGGCGACCAATGAGTTTGATGAACTGAAATTTTTTAATGCCATCGACAGCCTGCGCGGCCCAACCTACGCAGAAATGTCAGATTACCGTTTAGTGATCTGGTACACCTCCTCCGATGGCGTAGGGCGGTATTTCTGGAATGGAGATGATTCTGATAATCAGGAACTGATGTTATACCTGGAATCGGGAGGAATGTTGTGGGTAATGGGCAACGATTTTCTTTATGACCGTTATGGAGCGGCTCCTGTAATTTTTTCGGAGGGTGACTTTGCAAGCTATTTTCTTGGCATTGCCGAATACAATGTTCAGTCTTATGGTGATGATGGTGGACTGGGTGTTCCCATGATGATTTATGAGGAAAATTTTCCGGTTACGAATGTGCCTGACACACTCGTGTGGATTTATGAGACATTATGGTGGGCCGATGGATGCACTGGTGTAAACAATGCAATTCCATTTTACAGGATGGGTCCTGCTGATTATGCTTTGGCCGGCTATGTCAGCGGACTGTCATATATTGATTCAAAATCATATGGCGCTTCGGTTTCCCTGATGTTTGACCCGGCTTTTATACTTGAAGAAAGTGACAGGCAGATGTTGTTTTCCGGAATAACCAGATTTTTTCAGAATCTTGTTCCATACAGCGTAAGCTACAGAAAATCATCTGAAAGCAATCTGATTGTTCTGCCAAATCCAGCTTCTGATGTTGTAAGAATAAATATCAAAAGTCAGGATGCAGATGAGTATTACAAACTGGAAATCATGGATCAGTCAGGAAAAATAGTGAGGAAAAACAACAACTATAAAATTATGAGTCCGCTGGATGTTAGATCCATGTTACCAGGCGCTTATATCTTAAAACTAACCGGACAGAAAACCGCAGATAGTAAAGTGCTGATCATTCGCTAAAACCGGGGCTAATATAAAAGTACATTACATTGAGCGGAATTTCAAATTCCGCTCAGCGCTTCTATTTATAAATTAACATTAAACGCTCAGTCAATGTTCCCTGGATGTTAGTTCCTTGCTACCAGGCGCTTATATCATAAAACTAACCGGACAGAAAACCACAGAAAGTAAAGTGCTGATTTTTCGCTAAAACCGGGGCTAATATAAAAGTACATTACATTGAGCGGAATTGAAAATTCCGCTCAGCGTCTCTATTTATAAATTAGCATTATACGCACAGCCTAAGTTCGTTGGATGATAGTTCCTTGCTACCAGGCACTTATATCATAAAACTAAGAGGACAGAAAACCACAGAAAGTAAAGTGCTGATCATTCACTAAAAAAAATCCCGCCCGGGAGAGGGCGGGATTTTTTTTATTTCTTAAATCATTACAGCACAAATAATTTTCCCCGTGTTCCGCATCGTGGACTAACCAGGTATCCAAAATCGTAGTTTAGTTCGATCATAAAAATCACTCCAAGGTTATTGGTAGGATTGGTAGATTCTTTAGGAATAAAAATCGGGAAATTGGCATCCCGGGCGTCGGACGATGCAAGATCATTAAACATATAATTGAATCTGAGGCCGGTAGAAACTCCAAAATTATCAGTTCCAAAGATATAACCACCAAAGCCCATGGCAATGCCAAAATTGCTTTTATTCACCAGGTCGGCCGGTTCAAGTGGAGTGATAAAATCGCCTCCGTTGTCGGCATATTCAACCGAAGAGTATTTCGACCACTGAGGGCCGATTTCGAAATAAGTACCGTTGCGATTGGTACGATACATCAGCAACATATCCAACCCTCCTATCGTAAATTCGCGGCGGGCATCCGAAACGGCTGTCCAGCCTTCGGGCCGGTATGTAAAGTCCTGACTGAAAGATGATTTCAGAATATCGAAGGTAATCTGATGCTCCTGAATGAAATTAAACCCGAATTTTCCGCCGAAGGTGTAACCCGGCTGGAATTTGTGCACGATCTTCTGGTCATCAAATATCTGTTTGTTATACCAGAATGAAGTTCCGATGCCTCCTTTCAATCCGATATCGAACCAGGTTTGGGTATGAGCCGTTAACCCAATCACCAGCAGCAATAAACCAAGAGTAGCTTTCTTCATGTGTAAATTATTGAAATTGATTTTTTTTGCGTTTACGCCTGTCAAATTTCCAGTTAAAATCAGGAGTTGTTTTTCCGAAAAACAAAAAGATTATCAAAGGTAATTAAAAAGAAACGAATAAGAAACGTATCAGTTGCAATTAAGTTTACGATTATTATGAATTCTATTCAACCAGATTATTGATACCTGAAGGAAAAGTGCTACTTTTACAATGGAAAGCAAAAAAACAATGAGCAATACTGAGTATAAAGCAGAAAAAGAGAGTTTATGTTATTGGGCCAGGGAAGCAGGCCGGCTCGGGTTGGTAAGATGTTCGAGCGGTAACATTTCCATGCGGCTGAAAGATGGTAATATATTGATTTCGGGGAGCGGTACCTGGCTCGAAAAACTAACTGTTGATGAGATTTGTGTTATAGATGCCCGAGGAAATCCGTTAAACCAGGTGAAGGTTTCCGGTGAGTGGCGTCTTCATCTGGAAGTTTACAAAGCAAGACCCGATGCCGGAGCCGTGCTTCATTTCCAGAGTCCCTGTGCTACAGCGGTAGCTTGTTTTGCAGAAAAACCTAATTATAATGTGATTATTGAAGTTCCGGTTTATATTGGCAGTATAGTTCATATACCTTATCTCATGCCTGGTTCAGCAGCTTTGGCTGAAACGGTGGCGGCAGTTATTGCAGATAATAATATAATTCAGATGGAAAATCACGGACAGGTTGTTGTTGCCCCAGGTCTGAAAGAAAGTATTGAAAGGGCAGTATTTTTTGAGTTGTGCTGCGAAATAATTACTAAAAACAGTAACTCACTAAAAACCATACCTTTTGAAGCGTTATCTGAGTTAAAAAATTACCGCAGACAAAGAATTTAACAAAAAATTAACGAATTATGTACGTTATTGAACATCAAAACAGGTTTTTGGTCGGATTCGTACATATTTTTTTCAAAAAATTTGGTTAGCATGATAAACCTTCTTACTTTTATAACCTATTTCAAACCTACCCTACTATGAAAAAAGTTCTTGTTGCTACCGACAAACCATTTGCAAAGGTTGCAGTTGACGGAATTCGTGAAATTGTTGAAAAAGCAGGCTATGAGCTGAGGTTACTTGAGAAGTATACCTCTCAGGATGACCTGATTAAGGCTGTTGAAGATGTTGACGCTATGATTATTCGCAGCGATATTGCCAGCCGCGAAGTGATTGAAGCCGGCAAAAATCTCAAAATTGTGGTAAGAGCTGGTGCCGGATATGACAACATTGATCTGGCAGCTGCAACCGAAAAAGGTGTTGTAGCGATGAATACACCCGGTCAGAACTCCAACGCTGTAGCCGAGCTTGTATTCGGAATGATGGTTTATTCAGCACGGGCTAATTTCAGCGGAGCCTCAGGTACCGAACTAAGAGGCAAAAATATTGGTATACATGCCTACGGAAATGTAGGCAAATACGTTGCTTTAATTGCCAAAGGATTTGGCATGGATGTGTTTGCCTTTGACCCCTTTGTTTCTGCAGAAGCAATGGAGAAAGACGGAGTTAAACCTGTTGATACCATTGAGAAACTCTATTCAGGTTGTCAGTACATATCACTGCATATTCCTGCAAATGCACAAACCAAAAAATCAATCGGAGAAAATTTATTGTCGTTGATGCCCAAGGGGGCCACATTGGTAAACACAGCCCGCAAAGAGGTAATTGACGAGGATGGCTTACTTAAAGTTTTCGAAAACAGGCCAGATTTTAAATATCTCAGCGATATTGAACCTGATAATAAAGCAGAGATTGCTGAAAAATACAGCGGAAGATACTTCTTTACTCCAAAGAAAATGGGTGCACAGACATCCGAAGCCAATATAAATGCAGGATTGGCAGCAGCCAGACAGATTGTTGATTTCTTTGAAAAAGGCATTACCACCTTCAAAGTAAATAAATAAGCGCAAGAGTGGGACAGAACATGACCTAAGGCACAACGTGTTCTGTCCCTTACTTTTGTATTGTCTGATTGTTAAGCAATTCAATAACACATTAATCACCAAACACACCACACACACTATGGATTCTGAACTCGAAAAAGCGGTTACCTTCTTTAGATTTGAAGATTTAAGGATATACCACAAATCTCTGGATTACATTGAATGGCTTGTCAGGCACAGTGATTTATTCCCGAATGATAACCCCAACGGAATTGGCAGCCGGTTTATGTTATCAGCTCAGGCCATTTCGTTAAACATTTCAGAAGGGTCAGCACGTAACAAAAGCCAGTTTATTTATTACTTAAAAATGGCCAAAAGTGCTGTTCGCGAATGTGTTGTATTTACTACACTGGCTGGCAAACTAAATTATTTCACTCAGGTTGAAGTTGACGATTCGCGCGGACAACTAATGGAAATGACCAAAATGATAGGGGCACTTATCGGGTCACTTCAGCGCGCTGCCGACCTAAGTCCTGAAGATCCTGATTAATTTTTGTCAAAAACATTATTCACACACACTTTTTTATCGAATAAATTTTACTTTTGCCGTGCTTAAACCTCTTTTACGCCGTATTTGCGGAGTGCAAGAGGTATGTTTTTTTGGGAATAAACAAATCAATATAAACCATCAACCACAAAATTTTATGGCAATTTTAAAACCATTCAAAGGGCTGCGTCCGCCTGTTGAAATTGCAAAAGAACTTGCATCACGACCTTACGATGTGCTTAATTCAGCCGAAGCGCGCGTTGAAGCCGAAGGAAATCCTTATTCATTGCTGCACATCATCAAGCCAGAAATTGATCTGCCCGTTGATCTTGACGAGCATGATGAGCAGGTTTACAACAAGGCTGCTGAGAACTTTGCTGCTTTCAGATCAAAAGGATGGCTGGTTATGGATACCGAAGAGTACCTCTATATCTATGCCCAGACTATGAACGGCAAAACCCAGTACGGGATTGTTGGCTGTGCCGGAGTTGAGGATTACATGAACGGCATCATTAAAAAGCACGAACTTACCCGCAAAGATAAGGAAGAAGACCGCATGAAACATGTAAGGGTAACCAATGCCAACATGGAGCCTGTGTTCTTTACCTATCCATCTGTAGCTGAAATAGATGCCATTGTAGCAGATGTGGTAAAAAATCAGGCACCTGACTATGATTTTACCGCTGATGATGGTTTTGGCCACCATTTCTGGACAATAAGAGATAAAGAAATTATTGACAGAATTGCTGAGCTGTTTTCCAAAGTGCCTTATACTTATGTTGCTGACGGGCATCACCGTACTGCAGCAGCAGCTTTGGTTGGAAACGAAAAAAAGAATGCCAATCCCGGTCATACCGGAAATGAAGAGTATAATTTCTTTCTGGCAGTGCATTTTCCTTCAGATCAGCTCACCATTATTGACTACAACCGCGTAGTTACTGATTTGAATGGATTAAGTAAGGAAGCTTTTATTGAAAAGCTTAACACAGTTTTTATCATTGAGGAAAAAGGTGCTGAGATATACAAGCCCGTTGCTTTGCACAACTTCAGCATGTATATTGATGGAAAATGGTATTCGCTCACAGCCCGCGAAGGAACTTATAATGACAACGACCCGATCGGGGTGCTTGATGTTACCGTACTCTCGCAGTTGGTGCTCGACGAAATACTTGACATCAAAGACTTAAGAACCTCAAAACGCATTGATTTTGTGGGCGGAATCAGAGGACTTGGTGAATTAAAACGCAGGGTTGACAACGGAGAAATGGCAGCTGCTTTTGCGCTTTATCCTGTTTCTCTTCAGCAATTGATTGATATTGCCGATTCAGGAAATATTATGCCTCCGAAAACCACCTGGTTTGAGCCCAAACTGCGAAGCGGACTTGTTGTACATTCACTTGAATAAACCCAATCAATTATGGAAACAACCGAACTGGTTTTAAAAACCTTAGCCGAAGCCGGCAAACCCCTGAAGGGTGCTGAAATAGCTGAAATAGCTGGTATTGACAAAAAAGACGTTGATAATGCGATTAAAAAACTGAAAAAGGAAGAAAAGATTGTTTCTCCCAAAGTTTGTTATTATCAACCGAAATAAACACTGAAAAAGTGGCGAGTATCTCCGGTTTGGAAACAGGCCGGAGATTTTTTTATGTGTTCAGATACCTGCTCATTACATCAAACAGCGATTGCAGGTCAACAGGTTTTGAGAGATAGGCATCGCAACCGGCATTGGCACTTTTTTGGGCTTCGCCCTGCATGGCATAGGCAGTTTGAGCAATAACCGGGAGTTCGGGCCGTAATTTTTTAATTTCGGTGGTGGCTTCGTAACCATTCATCACAGGCATATTAACATCCATGAGAATAATATCAATTTCAGGGTTATTCTTTACCAGATTCAGGGCCTCAAGTCCATCAACAGCGCGAAGTATTTTTATACCAGTTCTGAAGAGTGCAGCGTAAATAAATTTAAAATTAGACTCAATATCCTCTACCACCAGCAGAGATTTCCCATTCCAGTTGTAATCAAATTTACGCGGCTGATTATCAACAATTACAGTTTGTTTCTTTTCACCGGGAGAATAAGGAATTGTAAATGAGAATACTGAACCTCGCCCATAGATTGAGTCAACTTTTATTTGTCCACCCAGCAGATTAACAATGTGTTGCGATATGGCTAATCCCAAACCGGTCCCTCCGGCATGTTTTATACCATTCTGGTTATCTTGCCTGAAGCGGTCGAAAATCACCTGTTGCCCTTCGGGGCTGATGCCTATGCCTGTATCCTTTACGTAAAACTCCAGAAAATCACCCAATTGATTAAACCCAAAAGTAATGCTTCCTTCATCGGTAAATTTAATAGCATTTACCAACAAATTGGAAAGTACCTGTTTTAGCCTGAACTCATCGGTGTGAATCTCAGCACCTTTTGAGAGTACAGATACTTCTTTGATAAGTCTGATGTGATTTTTGTGCCGCCTGGATAGCAAACTGGCATGAGTAACATACAATTCATTCATTACATCATTCAGATTGCAGGAGTCGAAAGAAACACTCAGCTGACCGGCTTCTATTTTAGCAATGTCAATAATATCGTCAATCAGTTTTAGCAGGGTTTCGCTACCATGGTTGATATGTCCGACATATTCTTCTTTTTCACCGGCAGTAAGATTTTCCTCAATAAGCAGATTTGAGAAGCCAATAATAGAATTCATCGGTGTGCGGATTTCGTGGCTCATATTGGCCAGAAATGCTGTTTTTAGTTTATCGGCTTCTTCGGCTTTGTCTTTAGCGGTTTTAAGATTGATGCGGGTTTCTTCGAGTTCGGTGATATCGCGGCTGATGGCCATAATGCCCAAGGCTTTCCCGCTTTTATCGTAATAGAGTACTTTAAAGGTATCCATCAGGTGTCTGCTGCCATCCGCCAGGGTGATCCATTCTTCAGTTCTGATGGGTTTTTGTTCTTTTACAATAATTCTGTCATTTTCATGATATTTCTCGGCATATTCCCGTGAGAAGAAATCAAAATCGTTTTTGCCGATCAACTCATTTTCGCTGATTCCCAGGTACTCAGAAAATGCACGATTACAACCTACATAATTGCTGTTAAGGTCTTTAAAGAAAATAAAATCGGGATTTGAATCAATCAGCGACCTGAGCAAAGACTGCTCTTTAATGAGGTTTTTGCTGGTAATATTGAGTTGTCTGGTAATTTCGTTGACAGAGGAGGCCAATTGCCTGAATTCGGTAAATGCCAGTTCATTGGTATCTAATTCGCTGCTTTCTGTGGTAGATTTTCTGAAATTAAGCTCAAAAAGTTTAAAGCCTTGCAGAATTCTGTTCGACATGAAACCGGCAAACTGCCAAATAATAAACACCAACAGAATCATAACAATGATAATCTGGAAAAATGCTTTTCTTTTCAATTCCTGAATACCGGCCAATTTTGCCTTCATGTGGTCTGTAATCTCGGATTTGTAATAACCAGCTCCTACAATCCATCCCCAGGATTTAACGGACGAAAAATAGGTTATTTTTTCTTCAAGATCGTTGCTTGACAATCGTTTGAAACTATATTCAAGATAACCTTTTCCGGATCCATGAAACAATTGCTGCTGATTTTTAAAAACTGTTTTCCAGTTTTGGTCGTCCGATTCAAGTATATTGTAAGGTTTTGTGTAGCGCTCACCATTAGAAACCAGAGCATAACCATCAACCGTATTTACAAATACGTATCCATCAACACCAAATCTTACTTTTGATAAACGCTCCAGAATATCCTTTTTCAAATCTGCTTCAAAATCAGCCAGATAATCTTTACTACCCAAATACCATCCCAGAGGTTCAAATTTTCTGACATAAGTGCTTTTTTGCAGAATTGAATCTCCTTTACTGAATTCATTTTTATTGTAATATTCAAGATAGCCCCTGTCAACTTGCTTCAGCAGTTCAACTTCTTTTTTTACTACAGGATTTCCTTTGTTATCCTGATGATTTATACTATTTGTACCTTCCTTGTCGGGGCTACGAGGCAATAATACCGAAACACCATTAAGATTATAAATAAAAACATCTCCCCTTTCATTGGCAAAACGAATCGGACGAATTGCATCCTTGATCATTTTCTCGATTTCAGCCCTGCTTTTTTTGCCTGCATTTTCTTTATATATATTGTCAGCTATTTTCCATGCTTCATCAACACGCATCTGAAGCTCAAGTTTCATGCGGGCCTGCGCATTGGAACGGTTGTATTCAATATAGTCAATGGCTGACCTTATTTCAGTTTCCAGTTCAATGTTTTTGGATTGTCTGAATTTCTCTTCCTCGTCAGCCAGCTCTTGTTTAAGTTTACGGCCTTCAAAAAACGACCATACTATTCCAATTACCAGAGCAGCAACAATAGCAAACATGACTGTGCCTATCTTTAATTGAAAAGATATGCTTCTGCTGTAAAAATATTGGTTCAGTTTATTAAAAAGACTCAATTTTGCGGGTTTTACCGGTTTTTACAATGCAATGTACTGCTCAAATCTTTATTAAAATGTTTTATTGCAAAACTATGCAATTAGTAACCCCAAATCTAAAGATTTTTTTACTT